>CALWLF010000057.1 GCA_944381455.1 uncultured Clostridia bacterium | reverse complement strand
TCTCCTTTATGATTGGTATCTAGTTTCAAAAAAATTCGTACCTATTTATGGTACAATCATTTACCATCCTTTGTCAACCGGTTTACATATTTTTTCAGATATTTTCCCGTGTAAGAGCGGGGATTTTGGCAGACTTCTTCCGGCGTACCTTGCGCCACCACTTCTCCGCCGCCATCGCCGCCTTCAGGGCCCAAATCAATGAGGTAGTCGGCTGTTTTGATCACATCCAAATTGTGCTCAATAACCACCACAGTGTTTCCGCCTTCAGTCAGCCGCTGTAAAATTTCCACCAACTTGTGGACGTCGGCCGTATGCAGCCCCGTGGTGGGCTCGTCCAAAATATACATGGTGCGCCCGGTGCTGCGGCGGCTTAATTCTGTGGCCAGCTTCACCCGCTGGGCTTCGCCGCCGGAAAGCGTCGTGGAGCTTTGCCCCAGCCGCACATAGCTTAAGCCCACATCGGAGAGGGTTTGCAGCTTATTTTTCAGCTTCGGCAAGTTTTCAAAAAACACCAGCGCTTCTGCCACCGTCATATCCAGCACATCGCTGATGGTCTTTCCTTTATACTTCACTTCCAGCGTTTCCCGGTTATAACGCTTGCCGCCGCAGACTTCGCAGGGCACAAAAATATCCGGCAAAAAGTGCATTTCAATCTTCAAAATCCCGTCGCCGCTGCAAGCTTCGCACCGGCCGCCTTTGACATTAAAGCTGAACCGTCCCTTTTGATAGCCCCGCATTTTGGCCTCCGGCGTTTGGGCAAAGACATCACGAATCAGATCAAAAAGCCCCGTATAAGTGGCCGGGTTACTGCGTGGGGTGCGGCCGATGGGAGATTGGTCAATGTTGATGATTTTATCCAAGGCCCCGATGCCCAAAATGTCGTCGTGTTCCGCCGGTTTGCATTTGGCCCGGTTCAAATCTCTGGCCAGCCGTTTATACAAAATTTCGTTGACCAGGGAGGACTTGCCGCTGCCGCTGACGCCGGTGACACAGGTGAAAATCCCCAAAGGAATGGTCACGTCGATGTTTTTCAGGTTATTGGCTCTGGCCCCCTTGATGGTCAGCACCTGCTCTGTCACAGGGCGCCGCTCCTTTGGCACGGGAATCTGCTTTCTGCCGCTCAAATACTGGCCTGTGATGGAATTTTCGCATTGTAACAGTCCTTCCACCGGCCCGGCAAACATCACTTCGCCGCCGCCTTCGCCGGCCCCCGGGCCGATGTCCACAATAAAATCGCTTTCCAGCATGGTGTCTTCGTCGTGCTCCACCACAATCAAGCTGTTGCCCAAATCCCGCAGGTTTTTCAGCGCCCGAATCAGCTTGTCATTGTCTCTTTGATGCAGCCCAATGCTGGGTTCATCCAGAATATAGACCACGCCCACCAGGCCGCTGCCAATTTGGGTGGCCAGACGAATCCGCTGGGCTTCGCCGCCGGATAAGGTGCCGGCGGACCGGGCCAGCGTCAAATAGTCCAGCCCCACATCCACCAAAAATCCAATACGGGCCTTGATTTCCCGCAAAATCTGTTCCCCAATCATGGTGCCTTTGGCATCCAGCTGGAGGGAAGCAAAAAATCCGGCCAACTCCTTCACCGATAACCGGGTGACGTCGGAAATGCTCTTTCCTCCCACCGTCACCGCCAGCACCTCCGGCTTGAGCCTGTCGCCGTGGCAAACGGGACAGGTGATATTGGTCATATATTCTTCGTATTCCTGGCGCATACTTTCGCTGGTTTCGTTATAACGCCGCTGTAAGTTGTTCAGCACCCCTTCAAAGGGATAGGCATAGGAACCGGAGCCGGAGGCATTTTTATATTGAATCAAAATTTTCTCGCCGCCGGTGCCATAAAAAATGATATCCTGGACTTTTTTTGGCAGCTCCCCAAAGGGCGTATCGAGAGAAAAATCGTATTTCTGGGCCAGGGCCTCAAACAAAGCCCGGCTCATGGTGTCTCCAGTGGAAATGGAGTTGTATCCCGGGGCCGTAATGGCGCCTTGCCGGATGGAAAGGGCCGGATTTGGCACCACCAACTCTGGGTCAAACTTCATCTGCATCCCAAGCCCTGCACAATGGGGGCAGGCGCCGCTGGGGTTGTTGAAGGAAAAAAGCCGCGGCTCCACTTCCGATAGGGAGATGCCGCAGTCGGGGCAGGCAAAGTTTTGGCTAAAAACCAGCTCTTCTTCCGTATCCACCAGATGCACCACCAAAAGCCCGCCCGTTAAGGCCATCACCGTTTCCATGGATTCCGTCAATCGTTTTTGAATGCCGTCTTTCATCACCAGCCGGTCCACCACAATTTCAATGGTGTGTTTCTTATTTTTTTCCAGCTGGATTTCTTCCGACAGGTCATATAAAATGCCGTCCACCCGGACTCTGGCATAGCCGCTTTTTTTGGCGTCTTCCAGTACCTTCACATGCTCTCCTTTTCTGCCCCGCACAATGGGCGCCAGCAGCAAAAACTTGGTGCGCTCCGGCAGCGTCATCAGCTGGTCTACCATCTGGTCGATGGTCTGCCGTTTGATTTCCTTGCCGCATTTGGGGCAATGGGGAATGCCCACCCGGGCAAAAAGAAGGCGCAGGTAGTCATAAATTTCTGTCACCGTCCCCACCGTGGAACGGGGGTTGTGGCTGGTGGTTTTCTGGTCGATGGAAATGGCCGGAGAAAGCCCTTCGATGCTTTCCACATCGGGCTTTTCCATCTGGCCCAAAAACTGCCGGGCATAGCTGGAGAGGCTTTCCACATAGCGCCGCTGGCCTTCGGCAAAGATGGTGTCAAAGGCCAAAGAGGACTTGCCGCTGCCGCTCACCCCGGTGAACACCACCAGTTTTTCCCTTGGAATTTCCAAATCAATATTTTTCAAATTGTGCTCTTTGGCACCGCGAATGACGATTTTGTCTTTACTCATTTTGTTCCCTCGTTTTGTTTCTTCGTTTGTCTTATTGTTCGTTTTCCTGCAACACTTTTTTCAGCTGAAGAATGGCATCACGCAATTCGGCAGCACGCTCAAACTGCAAATCTCTGGCAGCTGCTTTCATTTCCTTGTTCAGCTTTTCGATATTCTTCTTCAATTCGTCTTCATTCATACTTTCCGGCTCTTTGGTAAAGCCAAATTTCTGTTTTTCTTCCACAGTCTGGGTGGCGGCAATCACATCAAAGACCTTCTTTTCGATGGTTTTTGGCACAATGCCGTGCAAATCGTTATATTCCATCTGAATCGAACGGCGGCGGTTTGTTTCGTCGATGGCCCGGCGCATGGAATCGGTCACCACATCGGCATACATCACCACCCGGCCTTTGGCGTTTCGGGCCGCCCGGCCGATGGTCTGAATCAGCGACGTTTCCGAACGCAAAAACCCTTCCTTATCGGCATCCAGTATGGCCACCAAGGCCACTTCCGGAATGTCCAAGCCTTCCCGCAATAAGTTGATGCCAACCAGCACATCAAAGACATCCATCCGCAAATCCCGGATGATTTCCAACCGTTCCAGCGTGTCAATATCGGAATGGAGATACCGCACCTTGACGCCGGATTCCCGCAAAAAGTCTGTCAATCGTTCTGCCATGCGCTTGGTCAATGTTGTCACCAGCACCTTGCTGCCGTCGGCCACAGTGCAGTTGATTTCGCCCAGCAAATCGTCAATTTGCCCCTCCACCGGTTTTAAGGTGATTTCCGGATCCAAAAGCCCTGTGGGGCGGATGATCTGCTCTGCCGTCTGCTCGCTGTGGGCCGCTTCATATTTGGAAGGGGTGGCCGATACAAAGAGCATCTGATGGATTTTCGATTCAAATTCGCTGAATTTGAGCGGCCTGTTGTCCAGGGCAGATGGCAGCCGGAACCCATATTCCACCAACGTCGTCTTCCGGCTTTTGTCTCCTTCATACATCCCGCCCACCTGAGGGATGGTCACATGACTTTCATCCACGATGATGAGAAAATCATCGGGGAAGAAGTCGATGAGGGTGCTGGGGGTGCTGCCGGCTTCCCGCAGGGCCAAATGGCGGGAATAGTTTTCAATGCCGCTGCAAAAGCCCACTTCCCGCAGCATTTCCATGTCATACCTGGTCCGCTGCTCCAGCCGCTGGGCTTCCAGTAGCTTGTCCTCCCGTTTCAGTTCTTTCAGCCGTTCTTCCAGCTCTGCTTCTATGCGCTGGATGGCTAGATTCATTTTTTCCGGCGGCGTTACATAATGGGAGGCCGGGAAGATGCTGACATGGTTTCTGGTGCCCAAAATTTCTCCCGTCAGCACATCAATTTCCGTAATCCGGTCAATTTCATCTCCAAAAAACTCCACCCGGATGGCTTTATCGCTGTTCATCACCGGAAAAATTTCCAGCACGTCTCCCCGCACCCGGAAGGTACCCCGCTGGAAATCCATGTCGTTTCGGTCGTACTGAATGTCAATCAGCTGACGCATCACCTCGTCCCGGTCTTTGACCATGCCAGGCCGCAGCGAAATCATCAAATTTTTATAGTCCGAAGGATCCCCCAAGCCGTAGATGCAGGACACACTGGCCACAATCAGCACATCCCTGCGCTCAATCAAAGCCGATGTGGCCGAATAGCGCAGCTTGTCAATCTCGTCATTGATGGCCGAGTCCTTTTCGATATACGTATCGGTGGAAGGGACATAGGCCTCTGGTTGGTAATAATCGTAATAACTGACAAAATATTCCACGGCATTTTCTGGAAAAAATTCTTTAAATTCATTATATAGCTGGGCCGCCAGCGTCTTATTATGGGCAATCACCAGCGTTGGTTTTTGCAGCTTTTGCACGATGTTGGCCATGGTGAAGGTTTTGCCGGAACCGGTCACCCCCAGCAGTGTCTGAAATTTTTTGCCATGCAAAAACCCTTCGGCCAGCGTTTCAATGGCCTGGGGCTGATCGCCGGTGGGCTGATAGGCCGAATGAATTTTGAACACCTGTTCCATGGAATCCCTCCGTTTTTCTTTTCTCATTCAAAAGCAAACTCTATTTCTGCAACACAAAACCAAACTCTATCCAAATGTGCTGACCAGCATAACGTTTCAAAAATCCATGGTTTTGCCAGCATGGTGCCATAGATCAAACCATAAAGAGTATAGCATAGTTTCCGAAGAAAGTATAGGGGAACAGCAAAAAATTGCAAACATTTGTTCCTTCTTCATATAATCCAATCTATCTCCTTCTGTTTTTTCTAAACGCATCTGTCTCTTGCTTCCATCGTTTCAGCTTTACCCCTCCAGCTGTAGTGCTGTGCCTGGCCGCAGCAAAGAAAATGCAGCTGAGTATTTTGTGTCCTATTATGATTATACTCCGCCGTCGATTTTCGTCTTATCATGCCTTTGGCAAAAAACACCCCACTTGTGGTGCAGCATATCATACTGTCCAACAAATGGGGTGCAGTTTCGTCTGAGACAAAGCGCTTTCGCTTGCCGCTTTTTTCAAAATGGCTGCATACCGGCTCTATGCCGCCTTCGCCATAGCAGTCCTCCGTATGTTCACGCACACATGTTGCCACCGGCTGGTAACACCCCTTTGTGTGTTCATGGCTGCATGGCGCTTCTTCTGTGGCCGCTAGGTAGCCGCAGGCATCCTCATCGCCGTATGGCGTTGGCAACGCCCTTCTGCATAACCAGCGGCGTCTGTTCCGCCGGCAAGGGCCATGGACAAAAGGCAGGACAAAATCATAAGCGCACAGACCAATGC
This sequence comes from uncultured Clostridia bacterium, assembly GCA_944381455.1. GTDB lineage: Bacteria > Bacillota > Clostridia > Lachnospirales > Anaerotignaceae > Neoanaerotignum. Next base: position 76,823 of record CALWLF010000057.1, on the reverse strand, counting down.
CGAACAAAGCCTTTTTCTCATTGAAGCTCTTCCTTTTTCTGTTTTGTCCCTGCAATCGCCCCAAGGGCGGCACGAATTGCGTTTAACTGAGCCTGTAAATATTCCTCATCCTCAAACATAGCATAATGGACACAGGCTCTTACAAAAAGATAGGTCATTCCCTGGATCAGCTCCGCCGGCAGAGCCAGCTTTGCCGAAAGCTCTCGAGCATATTTCCCATACCGCACATTCACGCCCTGAAAAAACGCCTTGCCGTGCTCCCGGTACTGGGGGCTGGAGTACACCTGATACATAAACCGGTATTTTGCCCCATGGAGCTTTGCCGTCAGATAGGGCATCTCCCGCAGGAAACGCTCAATATCTGCAAAGCTGGTGGGGGCTTTTGCCATAAAATCATCCTCCACTTTTGCCATGCAGTGGGCCGTGGATTCTATGACAATGTTGTCCTTTGTTTCAAAATAGTACACCAAAGCGGCATTGGATACGCCGCAGGCTTCAGATAATTTTTGCATACTTGTTTTTTCCAGACCATAGATGCAAAATGTGTCAAAACAAATTTCCAACAGTTCCGTTGCTCGTTCTATATTTCGATTGGGTTTCACAAAAGCCACTCCTATTATGCTACCTAAACAGTAATGATATATCCAATTTTTTTGAAAAGGCAGCAAAATTCTTCCCACTATATTGCACTTTTCATCAAGCATCAACCATTGGCATCCTATTTTTCTTTCCTATAAAAAATCACTTCTATTCGATATTTTCATTATATCATGGAAAATACATATTCGCATGTTTCTCTGAAAAAACAGAACTTTTTTACGAAACAAGACCAGCATCACCAGCCTTTGCCGCAACAAAAAAGCAATCTGCCAAAAAAGCCGGCACCCTTCTGTCAAAACAGGATGCCGGTTTAAAAAATAATCCAGTTTTTTCCTATCTTCGTTTTTTTCCTGTTACCAGATGGACTGGCCCGTTTCCAAAAGCACAATGTCCTGGTACAGCCCCCTCAGTTTTGGTGTAATCTGCTGGTCCACATGCATATGACCAAAATACCAGGTTTGAAACTGGGGCAGCGGCTCCATCTGGCGATACCATTGTTCCAGCAGATGGGGAAAATGATAATTTTCTCCCAACTCTTTTTGTCTGGCAATATGGCTTCTGGCAAAAAATGGCGGTTCGTGGGTGATGACATAATCAATTTTCTTGGCATGATTTTCCAGCTGCTTTGTGCCATAGGCCATTTCTGCTTCTGTGGGCTCCTCCTCTTTCCACCAGCTGACGCCTTCTTCCCGCCGGTCCTGGTCTACCGACTGACCGCCACCAAAGGCGAAAAATGTTTTGCCATACAGGGTATAAATTTCGCCCCGCATCCAGTGCAGCACCCGTTCCCCCACCCGGTGGACCTTGCCGCCCTGCCAGCAGGATACATCCATGGCATTTAAAATCTGGTGGTTTTCGTGGTTGCCATCAATAAAAGCAATGATGCCGGGGAAAATCTGCTCCAGGCTTTTTACGGTATAGGGATAGTCCTCATTCCACACATAGCCGGCATCTCCGGCAATGAGCAGCACATCGTTTTGTTCCAGCTCCACCCGTTCCGCCAGGCGAAACAGCGGCACCATGGTCCGGTGTTTGTCGCCTGTGATAAAAATACGTCCAGTCATGGTTTTCTCCTATTTCTTTTGATATACATAGATGCCGTCTCGTTCCATGCGGCTGACAACGCCTTGATGGAACAAATATTGCAGATGGGAAATGGCCTCACCGGTGGCAAACCATTTTTGCGGCGCCGGGAAGCTGTCCCAGTCTTTGCACATGATTTCCCAAGTCATGTCTTTGGCCACCTCGTAGGCCGTTTTCTGCCGGTCGCCTAAAATCTGCACCACTTCTGCCAGCCGGTGTTCATGGTGACGGTAAAGCTCCTGGATGCGGCCTGCCATATCTGCCACCGGCGTGCCGTGGGCCGTCAACAGCAAGTCCACTTCCAGCTGCTCCACTTTTTTGAGGCTGTCCAAATAATCTTGCAGCGGGTTTTCCACACCCAGCTCAATGCAGATATTGGGTGTGATGGTGCCTAAAATATGGTCGCCGCAGAGATAGATTTTGTGTTCCCGGTTATAAAGCCCCATGTGGCCTGGGGTGTGCCCCGGCGTTGCCACCACCTGCCAGTCATAGCCGCCATAGTGCAGCACATCGCCTTCCGCCACATAAGTGAAATCCACCCGACCGGGATGGCAATACTTCCTGCCGGGATGAATGTCCGTATTACGGCCAAAATGAGCTTTGGGGAAGCCGTATTTCAAGAACAAATCATCCAGCATCCGCCAATACAAATTTCCTGCTTCAAAGTTGATCAGCTCCCCGTCCGTTTCCCCTGCCATCAGGGTGCAGCCTTCTTTGGCAAACTGACAGATGAGGCCGCAATGGTCCGAATGGAGATGGGTGATAAAAAGATCGGCTTTGGCGATATTCAGCTCATCAAAGGCGCTTTGCAGCGCCTGCCGGCATTCGGGGCGGTTAAAGCCGGTGTCCACCAGCAGATTTTTCTCTCCCGTGATCAGATACACATTGATATGCCGCAGCGGATTATTGGGCAAAGGAACCAGTGCTTGATAGATATTTTCTGCAATTTTCGTTACCATATCGTTTCTCCTATTCCTTTTTGTCTGTCTTCTCATTGTACGATATGACGCCCCTTTTGGCAAGAGCCTGGCTTCTTCATAGCCGCCTGCTTCTTGACAAAAACAAAAACCGGCAACAACAAAATCTTTGTCGTCACCGGTTTTTGTATGTAAAACCCTTTGTTGGCGCAATCGCTGCGCGAATCAGGCGTTTTCTTTCAGCCTTTAGGCTTTCTTCTTAATCTATGAAAAAGAAGGAGCCTGGCCTCTTGTTACATTATTTGTCTTTTTTTCCAAAGCCCAAGAAAGATTTTTTCTTTTTCGTGTCTTTTTCTTTCTCTGCTTCGTGATCGTGGTCATCTTCCAGACCAAACAGTTCATCCATGTCTTCCAAACCATCTAAAATACCGTGTTTACCTTCATGCATAGTAAGCGCCTCCTCTAATGAATGAATATTATTTTTTGATTGACTTTATGATATCAATATCCTTCAATCCCAATATAATATTTAATCTTGCTGTAAGTCCGCTGGCCTTCATAGTCGCTGTCATAACGGTTTGCATCAATGATAATTCCATCTTCTGGCGAACATCTAATGACGGAATGTGCCCATTTTTCTTTGCACTGTTCCATCCAGTCATCGGGGATGGCATCCAGCGGCCAAGCACCCAGAACATATGGCACGATGGAATCTGGATATTCCACTTCTTTGAAAAATTCTTCGCTTTCCTGGCCGATCACTTCCAAGCCTGCTTTGGCCACCTGGAAGGTGTTGGTATCCAGGTTGATCATGTAGCGGTAGCGGTTTCTCCAGGAAGGAAGGAAACCTGCATAGTCCACAAAATACGGGAACCCATCCATGATTGGCTGCGTTGGATCTTTGGTGTAGATCAAAGCCGTGGTCCAATCCAAATCTTCTTTCCAGCACTGTTCTGGCATATATTCCTTGTATGCCTCAATTTGTTCTGGCGTCATGGGCGTATCTTCGTCCACCGGAATCAGATAGTCAAACAACGCATCTAATTCATCCCGGTCAAAGTAGCGAAGCATCTTCACCACACGTTTGCCAAGCCCTTCCAGCTGTGCATTGCGGTGGCAGTAAACAGCTTTGATTTTGTCATTTTTAATGAACATAAACGAGCCTTTTTTCGACATACTTTTCATCCCCCTCTTTTGATCCATCGGTTTGCCTTTTTTGTATATCCTTACCACGGTTATCATCTTATCACGTTTCTTCAGAATTGTAAATAATTTTCATGAAAAAAGTTTTAATTTTTTTGTTTTTATGTGCTACTTTCCAAATAATACGTTATTTCGAATAATCAAAAAATAAAACAGCCATAAAACAATACATTTTATTTATTTTGTTCAGTAAAAATACACAATTGATTTTTTGTCTTGTAACTAGATTTATTCTGTTGTTTTAACCAAAAAATAGGACTGTAAGTTAGTTAAAATAAACTAATTACAATAAGAGGAAGACAACCGGCAGTCGAAGGTTAGAGTCAAATAACAAACATTTTTTTCCACATTTCGTGCATTGTTTTTTCCCTTTGGATAGAACAAAACCGCATACCTCATTTTCCATGGATACGCGGTTTTGTTCTATTTTGAGAAAGCTACTATGCAATCACTTCTCCTGCTTTTTGCCAAATCCTAAAAAGGATTTTTTCTTCTTTGGCTCTGTTTCTTTTTCTGCCTCATGCTCTTCTTCCAAGCCAAACAATTCATCCATGTCTTCCAAACCATCTAAAATACCATGTTTTCCTTCATGCATATTGGTCGCCTCGCTTTCTGTCTCTTCTCATATCAGGCTGCACGTCTTTGTTGTTTTGGCACCTGTTTGATGGTGGCAGTGTCATTGCCTTTATATTTCCAGGACAACATTCTGGAGGAGTTCAGCACAACGAAGATGGAAGATGCATTGTGAACCAAAGCGGCGGCGATTGGGTTTAAGAAGCCCAAGCTGGACAGCGCCACACCGGCGATGTTGACAAACACCGCAAAGACGATGATGTTCTGTTTAATCATTGCATAAGATTTCTGGCAGATGGCCAAGGTGGATGGCAGCATCCCAATGTTATCACTCATCAAAGTGATGTTAGAAGCTTCGGCTGCAACGTCAGTACCCACAGCACCCATGGCGATCCCAACATCGGCAAGGGCCAGAGCCGGTGCGTCGTTAACGCCATCGCCAACCATGGCAACCACTTCGCCCTGTTCTTTGAAACGGCGGATGGCTTCCAATTTGTCTTCCGGCAGCAAGTTGGCACGAAATTCTGTAATACCCGCTTCATCACAGATGGCTTTTGCCGTAAATTCATTATCGCCTGTCAGCATAACCACATGTTTGACACCCAGTTTCTTGAATTCTTCTACCGTTTCTCTTACGTTTTCGCGGATGGTATCGGCTACTGCAATACCGCCCAATACGTTGCCGTTTTCAATAACCACCATGGTGGTACGGCCCAAAGATTCTTCTTTTTTGATATAGCTTTGGATTTTTGCCGGCACATTTTTCAAATCGGCCAGGCATTTCTTGTTGGATACTTCATAGGTGTTTTCATCCAAAGTAGCGCGAACACCACGACCAAAGAGCATCTCAAATTCCGCATTGGGCACATCTGCCGTATTGACATATTTGTTTGCCGTCAAGTTTTTCATGATGGCCTTGCCAATGGGGTGGCTGGAGTTCTTTTCCACCATAGCAATGGTTTTATAGTATTCGTTCTTGTCTACACCGTCCATAATGAAGGTGGAAACCACCTGCGGCGTTCCTTTTGTGATGGTACCCGTTTTGTCAAAGCAAATGGTGGTTACTTTGGCTGCGCTTTCGATGGCGTCGCCGCCTTTGATCAAAACGCCTTTCTTTGCTGCGTTACCAACGGCTGCAATCACAACGGTTGGCGTTGCCAGCACCAGGGCGCAAGGACAAGCAATAACCAAAACGGTCATCACGCGGAGGATTTCGCCGGTAACAAACCATACGATTGCCGCAATGATCAAAATAACAGGAAGGAAAAATTCCGAGAATTTGTCAGCAACTTTCTGAGCATTGCCTTTGTTATCCTGTGCTGCTTTGACGGTCTTGATGATGTTACCAAGCACCGTGTCGCCGCCCAGTTTTTCAGTCCGAATTTCAATGACGCCGTTTTCATTTAACGTACCAACAAATACCTTATCGTCTACTTTTTTATCCACTGGCATCGATTCACCGGTGATGGCTGCTTCATTGATGGCGGCCTGGCCCTTGGTGATGACACCGTCAACGGCGATTTTTTCACCGGCCTGCACCTGGATGATATCGCCTTTTCTTACTTCTTTAATGGATACTTGCTGGAACTGGCCGTTAACCAGTTTGCGGCAGGTGGTTGGAACCAGTTTTACCAATTCGCTGACGGCATTTTTCGTTTTCAGCATAGTAAAGTCTTCCAACACTTCGCCAATGATCATCATAAAAGCAGTGATGGCGCCGGAGAGATATTCTCCTACATAGGTACAGCCAATCAGAGCCAATACCACCAGCATCCCGGCCGTAATCTTCCGTTTTGTGATGGTTGCCTGCACGGCATCAATCACACATTTGCCGCCGTTGAGCACCAAAGGAATAATGGAGAAGCGGAACGGGAGCGTTCCCGGGATTGCAAAATCGAAAAACGCACCAAGCAAAATTGTAATCAAACAAGCTGCCGGGTATGCAACCATGCTAAAGTTAATACCAGAATCCTTTTTCCCCATAAGTCATGCCTCCTTCAACTCATCCTATCCTCCATCTGCAACTGCCTGATGTCCCTCCTTTTGGATTAGTCCTTATCCCCCCGTAGGGGATATTCTTTTTATGAGCTGAATATAGCACTCTTTTTCTCTTCTGTCAATATGAAAATCAAATTTTTTTCATAAAAATGAAATTTTTTTACTTAGTTAAAATTAACTCATTGACTGCACAACCGAGCACCTTGTCCGCCAGAGAAAGTGACTGCTCACTGATATACTCATTTTTGCCGTGAATTCCACTTAAATGGTTTTTTCTATCCAGCGGAAAAAAGCCGATGGTAGGGATGCCAAGGCCGCGAAAATAGCGGTTGTCGCTGAAACCCGGCGTAATCACAGGCATCAGTTTTGCCTCTGGCACAAAAGCCGAAAGCGCCCTTTGAAACACTGGACCATACTGAGAAAAAACAGCAGTATCCGGCATGGATGAAAAATTTTTCCCCATCCCCCGATAGAGCGGCTCCATCTCTAACCGGCGTCCCTGTGCACTCAAATCGTAAGAAAAATACGCTTTTACCTCCTCGCTGTAATACCCCTTGCGGATACCCTCCTCCAGTATCTCCACGGGATTTTCTTCTTCCGGAGCAGCAGTCCATTCATCAGTCCGCTCTCCCGTCTGAAACGTATAAAACAGTTGATCCTGAAAGGGAAAAGGAAACCCGCCGCCTTCGCCCAACACTAAAAAACTATGATCCAGGCAGTCCGACTGCTCTATAACATAAGAAAGTCCATTTTCTCCGCCGTTTTCCTCATCGCCAGTGGCCAAAAACAGCACTGACCGTTCGGGAACTTGGCCAGAACATTGTATTTCTATCATCAGCTTCATCCAAACGGCCACCTGGCTTTTACAGTCCAGCGCACCTCGACCGCAAAGACAGCCGTTTTTTCTGCTGGGGCGCTCTGGCGGAAACAGCCATCCTGCCCGATCCCCGTATGGCGCTGTGTCTATGTGTCCATGGAGCACCAGCGTTTTTTTCTGCCTGCCAGGAATCCACGCCGCCAAAGAGCTGTGCTGGTTCCCCTTGGTCCAAATTTTTGTTTTTATGCCATATTGCCTCAGTGTCTGCTCTATAAACGCCGCACAGGCTGCCTCGTTTCCCGTATCGCTTGTTGTATTATATTCCATCAGCCGAATCAGATATGCCATGAGCCGTTCCATATCCCCACCCCCAGGACTATTTTTGAAAACCACTTGAAAAAATAATTTAAATTCGTTATGATATAATAGTAAACAAAAAGGGAGGTGTTTTCAATGAGTAATCAGAAAAAAAAGGCGACGCCTAGTCCTGTCACGGCTGCCCCAGAAGCATCTGATGATTTCCGTATGCATATCCATGAAGATGGAACAGTCCATGCCCACGCCCATTCACCAGAGGAATATAAGAAGCTGATTCACCGCACTTCCATCATCATCGGCCATGCCACCTCCATCAAAAAAATGCTGGAAGAACAGCGGGACTGTACAGAAATTCTCATTCAAATATCGGCTGTGCAATCCTCCTTGAACAATTTGGGGAAACTGATTTTAAAAAACCACATTAACGAATGTGTCATACACGCCAATAGCGGAGAAGATCCTGCTGTTCAGCAACTGGCGCTTTCCAGTTTGAATGATGCCATTGATAAATTCATCCGTTGAGAACGTGTTGCTTTGCTCCGCTATTGGATGTTTTCCAGTTTGTTTGGCCAGATATCCCACAGTCCACGGAAACCAAAGCAGTTGCAAAAGAGCAGAAATCTTGGGAAATAGATTGCTGCTCTTTTTCCATTTTTGTTCCATTTTCCTTGATTTGTTAGAAAAACAACGGCTTTTTGCCGCACTATTTGGTATCATAAGTAAAAGGAGTGTGTTGCCGATGAAAAAACCAGCCATTCGACTTACCATCGTCGATAAACGTGGCCCCAAAGGCTGCCATCATGGCCACCGGATTGGGGATTCCTTTGATTTTGACACCCAGCGTGGGCAGCTTTGTCCCATGGCCTGTCACGTTGCCTTTCCATATGTGGATATTCTCCGCTATGGCGGCACACTGCCGGCCAATGACAAAGGCGAGCTATTATTTTCCTGCCCCGATGCGGACGTTTTGCAAATCTTCCGCATTGACGTCATTGCGCCGGAAGAAGAGAAAGGAGAACCTTCATGATTACCATTTGCCAACAAGACAACCTGCTTCATATTACCCTCAATCAGCCCCAAAGTTTAAATGCCTTATCTGCCCCCATGCAGCAGCAGTTGGTGGAGGCATTATCGCTGCCGCAGACAGACAGCACCATTGCCGTTGTGCTGCTTTCCGGCGCCGGTGAAAAGGCCTTCTGCGCCGGCGGAGATGTGAAGGCAGAAAGCCAGCTGACTGCCCAGACGGCCGTAGATTTCTGCCGGCAGGAGCAGCAGGTGATGGATGCCATTGCCTCCTGCCCTGTGCCGGTGGTATGCGCCATCCATGGCTATACCTTGGGCGGCGGCGTTACCATGGCATTGGCCAGCGACTTTGTGTGGGCGGCCGATTCTGCCAAACTAAGCCTGCCCAGCCTGCGCCTGGGGCTTTTGCCGGCAGACGGCGTCATCCATCGCTTGGTGCAGGCCATTGGCAAGGCCAATGCCTTTGATCTGCTCATCACCGGCCGCCGGATAACGGCGCAAGAGGCGTTGCATCTGGGGCTGGTGCAGCGTGTGGTGCCCCAGCAGCAGCTGTTGGAAGAAGCCCGACAGTTTTGTATGACCATTGCAAACAGCGCGCCAGAAGCTGTCCGGGCCACAACCCAGGCCGTGCGCCATGCTGCCGCCTGCTCTTTGGAAGAAAGCCTGGCTCTAGAAACCCAGTCTTTTGCCGACCTGACAGAAACGGCCAATTATCGAGAAGCCATGGATGCCTTTTTCCAAAAACGCACCCCATCCTTCCGCTAAGCTGTTTTGCCGCCCATCCAGTGTTTTTTCCACAAAAAGAAAAAGAATGTGCCTGGACTCTTCCAAGCACATTCTTTTTTTAACATAATTCTAATTCATGCATCAAAGCCACCAGCCGTTCTTCCTGCTCTTTGGTGCAGGGGATAAGCGGCGGCTGCACCGTTTCCGAAAGAGAAAGCCCGCATAAATTCAGCGCCCGTTTCATGATGGGAATATAGGGCGCACCAATTTGATACAGCTTCATAGCACAGTTGACTTTTTGCTGGCAGGCACAGGCTGCGGCAAAATTGCCTTCATTGACAGCCGCTACCCACTGAGCAAATACTTCTGGAATCAGGTTCGACAATCCCCCAATGACACCAGCGCCGCCAGACATAGCCACATGCCCAAAATATTCGTCATAGCCATTGTATATCTGAAAATCAGGCCGCACCGGAAGCACCAAATTGATCAAATCCCTCGTATGGGGAAACAGTGCTGTGGTATCTTTGATACCTACAATGTTTTCATGTCTTTGCGCCAGCTCCAAAACCACTTCCGGCTTCAAGCCATGACCTGTAATTTCTGGATAGTTATATAAGTAAATCGGGCCAGCAATGCCGTTAGCCACCTGCTGAAAATATTGCAGTAAACTATCATCTGGCAGTTGAAAATAGTAGGGGCTGATAATCATCACACCATCGGCGCCTTTTTCCATGGCATAATTTCCCAAGGCAATGGTTTCTTCTGCAATCATGCGGCTTACACCCACATAGGCTTTGGTGCGGCCTTTGCAGTGCGCTAAAAACACATCAATCAAGCGCTTGATTTCTTCCATTGTCATAAAACAAAACTCGCCCGTGCTGCCCATAATGACAATCCCGTCGATACCGCCTTCAATCAAATGGTCATACAGACGGCAGTTGCCTGCTGCATCCACTTTTCCTTGTGCATCAAAAATCGTAACTGCCGGTGTGATATATCTTGCCTTCAACCTCTGTCCCCCCCCGTCACGCCAAAGACATTGCACCAAGCGCCGCTTTGGCTGCATTTTGCTCTGCCTCTTTTTTACTGTGCCCTTTTCCGCTGCCCAGCAACTGTTTGTCATGGGTCACCGTTGCAAAAAACTCCTTGCCATGGTCCGGCCCCTCTTCCCCAACAATTTCATAGACCAGCGGTATTTTACTGTTTTTTTGGATCACTTCCTGCAGCTTCGTTTTATAATCCATATCACGAAAATGCAGTTTCTTTTCTTCCACCACATCGGTCATCAAGCGCAAAATGTAATTTTCCACGGCCTCCATGCCGCCATCCAGCAGCACAGCGCCGATGAGCGCCTCAAAGGCATCCGCCAGCACCGATTCTCTCTTGCGCCCGCCTGTGGCCTCCTCACCCTTACCCAATCGCAAAAAATTTCCCAGCGACACTTCCTTCGCCTTTGCTGCCAAGGAGCCTTCACAGACCACGCTGGCCCGCAATTTGGTCAGCTCTCCTTCCGGCATCTGGGTAAAACGGTGATAAATAAATTTACTGATTACCAGTTCCAGCGCTGCATCGCCCAAAAACTCCAGCCGCTCATTATAACAAAGCCGGCCCAGCTTATGTTCATTGGCATAGGAACTATGGGTAAGAGCCAAAGTCAACAAGTCCTTGTTTTGAAAGGAATAGCCGATCTTTGTCTCCAATGCAGATACATCTGTCATATTCATTTGATTACTCCACTGCGTTTTTCACATATTCGATGGCATCGCCAACGGTTTTGATTTTTTCCACTTCATCATTGTCAAATTCAATGTCAAATTCTTCTTCCAAGCTGGAAATAATCTGGAACAGGTCCAAAGAGTCTGCGCCCAAATCGGCAAATACGGTTTCTTCTGTGATTTCGTTTTCAGAGATACCAAGCTGTTCGGCAATAATTGCAATAACCTGAGACTTATCCATGTTTGAAAACCTCCATCTTATGGTAATATTGTTTTTTATACATTATAGCTGTTCTTGTATTTTTATGACAATATCATTTTCTACAAAACTTTCGCACTGTTTTATGGCATTTTTTATTCCTTTTGCCTTAGAAGAGCCATGGGCTTTGACCACCAGGGCTTTCAAGCCCAAAAACGGTGCCCCACCCACCTCCTCGGCATCAAACCGATGCTTGATCTGGCGAAACGGCTTTAACAAGGCAGCTGCGGCAAGTTTATACCAGCCTTTGGTGATCTCTTCTTTCACCGTCCCCAAAAGCGCCAGACTGAGCCCCTCGGCAAATTTCAAAATCACATTGCCTACGAACCCGTCGCAAACCACAATATCTGCCCCTCCAAAAGGAATTTCTCTGGCTTCCACATTGCCCACAAAGCGGATGCCCTCTGTCTCTTCCAGCAGTTCATGGGTTTCTTTGGAGAGGGAATCGCCTTTTTCTTTTTCCGCTCCAATATTCACCAGCCCCACAGAAGGCTGTTTCACCCCCACCACATGCTCCACATACACCGAGGCCATTTTGGCAAACTGCACCAAATAGGAGGGTTTACAATCCACATTGGCGCCGCTGTCCAGCAAAAACGTAAAGCCTTTTGTCGTTGGCAGCATAGTGCCCAAAGCAGGCCGCTCGATGCCTTTGATCCGGCCAATGATCATCGTCGCCCCGGTCAATAATGCGCCGGTGCTGCCGGCAGAAACAAAGGCATCGGCCTCTCCTTCTTTTACCAGGCGCAGGCCAACCACCATCGAGGCATCTTTTTTGCGCCGGATGGCCGTTGTGGGCACTTCGTCTGTGGAAATCACTTCTGATGCAGGGACAATTTGAATCTGTTTGGCCGGATACTGATACCGGCTCAGCTCCCGCCGAATTTCATCTTCTTTTCCCACCAAAATGATGTTGGCCGAAAATTCATTCACCGCTTCTACGGCGCCTTTAACAATCTCGCCCGGGGCATGATCGCCGCCCATGGCATCCACAGCAATGACAGCCTTTCCCATGGCACTGCTCCTTTCTCTGCAAAAAATTTTGTTTCCAATGAATGGTCTGTTGTAATGAAAATTGCGTTTTTTCTTCACAAACTGCAATGTTTGCAAAAAAAAACATACGCTTTTGAGGCAAACAGAAGGGACAGCTCCAATCGCTGTCCCCTCGTTTCTCTTATTCTACGTCTAAGATTACTTTTTTGTTGTAAGAGCCACAGGATTTGCAAACTCTGTGAGGCATCATCAGTTCGCCGCATTTGCTGCATGGAACCAGCGTTGGAGTTGCGATTTTCCAGCTCTGTGCTTTTCTCTTGTCTCTTTTAGACTTAGACACTCTTCCCTTTGGTACTGCCATTTTGTTACACCTCCTTGTCTAATTGAAAAAGAGCACGCAAACCTTCAAAGCGAGGGTCAATGTTGCTGACAGTACAGCCACAAGGCCCTTCATTTAAGTCCTTGCCGCACTGGGGGCAAAGACCTTTGCAGTTGTCCTCACACAGCACCTTCATGGGAAGGGCTGTCAAAATGCTGCGCGCCACCACCTGATCTAAGCAGATGATATCGCCCGAAAAAGTTTCTGTCTCTTTTTCTTCTTCCTTGCCTGTAAGGGCAAAAAGTTCCTCCAGTTCAAAATGCACTTCTGTGGGCACAGGCTTCAAGCAGCGGCAGCAAAGCAGCATCACGCTGACTGTTCCTGCACCTTTGACAAGAAAGCCATCTTTTTGGCTGGTAACAGTTCCCTTTACCTTCACAGGTGACAGAAACTCCCTTACATCAGGATAGATGTCACTAGGGCTAAGGTTCCCCTCCACCTCAAAGTCCAGGCTCTCGCCCACCGTCTTTAAAATTTTGGAAACATTAACCTTCATTTCATCACTCCCACAGTCACACCAATTTATTATACCGATTGACGCTATCTTTGTCAATTATTTCTTTAAATTCTCTACGATTTCTTTGGTGTCGCGTGCAATCATCAATTCTTCGTTGGTAGGGATCACAAAAACAGGTACTCTGGACTGTTTGGTGGTGATTTCCACAGCCTGGCCTCTCAAGCTGTTTTTGTAGCTGTCCAGATGGATGCCCAAGTATCTTAAGTAATCGCAGATCACCTGGCGGGTGGTTGCACTGTTTTCGCCAAGGCCGGCCGTAAATACAATGGCGTCTACGCCTTTCATGCAAGCCACATATTCGCCGATGGTTTTTGCCACACGATAGGAGAACGTATCCAAAGCCGTTGCAGCTCTTTCATTGCCTTCGTTTTCTGCTGCTTCAATGTCACGGAAGTCGCTGGAAACGCCGGAGATACCCAGCACACCAGATTCTTTGTTCAAAATGCGGTCCATTTCGTCTACAGACAGACCTTCTTTTTTCATCAGGTACAGTACAGCAGCAGGGTCTACGCTGCCGCTTCTGGTGCCCATGGCAATACCATCCAATGGCGTAAAGCCCATGGAAGTGTCTACAGAAATACCGTTTCTTACAGCACAGATGGAACCGCCGTTACCCAAGTGGCAGGTGATGATTTTCAGTTCTTCAATGGGCATATCCATCATCTTTGCACATTCCAAAGATACATATTTGTGGCTGGTGCCGTGGAAACCATATTTTCTGATTTTGTATTTTTCGTAATATTTGTAAGGAATGGCATACAGGTATGCTTTTTCTGGCATGGTCTGATGGAATGCCGTATCGAATACGCCTACCTGAGGAATACCAGGCATCAATGTTTCGCAAGCTGCAATACCGATGAGGTTTGCTGGGTTGTGCAAAGGAGCCAGGTCGGAGCAAACTTCCAATGCTTTTTTCACATCGTCATTGATCAGCACAGAGCCGGCAAAATATTCGCCGCCATGTACCACACGATGGCCAACGGCATGGATTTCAGAAACGCTTTTGATCACGCCGTGTTCTGTATCCAGCAAAGCATCGATCACAGCCTGCACTGCTGCGGTATGATCTGGCAGAGGATTTTCGGAAACAAATTTTTCGCCGCCGGTTGGTTCGTGTTTCAATCTGCCGTCGATGCCAATTCTTTCGCAAAGGCCTTTTGCCAACACATCTTCCGTGTCGCTGTTGATCAGCTGATATTTCAGGGAAGAGCTACCGCAGTTTAATACCAAAATATTCATGTTTTTCTCTCCTTTAAACAAGTTTTCTTAGAATGGATACAGCCGGTACAAAAGCTTGTACCGGCAAAAATCATCGTATCTTAGCCTTCAATCTGAGCCTGTACAGCAGTCATAGCCACAACAGCTACGATATCTTCCCAAGAGCAGCCGCGGGACAGGTCGTTCACAGGTTTTGCAATGCCTTGCAGCACAGGGCCGTAAGCTTCTGCGCCAGCAAAACGCTGTACCAGTTTATAGCCGATGTTGCCTGCATCAATGTCAGGGAAGATCAGGCAGTTGGCTTTGCCGGCCACATCGCTGCCAGGAGCTTTTTGTGCGCCTACTTTGGCTACGATAGCGCTGTCCAGCTGCAATTCGCCGTCCAGTTTGATTTCAGGTGCTTTTTCTTTTGCAATCTTGGTTGCTTCTACCACTTTGTCTACGTCAGGATGTTTTGCGCTGCCTTTGGAGGAATGGCTCAGCATAGCCACTCTTGGTTCGCCGCCAACGAAAGCTTTGTAGCTTCTTGCAGAGTCCACAGCAATGCAGGCCAGTTCTGCTGGGTTTGGATTCTGGTTCAATGCACAGTCAGCAAACAGCAGCACGCCGTCATCGCCATATGTATCGTCTTTGCAAACCATAATAAAGAAAGAAGAAACCAATTCGGTGCCTGGTTTGGTTTTCAAAATCTGAAGGGCAGGACGCAGTGTGTCAGCGGTGGAGTGGGCAGCGCCGGAAACCATGCCGTCTGCATAGCCCATTTTTACCAGCATAACGCCAAAGCTCATAGGATCCATCATGGTTTTGAGGGCCTGTTCTTTGGTTACGCCTTTGCTTTTTCTCAATTCGCAGAAGGTGTCCACAAAATCGTCCATTTTGTCAAAGTTTTCAGGATCAATGAACGTTGCCTTTTCCAAATCCAATTCAGGAATCACGGCCTGAATTTTTTCTTTGTTGCCAACCAAAACAATGTTAGCCAGCCCTTCTTTGAGCACGGCATCTGCAGCACGCAGGTTTCTTTCTTCAAAGGATTCCGGCAAAACAATGGTTTTCATGTTTGTTTTTGCCTTGTCTTTCATCATTTTCAAAAAATCCATGTTAAAAACCCTCCCACAATAAATAAAAAAAATATGCTTTTTGGTCCTTTCCGGCAACCGAACCACATTGCCGCAAAAGGTTCATCTTACTGTTTTTATTATATACAATCCGCCAGAGGGTTACAATACTTTTCCAAAATTTTGTGGACGTTTTTTGCTTTTTTTCCGTTTTGCCTGTATTTTTTGAAGAAAAAAAAGAATTTTTTTTACTGTAAGAATCCGGTAACTGGAAAACCCTTTGCCTTTTTTCTTCTTTTTCGTTATACTGAAAGAAAAGGAGGGCTTTTATGAAAACGGCAGGCATTGTGGCAGAATATAACCCCTTTCATCTGGGACACGCTTATCAAATCCAAAAAACAAAAGAAGAAACTGGATGTAAGGCCATCGTTGTCATCCTCAGCGGCTCCTTTGTCCAGCGGGGGGAAGTGGCCGTCATGGACAAATGGACCAAAACAAAGGCCGCCCTTTTGGGCGGGGCCGATTTGGTGCTGGAGCTGCCGGCTATTTTTGCCCTTTCGGCAGCGCCTTCTTTTGCCTTTGGAGCCGTCCAAAGCCTCATCGACAGCGGCCTGATTGATTTTCTTTCCTTCGGCGTGGAAAATGCCACCGAAAAAAAATTAAAAAAACTGGCTTCTTTTTTATTGGAAGAGCCGCCTGCTTTTTCCCATTTTTTAAAGGAACAACTGGCCAAAGGACTGGCCTACCCTGCTGCTTTGTCTCTGTCTATCAGACAATTTTTACCGGATTGTTCTTCTCTTGTGGAAACACCCAACAATATTTTGGCGCTGGAATACACAAAAGCAATATTGAAAAAACAAAGCACCCTTGCCTTGTTCCCCCTCCTGCGCCAAGGCGCCGGATACCACAGCCAGTCTCTTTCTTCTGTTTATCCTTCCGCCTCTGCCCTGCGCAGCGCCATGCAGGCAGGAACGATGGAGCGCTTTTTTGCAGGCGTCCCTGCTGCCCTTGTTCCGCTCTATCAAGCAGCGTTTCAAGAAGGGCAGTTTCCTCGCAGCACGGCATCGCTTTTTGGTGCGCTTCAATATGCCCTGCTGCAGCAAACGCCGGAAAGCCTAAGAGAACGATTGGAAGTGGAAGAAGGGTTGGAACACCGGCTACTGCGGCTTTTTACCCAGGCAAAAAACTGGGATGACCTGTTGTGCCTGCTGCAAAACCGCCGCTATAGCCGCCCCCAGCTTTCCCGCCTGCTGCTCCATGTGCTTTTGGGCCAAACCACATCCTTCCTTCAGCAGCTGCAACAACAAGGCGGCGCCCCCTATCTGCGGGTGCTGGGCTATCGAAAGGAATCTGCCTTTCTCCTCTCCAAGCTCCATCAAACCAGCCGTCTGCCTGTCGTTACCAGCGTCAAAGAGGCCCTTGCCACCTTGCCTGTGTCTGCCAAAACGCTGCTTAAGCAAGAGTGCCTGGCCACGGACCTTGCTGCCCTTTGCAGTCCCTCTGCCCAGTTTCGTGCTCCCAATCAGGACTTTACCCATCCTCTTTTGCGCCTTTGACGTGCTATTTTTCCTCCCCTGGCGCATAGAAATAAACAAGCAACTGGTTGGGAGGAACCATGAAACAAATCGTACGCACCGGTCTGCTCTGTGTCATGACCGGTTTTTTTCTCACCCATACAGCCGCCTGCTGTGAGGTGGTGCGCCGCGGCCTTCTGCTTTGGTATCAGCAGGTGCTGCCGTCGCTCTTTCCATTTTTGACAGCCATGGGGCTTTTTTCTGCCTGGGGCGTGCCCCAGCGGCTTGGCCGGTGGCTGCGGCGGCCTGCCAAGGCCTGGCTTGGCCTTTCGGGCGAGGCCGTTTTCCCGTTATGTTTGGGCCATTTGGCCGGTTTTCCCGCCGGCGGAGCTGCGCTGGAACTGCTGTATGAAGAGCACCTGATTTCCAAAGCCGAGGCCCTGCGCCTTTTTTGCTTTTGCCATGCGCCAAGCCCTGCCTTTTGCATCGGCGTGGCCGGCACGGGACTGTTTGGCAGTGCCTTTGTGGGTGTTCAGCTGTTTTGCTGCCAGATGCTGGCCAATTTGCTGCCTTTATGGCTGCTGCGGTTTTTTCCTGTTTCTAAACCGCTGTTGGCACAAAGCCAGGCAGAGCGGCCTTTGTTTTCTGCCGCCTTGCTTTCGGCGGCAGAAACGATGGTGGTGGTGGCCGGGTGCATGATGCTGTTTCCCTTGTTCCCGCTGCTGCTGCGCAGCCTATCCCTGTTGCCGGAACAAGCAACGCTCTCTTCTGCCTGCCTGGAAGGCTTTTTCGAGCTGACCACAGGGCTGTTTGCCTTAAGCCAGTTGGCGCTGCCCCATGGGGTAAAAATGGCCATCGTTTCGGCTTTGCTCTCCTTTGGCGGTCTTTCCGCCCAAATGCAGATCAGAAGCACGCAAAAAACATTGCCCTGTCCTTCTTATTACGGGTTGGCTTTGCTTTTGAAAGGAATTCTTGCTGCTGTGCTGGCTTTTTTCTGCAGTCAGCTGTTTTCATAAGAAACCTGCTAAAAAATAATTTCTGAAAACACAAAAAGGAAGCCGTTCTAGATGGAAAGAACGCTTCCTTTTTTGATATCTCTTGGGATCGCAAATTGGCTCAGTGATCGATGCCTCTCAGTTCCTGGCGGTTTTCATAAAGGGTATCGAGGCTGTTTTCAAAGAACTGATCCACAGCCGTACATTCGTTTCTGAACTGATCCATCATTTTTTTCAGGCTGTCTTCTGCCATGGCCAAAATCTGATCTGCATATTCTGTGGCGCCGATACGCATTTCTCTGGCGTCCCGCTTGCTGGCGTCGATGATTTCGGCGCTTTTTTCATAGGCAGCCTTGGTCACTTCATGCTGGTCGATGAGGCGGGCCATCCGTTCATTGGCTTCCTGCTTGATTTCTTCTGCCTCCTGCTGCGCCAGCAGAATGATTTTATTTCTTTCCTGCAGCATTTCGGTGCAGCGTTTCAGCTCTTTTGGCAGGTTTTGCCGAATTTCTGCAATGATTTCATACATTTCTTCTTTATCCACAGAAACTTTATTGGAAAAGGGAAGGGCCTTGCTTTGGTCCAGCAGGTCTTCCAGTTCATTTAATAAAGATTCAATTCCGTCCATCTCACAATCCCTCATTTCTTAAATTTGTCCATCAATGCCTGCTTGATTTCACAAGGTACCATGCTGCAAATATCTCCGCCAAAGGAAGCCACTTCCTTGATGGTGCTGGAACTTAAGTACAGGTATTCCACGCTGGTGGGGATAAAAAACGTCTCCAAATTAGGGCTCAAACTGCGGTTGGTTAAGGCCATTTGAAACTCGCTTTCAAAATCGGTGACAGCGCGAAGGCCCCGAATAATCACTTGCGCATCCTTTTCCTTGGCAAAATCCACCAACAGCCCCTGGAAACAGTCGATGGTCACATTGGGCAAGTCCTTTGTCACCAGTTTCAGCTGCTCCACCCGTTCTTCCACCGTAAAAAGGGAATGGCTTTTGCTTCGGTTGACCAAAATGGCCACAATCAGCTGGTCCACCTTTGCGGCAGCCCGGCGGATAATGTCCAGGTGTCCGTTGGAAACGGGATCAAAACTCCCTGGATAAATTGCTCGTATCATGGTTTATTCTTCCTCCAAAATCAGAAACGTCATGGCTGTTATGCCACATTTTTTTACACGGCTGATTTTCAACCCTGCAACCTGCGTGATTGGTTCTTTCCAGTCGTGTTCGGCAATGATGATGCCATCTTCTTTCAGCACTTTTTCTCTCGCAATGGCCTCCAACACCGGCTCATACAAGCCTTTTTGATAAGGCGGATCCAAAAAAATGAAATCAAACTGTCTCTTTTGACTGCCCAAACGGGCAAGCGCCGTCAGCACATCTGTTTTCATCACTTCTGCCCGCTCCTGCAATTTGGTATGGGCCAAGTTTTGCTCTATGGCAGAGAGGGCCTTGGGTGCCTGTTCCACAAAAACGGCCTCCTTTGCCCCCCGGCTTAACGCCTCAATGCCAATGGCGCCGCTGCCGCTGAACAAGTCTAAAAACGAGCTGTCCCAAAGATGGGGCGAGAGAATATTAAACAATGTTTCTTTGATTCTGTCTGTGGTCGGCCTTGTCTCCAAGCCTTCCGGGGCCACCAATTTATGCCCTCTGGCTGTTCCGGTGATCACACGCATAACAAGCCTCCCATTCTCATAAATCATCCAATATACCGCTTATTATAACAAAGTGCAAGGAAAATGACAACAGGTATTTGACAAAAAAGCACTAAATCCCAATTTCGTCTCCACCGAAAAAGCGGCGCAGCTGGGCCAAAAATGCCGCTTCTTCTTCCGGCGGCAGCCGGTGGTTTTTGCTTTCTTTGGCCGCCTGCTGGGCCAGGCGCAAAAGTTCCATATCCTGATACAAATTGGCAATTTTCATCACCGGAAGCCCGTGCTGCCGGGTGCCAAAAAATTCTCCCGGCCCCCGCAGCTTCAAGTCGGTCTCTGCAATTTCAAAACCGTCTGTGGTCCGCTTCATCACCTTCAGCCGTTCTTTGGTGACGGCGTTTTTGGCTTCAGAAATCAAAATACAATAGCTTTTTTCGCTGCCGCGCCCCACTCTGCCCCGCAGCTGGTGCAGCTGGGAAAGGCCGAAATACTCGGCATTTTCCACCACCATAATGGTGGCATTGGGCACATTGATGCCCACCTCAATCACCGTTGTGGCCACCAAAAGCTGGATTTCGTTTTTGGCAAAGGATGCCATCATCTGCTGCTTTTCTTCTGGTTTCATCTTCCCATGGAGAATGCCCACCTGATAGGCCGAAAACCGCTCTGCAATCTTTTCTCCATAGGTCAGCACCGCTTCTGTCTCCCGTTTTTCGCTTTCTTCCACCGATGGGCAAACCAAGTATGCCTGCCGCCCGGCCTTCAGTTCTTTTTCTATAAAACCATACACTCTCTCATGGTACGACGGGGGCACCACCAGCGTATCAATGGCCTGCCGTCCTTCCGGCAGGGCGTCGATGATGGAAATATCCAAATCACCATATAAAATCAGCGCCAGCGTCCGGGGAATGGGGGTAGCCGTCATCACCAGCACATGGGGGCTTTCCCCCTTTTGGGCCAGCCGCACCCGCTGTTTGACGCCAAAGCGGTGCTGCTCATCGGTGACCACAAAGCCCAAGCGGTCAAATAACACCCCTTCTTGAATTACTGCATGGGTGCCAATGACCATCTGCACCCGTCCAGAAGCGATGTCCTCCAAAAGCGCCTGCTTTTCCTTTTTCTTCATGGCCCCACGCAAAAACCCAACCCGTACCCCCAAAGGCGTAAACAGCTGGGAAAACGTCTCAAAATGCTGCCCTGCCAGCACTTCTGTGGGCGCCATCAAGGCCGCCTGATAGCCGTTTGCAATGGTTTCAAAACAGGCCACTGCCGCCACTGCCGTCTTGCCGCTGCCCACATCCCCCTGCACCAGCCGGTTCATCACCCGCCCGGAGGAAAAGTCGGCCTCTATTTCTTCTAGCACTGTCTTTTGGGCATCGGTGAGGGAAAAGGGTAAGGCGGCTTCGATTTCGGCCCGGCCTTTTTTTGCGTCCAGCAGCGGGCCGGTTTTCCCTTCTGTCACCTGTTCTTTCAGGCGAAAGAGAGCCGTCTGCAACAAGTACAGCTCCTCAAACACCAGCCTTCGTCTGGCCAAAAAAAAGCTGTTTTCATCCTGGGGAAAATGGATGTTTTCTATGGCAAAATTCCGCTCCGCCAGCTGGTACTGCCTGCGCACCCATTGGGGCAGGCCGTCTTTGAGACGGTCTTTCATCCCTTCCACCGCCTGGGCCATCAGCTTGCGCAAAATTTTTTGACTCATGCCTTTGGTGGTGGGATAGATGGGGATGATTTTTCCGCTGTTTTCCAGCACCTCTTTTTCCACCGATTCAAAATCTGGAGAAAGAACTTGGCGGCGGCCATATTTGATTTCATACCGGCCGGTAAACACATACGTTTCGCCCACCTGGAAGCTGTTTTTTAAATAGGGCATGCCATACCAGATGCAGGTAACACTATCGTCGTCGTTACCCACCTTCAGCCTGGTTTGCACCTTTTTTTGATAGCGGATGTTTTCTGCCGCAGAAAGCACCGTGGCCTCAAAGGTATTGCTTTGGCCTGGCACCAGCTCATCTACGGTCTTTTTCTGCCGCCGGTCTTCATATTCTCTGGGAAAATGCTCCAGCAAATCTCCCACCGTTTCAATGCCCATGGCGTGCAGCTGGCTTAATCGCTGGGTGCCGACATTTTTTAACACCGAAACATCCTCTGTCCATTCCAAGGATATCCCTCCTTTGACCAAAAAAGAAGCTCCTCGGCCCATGGTCCGAAAAGCCTCTTTGGATTATTCCACAGAAATAATATAATAATATAACGGCTGTCCGCCGGCATGGACTTCCACTTCGCACTGGTCGAAAATTTCTTCCAGCTCTCCTGCCAGCTGCTGGGCCGCTTCTTCTGTGACGTCTGCACCATAATAAATGCAGATCACTTCGCTGCTGTCGTTAACGGCTTTGCCCACCAGGTCCCTGGTGCATTCTGCCACCGCCTGGTCTACAGCAACAATCTGGCCGTTTAACATCCCGATGATGTCGCCTTCGGCAATGGTGCTTTCGCCCCAAACCGTGTCTCTCACCGCATAGGTCACCGAGCAAGTGGTCACCGTCTCCAAGCGTTCTTCCATAAACGAAACGGCTTCTTCCACATCCAGCGATGGATCAAAGCTAATCATGGCCGTCATGCCTTCCGGCACTGATTTGGTGGGCACCACAAACACTGTTTTGTCTTTGGTCATTTTGGCCGCCTGCTGGGAAGCCAGAATGATGTTTTTGTTGTTAGGCAAAACCACCACCTGCTTTGCCGGCACAGCAGCAATGGCCTGCAAAATGTCTTCTGTGCTGGGGTTCATGGTTTGTCCGCCTTCAATGATGCGGTCCACACCCAAATTGCGGAAAATTTCCGACAGCCCGTCTCCCATGGAAACAGACACAAACCCAACTTCTTTTTGTTTTGGTTCCACCGGTTTGGCGTTGGAAAAGTCAATTTTGCTGGTATGCTGAATCCGCATATTTTCAATTTTTAAGCCGTTGAGCGGCCCAATGGTCAGCGCTTGTTCCAGCACCTGGCCTGGGTGGTTGGTATGGACATGGACTTTGATCATTTCTTCATCGGCCACCAGCACCAGAGAATCTCCCATGGTCAACAAGTAATTGCGGAACGATTCCACCGTTTCTTCCGGCACATTTTTTTCTTCCACAAAAAACTCCGTACAGTATCCAAACTGAATGTCTTCTGCCGCAACGGTGCCCAGTGCTTCAAAGGATACTTCTGTTTTGGGCAGCGTTTCTTCCGGCAGAGAAATTTCTGCCTGGTCATCCAGCGCCTTCAGCCCGCCCAAAAGCACAAACAAAAGCCCCTTGCCCCCGGCATCCACCACATCGGCCTGTTTCAACACCGGCAGCATTTCCTTCGTCTGGGCCAGCATTTCATTGCCGTCCGAAAGAATCTGTTTTAAAAACATTTCCACATCTTCCATCTCGTCCCAGTGCAGCTGAGCGCTTTCTGCACAGGCCCTGGCCACAGTCAAAATGGTGCCTTCTTTGGGCTTCATCACTGCTTTATAGGCCGTTTCCACGCCTTGCTGCACGGCCTTGGCCAATGTTTCCGTATCAGCTGCTTCCCGGCCGTTTAAGCCTTTGGCAAAGCCGCGGATCAGCTGGCTTAAAATGACGCCGGAATTGCCTCTGGCCCCTCGCAAAGAGCCGTTGGCAATGGCCTTTGCCACCTCGTCAATCCGATTGGATGTGATTTTTTCGCATTCTTTGGCGGCCGCCAGCGCCGTCAGGCTCATATTGGTCCCCGTGTCGCCATCGGGCACTGGAAATACATTGAGCGCATCCACCAGCTGTTTGTTTTCATTCAGCTCGTTTGCGCCTGCAATCATCATTTTCTTTAGTAATACCCCGTCGATGACTCTCAACGATTGTTCCTCCTTAACCGACTCTTACGCCTTCCACAAAGATGTTGATTTTCACAACCTCTAAATTCAGCGTCTGTTCCAGTTTATATTTGACTGTGCTGATCATGTTGTCTGCAATGGCAGAAATGTTGGTGCCATATTCGACAATCACATGAAAATCAATGGTCAGTCTGTTTTCTTCCACCATCACTTTGATGCCTTTGGTTAAACTTTCCACTTTCAGCAGCTGAAACAAACCATCTTTCATGTTTTTGGCTGCCATGCCAACAATGCCATAGCATTCCATGGCAGTCATGCCTGCAATCCTGGCAATCACTTCGTTTTCAATGGTAATAACGCCAAGGGAAGTTTCTACGCAAACGGACATATTCATACCCTCCTCTTACTTCAGGTGAATGTTACTTTCGCTTTTTTGCCGGCGCATAAAAAAATGCCTGCTGCACCGCATTTTGTACGGCACACACCAGCTGCGCAGACTATTTGTTTTTATTATACCATTGTTTTACCTGCAATAAAAGTAGAAATCCCTTGATTTTGTTTTTTTCTATTTTTTTTTCTTTTCTGCTTGCAAAATGGATGCAATTCTGATAGAATACATTTGTTATGTCATGGAAAAGAAACAAAGGAGGTGCAACCCCAATGGCAAAGTGCGAAATTTGCGCAAAAAATCAGCAAACCGGCCACAGAATCAGCATTAACCGTAGCCAGGTATCCAGACGCGCCAACAAAACCTGGAAACCAAACGTGAAAAAAGTGAAGATTGTTGATAACGGCACTGTTCGTTCCATCTATATCTGCACAAGATGTCTGCGTTCCGGCAAAGTTACCCGCGCCATCTAATAAAGCGAAACCAACTCTCACCGCTTCGGCCTGAGAGTTTTTTTCCGCCTAAAATAAGGAAAATTTTTCCATTTCTTATCTGCATCTTCTGTTTCCCATCAAAACAAAACCCACAATCAAAAGCCCCACTGCCAAAAGAAACCCCCACCAGGAGAGAAAAATCACAACCAGCATCCCGGCGCCCGCCGAACAGCAGCATAAACCCAACCATTGTCTTTCCATCCCATATCCAACCCTTTTTTTCTTCTTTTCTTCATCGTATGCCATTCTTTTTGCCTTGATACGTTTTGCTTGACTTTTTTTGTCGGCCTTGCTATGATTTTTTTTGCTGATTCCATCCAAAAAGGAGGGCCAAAAGATGAAAGCCGTGCATCAAAAACTGACCAAATACATTTCGTTTCATATGCTGGGTACAGCCGGGCTTTCCTGCTATATTTTAGCTGATACTTATTTTGTGGCCAAGGGGCTGGGTTCCAATGGCCTTGCGGCGCTGAACATCGCGTTACCCATTTATAATTTGATTTATGGCGTGGGAATGATGATTGGCATGGGGGCGGCCACCCGGTATTCGTTGGAAAAAAACGAACGAGATGGCGGCGGTGCCGATTTATTTACCCAGGCTTGTTATCTGGTGCTTTTTTTCGGCCTGCTGTTTGTCTGCCTGGGGCTTTTTGCCAACCGGCAGATCACAGCGTTATTTCAGGCCAATGAAGAAATCTTTTCCATGACACAGACGTATTTGACGGTGGTACTGCTGTTTGCACCGTTTTTTCTCATGAACCACCTGCTTTTGGCCTTCATCCGAAACGACGGAAGCCCCAATTTGGCCATGGCCGGCATGCTTTCCAGCAGCCTCGCCAATACCATCTGCGACTATATCTTCATTTTCCCCTGCGGCATGGGGATGCTGGGGGCGGTGCTGGCCACAGGGTTTTCGCCCATTTTCAGCATGGCTGTGCTGTCGCTGCATTTTATCCGCAAAAAGAACCAATTTCGCCTCTATCGCCTGCGTCCCCGGTGGACGCGAATGAAAAATCTGTTGTCCCTGGGCGTTTCTTCTTTGGTCACAGAATTTTCCAACGGCATTGTCATTCTTGTCTTCAACACACTGCTGTTGGGGATGTTGGGCAACTTGGGTGTGGCCGCCTATGGCGTGCTGGCCAACATTGCTTTGGTGATTTTGGCCATCTTCACCGGCATTTCCCAAGGGATGCAGCCCATTGTCAGCCAAAGCCGCGGGGTCGGGCGCTGGGACGAGGTAACCGATGGATACCGGTTCTGCCTGGTGTTATCCCTCCTCATCGCCCCTTTGATTTATCTTTTTTGCGTCTTTTTCCAAGAGCCAATCATCATGGCCTTTAACGAAGAAAAAAATCTGGCCCTGCTTTCCATCGCTTCCGAAGGCCTTGTGGTTTACTTTATCGGATTCTTGTTTGCCGGCGCCAACATCATCACCTGCGTGTACTTTTCTGCCATTGGCGTGGCCCAGGCTTCTTTCCTGCTCTCCCTTTTGCGGGGGCTTTTGCTCATTGTGCCTTCGGCCATTCTGCTTTCCATGGTCTTTGGTGTTTTAGGCGTCTGGCTGGCCTTTCCAGTGACAGAAGGCATCACCTCTTTGGCAGCCATCGCCTGTTATCGCCGGGAGCGAAACAAGCGGCTTTCCCAAGGCACAGCTTAAGGCTATCGCAAGGCGACCAATCCCTGTTAAACCATCCCATCAAAAAAACCGCTGCTTTTCTTTGGAAAAGCCAGCGGTTTTCTTGTTTTAGTCCCGGCACTGCATCACCAATAAATAGCCTTCTTGGACCGAAATTTCGGCCTGACTGGAAAGCATCACATTGCTGACGGCAATCAGCCGGTCATCCAACGTAAGGGTGGCATCTGTCAGCGGATATTCCAGCCCCTTGGTGGTAATCCCCGTCACCTGGGGAGATAGGGGCAGGGTGGAAACCAGGTCTCCCGCCTTTCCTTCCAGCTGTACCACACCATCGGTCAGCTGCACCACATTATGTTCATTTACCAGCTTTGCTTTGACGCCATGGCGCAGCAGATATAATAAGTAATGGACATTGGCCAATGTATGGTCCAGACGGCTGCCGATGCCGCCAAAAATCACCACTTCCGTGGCCCCAGCCTCCATGGCCGCATCCAGCCCCAGTTCCATATCCGTTTCATCTTTATGGGTGGGAAAGGTGCGGACGGGGATTTTTTTGTCTAGAAAAAAATCAACGACTTCTTGTTTGGCCGAGTCAAAATCGCCCACAATGCAGTCCGGCAAAATCCCCAATGCCTTGGCATGGGAAAGGCCGCCATCGCAGCAAACCACGTAAGCGCCGTCTAAATACGGCTTACAGACGGCATAGTCTTTGATTTCAGCCCCGCCAAAGACAACGGCTTTCATCCTTCATACGCCTCCATCACAGAAAGAAAGTCCTTGGTGGCCTGGGCCGGATCGGCAGCACCAAAGACGGCAGAGCCTGCCACCACAATGTCCACGCCCGTTTCCATCACTTCTTTTAAATTGCCCAGCCCTACGCCGCCATCAATTTGAATGGTGAAGGAATAGCCTTTTTCTTTTCTCATCTGGTTCAGCACCGGGATTTTAGCCAGCGCTTCTGGAATCAATTTCTGGCCGCTAAAGCCTGGATAAACGGTCATCACCAGCACCATATCCACCTCATCCAGCACACATTCAATGGCCGAAAGGGGCGTGTCCGGCTTGATGGCCACAGCTGCCTGACAGCCCAGGTCATGGATGGTTTTTACCACCGCCGGCAGATCCTTGACCGTTTCTGCATGGACGTTTAATAAGTCGGCCCCGGCCTTTGCAAAGTCTTCCAAATATGTTTCCGGGTTTTCAATCATCAAATGCACATCAAAAAACATCTGGGAATGCTTGCGCAGACATTTGATGACCGGCGCCCCAAAGGTGAGATTTGGCACAAAATGGCCGTCCATCACATCCAGGTGTAAATATTGTGCACCGGCTTCTTCCACACGCGCCATCTCTCGATCCAGACAAGAAAAGTCTGCCGACAACAACGAAGGAGCCACAATTTTCATTTCCAATTCTTCCTCTCTTGTATTTCTTCCAACTCAGACAAAATCGTCACATATCGTTCGTATCGCTGCAGGGAAATTGCCTTTCCCACCTGGGCTTTCACACCGCAGTCCGGCTCCTGCAAATGCTTGCAGGAGCGGTAATAGCAGTCCCCCAGATAGGGGCGAAATTCCCGGAACAACCCTGCCAAATCTTCCGGCAAAATATGTTCCAGACTCAGCGACGTAAACCCCGGGGAATCCACAATAAAGCTGCCCTCCTCCAGCTCCATCAGCTCCGCATGGCGGGTGGTGTGTTTCCCCCGCTCAATTTTTTCGCTGATGGCGCCGGTGTTTAAAGAAAGAGCCGGGTTTAGGGCATTGAGCAGGCTGCTTTTTCCCACGCCGGAAGGCCCGGCAAAGACAGAAATTTTCCCTTTCAAATGGGCACGCAGCGCCTCCAGATTTTCTTTTTTCTCTCCGCTGACACAGACCACGGAAAAGCCGGCCTGTTCATAAAGGGCTGCCACCGCCTCATATTGTTTTGCTTCATCCAAGTCGATTTTGTTGATGCAAAACACCAGTTTCAGCTTCTGCTCTTCGCCCAGAAGCAAAAACCGGTCCAGTAAATCCAGATTCATATCCGGGCTTTTGGCAGCAAAAACAATCACTGCCTGGTCCACATTGGCCACCTTGGGCCGGATCAGCTGGTTTTTTCTGGGCAAAATTTCATCCACACTGCCCTTTTTCTTCTGCTCGTCCTGAACAGAAATTTCCACATGATCCCCCACTGTGGGCACCAGAGCCATGCGGCGAAACTTGCCTCTGGCCCGGCATTCATAAACGCCTGTTGCCGCTGCCACATAATAAAAGCCGCCAATGCCCTTGACAATGGTTCCCTGCATCACTGTGCGCCTCCCGAAAAGTCCACAATCTGGTTCCATTGGTATACATTATCAATATAGAGCTGCACTTCCATCTGTCCAGAACCGGAAACGGTGACGCTGAAGGGGAAATCGCTTAAAGCTCTCGTTTCATTATACGCCACATCCACCGAGGAGCTGGCGCTGTCAATGCGCAGAATTTTTACGTTGATGGCGTTGGCATCCACATAGCTGGTGGGCACATCAATGTTAAAGGTCTGGGAGCCAGAGGTGGAAGGCGTCGTATTTTCCGGTGTCTGCGGTGTACTTTCTTCCGTCTCTTCCGGTTCTTCCGGTTTTACCGTCTGCTCGCCCACCACCACAAAGTCGATTTTCGTATCCCGCTCCACTTCCTGGTCTGGTTCCAGAGACTGGGAGATGATTTCGTCTTTTTCGCCGGTGGCATTATTATCGACGGTGATGGTCCCCACCTGCAAACCAATTTCTGTCACTTTGCTTTGAGCCTCACCCATGGTCATGCCTTTAAAATTGATGACGGTTACGGTAGGCGTTTCCGGGCCTTTGGAGATGGTCAGCGTAATTTTTGTGCTGCTGTCCGCCTGGGTTTGGGCCGGTGGATCTTGAGTGATGACAACGCCTTGAGGCACTACATCATCAAAGACATATTCTTTTTCCGGATCTGCCCCGCCGGCGCTTTTGATTTTTTCCACTGCCACATCTTCTTCGTCATACTCCACATCGGGCATTGGGAAACTCTTTAAGCCAAGACTTACGGTCACATCAACACTTGTGCCTTCGGTGATGGTGGTGCCTGCTTCCACAGACTGATCCATAATCTGGCCTTCTTCAAACTCAGCGCTGTACTGCTCATCTGCTTTGTTTAACGTAATGCCTTGTTTTTGGGCTTCTGTCACCGCTTTTTCATATTCCATGCCTAAGAAATTTGGCATCGTATCTGCCTGAGCGGATGAACCAAAAGAGAATAATCCATCGCCGTTTAACACCTTGGCCCCGGCAATGGTGATGATCCCGATGATAACCAATGCCGTAATCACGGCTGCAATGGTCACTTTCTTTTCCTGGGATTTATAGTAGGCTTCTTCTTCCGGATCCATCTGCTGGCGTTTGCCCCGTTCCCGTTTGGGACGCGGTTTTTGTTTTGGTTTCTGTTTTTTATGGGCGGCTCTTTTTCTTTCTTCGTCCCATTGATCTGTTTCGTAATCGTCGTTTTCTTTGGAAATTCTCAACTGTTTGCTGTACCTGTCGAAGCTAACCCCTTCTTCCGGCAGGTCATACTCCTTTCTTTTTCCCATCAGTTCCACTTGGATACCATCTTGCGCTTCTTCCTGTGTAACGCCTTTTTCTGCTGCCATCATCACCCCAATGGTGGCCGCATCGGCAGAGGCTTCTTCCAGCGAAGTATCCTTCCGGGGTTCATAAATGGTCACATCTTCTTCCAGCTCTGCTTTTTGCTTCATTTCGCTGCGCTCTTCTAACAATGCCTGGCGCAAATCGCTGAGCAGCTGAGAACAGCTGGCATAGCGGTCGTCTTTTTTCTTTTGCGTTGCTTTGCGGACAATGCTTTGGAGGATATTGCTCACCTGCGGATTATAGTTTTGCATATTGGGCAGGGTGCTGTTTAAATGTTTCAGGGCAATAGAAACAGACGTTTCCCCATCATAGGGTACACGGCCGGTGAGCATTTCATACATGGTAATGCCAAGGCTGTAAATATCGCTTTTTTCATCCACATAACCGCCTCTGGCCTGCTCTGGAGAAAAATAATACACCGAGCCCAAGGCGTTATTGGTGGTGGTGACGGTGGCATCGGCAGCCGCATGGGCAATGCCAAAGTCCGTGATTTTGATGGTGCCATCGACGCCAATTAAAATATTTTGCGGCTTAATGTCACGATGCACCACACCGTGTTTATGGGCATGTTCTAAGGCAGAAGCCATCTGCACAGCAATGCTCAGCGTCGTTAAGTTGTCAAAGGGGGCGCTGTTGATAATCACTTGTTTGAGCGTATCCCCATGGACATATTCCATCACGATGTAATAAATCCCGTTTTCCTCGCCCACGTCGTAGACATTTACAATATTGGGATGGGAAAGTTTTGCCGCCGCCCTGGCTTCTGTTTTAAACCGGGTGCGGAAATCTTCATCTCCGGTAAATTCCTCTTTTAACACCTTCACTGTCACGCTGCGTTCCAGTTTGGTATCGTTGGCACGATAGACGGTAGCCATGCCGCCCACGCCAATTTTTTCTACAATTTCATACCGCCCGCCCAGGAGCGTACCATTGGAGAGATTCATGGTTCCACCTCACATAACACTAAAATCACAGAAATATTATCTTTGCCGCCATAGAAATTGGCCCGGTCCACCAGGCGGCGCGCCGCCTCTTGCAAAGGCAGATTTTCTTCCAAAATCGTTGCAATTTCTTCTTCCGTCACCATAGTCGTTAAGCCATCGGAGCAAAGCAAAAGCAAATCGCCTGCCCGCAGCGCTTCAAAAAACACATCGCTGCACAGCGGCTCTTTGGAGCCAATGGCCCGGGTGATCACATTGCGCTTGGGATGGATGGCTGCCTCGGCCAAGGTCAGTTTGCCTTGTTTGACCATTTCCATCACATAAGAATGGTCCCTGGTAATTTGGCGCAGGGCGCCGCTTCGAAATAGATACGCCCGGCTGTCGCCCACATGGCCAATAACGGCTTTATTTTGCCGCACCAAGGCACAGGTGAACGTGGTGCCCATGCCCTGCTTTGCTTCCTCCAACTGACTTTCTGCATACACTGCTTCATTGGCCCTGGCCATGGCTTCCACCAACGCATCTGCCAGGTCCTCCGTTTCTTCATTGGCTAAAAACGAGGTTAAAAAAGTCTCTATGGCAAGGCAGCTGGCCCGCTCGCCGGCCTTATGGCCGCCCATGCCGTCGGCTACGATATAAATGCCCCTTTGGTCGTCTTGATACACGGCGTCTTCGTTGTTTTCCCGCACCATGCCAATTTCACTGATGCCAACTGATTCCATTTTGTCACCTCCCGCCTGCACGATGGCCTTTGCGCAGCTGGCCGCAGGCGGCGTTGATGTCGCTGCCCAGTTTCCGGCGGACTGTGGTTTCAATGCCATGGCTTCTTAAAATTTGTGCAAAGGTTTCGATGGTTTCTTCGCTGCTGCGGTAGAAATTGCGCTCCTTGACATCATTGACCGGGATTAAATTTACATGGCAGAGCATATTGTGCAGCCGCCCGGCCAATTCTTCCGCACAAGAAGGCATATCGTTGACTCCTCGGATGAGGGCATATTCAAAGGTGACTCTCCGCTTGGTGAAGTCGCCATACTGTTTACAAACCAGCAGCAGTTCCTCCATGTGGTTTTTGCGGGAGATGGGCATGATTTCGTTGCGAATCTCGTCGTTTGGCGCATGGAGGGATACGGCCAGGGTAATCTGCAAGTTTTCTTCCTGTAACTGATGAATCCGCTCGATGAGGCCGCAGGTGGATAAGGTGATGTGCCGCTGCCCCAAAGCTTGCCCCTTGGGATCGTTGAGCAGGCGGATAAAACGCACCGTGTTCTCGTAATTATCCAGCGGCTCTCCGCTGCCCATCAAGACAACGCTGCCCACCCGTTCTCCTATGTCTTTTTGAATGTGGTACACTTGGGAGAGCATTTCCCCTGCCGATAAATTGCCTTCCACGCCATCTAAAGTGGAGGCGCAGAATTTGCAGCCCATCCGGCAGCCCACCTGGGTGGAAACACAAACGGCATTGCCGTATCCATACCGCATCAGCACCGATTCGATGAGCTTGTCATTTTCTAATGCAAATAAATATTTGGTGGTGCCGTCTTTGGATTCTTGCTTTTGCACCACTTCCAGTTTTGAGATTTTACATTCTGCCTCCAGCTTTTCCCGTAAGGATTTGGAAAGATTGGTCATGGCAGAAAACTCTGTCACTTGCTTTTGATGCAGCCAGTCAAAAATCTGTTTTGCCCGAAACTTTGGCTCTCCCAAAGCGCCAAGCAGCACTTCCAGTTCTTCCAATGTCATGCTTTTGACATCTTGTTTTTTCATGTTTCTGCCTCCTTTCTGCGAAATCTGGCGATAAAAAAGCCGTCTGTTCCATGGATATGCGGAAAAAGGGTGATATATCCTTCTTGCAGCGAGTCGCTTTCTATTTTTTGGGGGAAATAAGGCGTCAAATCTTCTGCCACAAAATCGGGATGGTTCTCCAAAAACCACGTCCTGTTCCCCTCATTTTCTTTTTTGCAAATGGTGCAGGTGCTGTACACCAGCACGCCGCCTGGGCGCACTGCCTGGGCCGCCGCCGTTAAAATCTCCCGCTGCAAAGGAATCAGCTGATCCAAGTCCTCCCCTTTGCGGCGATAGCGAATATCGGCCTTCTTCCGCAAAAGCCCAAGGCCGGAACAGGGCGCATCCACCAGCACGGCATCAAAGCCTGCTTTGTCTTTTTCTAAGGCCACCGAAGCATCCTGCTGATGCGCCTGCACTGCTGTCAAAGAAAGTCTGGCAGCGCCTTCTTGTAACAGCTCCACTTTGTGGGGAAAAATATCCCGGCTATCCACCAGGCCGTTATTTTTCATGTTTTCTGCCAAAGCAAAGCTTTTGCCGCCGGGGGCCGCACAAACGTCCAAAACACGCCACCCCTCTTTTGCCCCCACCGAAGAAGCCGCCAGGGCGCTGCTTTCATCTTGCACATGAAACAGCCCTGCTTGAAAGGAAGGCAGCTTTGCCACATCGGCGCTGCCTTTGATAAAAAGCACCTGGGGCAAAAAACGGCCGTTTTCCACCTGCACCCCTTCCGTTTCCAGCCGTTCTTTCAGCTTTTGAGGCGCAATTTTTGTGGTATTTGCCACAATGGAAACGGGAGGCTTTTCGTTATCGGCCGCACAAAGGTCCTCCACAAAAACAAAGGGATATTGGGCCAGCCACATCTTCACCACCCACAAGGGATGGGAATACTTTTTTTCCAGATATTCCGCCGGATTTTTTTCTTTGTCGGGAAAGGCAACATCCTTCCAGCCCTTTGCCGCACTGCGCAGCACGCCGTTGACAAACCCGGCCAGAGAGCCAAGGCCTCTTTTTTTCACCAAAGAAACGGCCTCGTTGATGGCCGCATGGTCCGGCACCGAAAGAAACATCATTTGGTAGAGACTCATCCGCAGCACCACCTGCACCAAAGGCTTCATTTTTTTGACGGGTGTGCGGGAAAACTGTTCCAAACAATAGTCCAGACAAATTTGGTTTCGCAGGGTGCCATTGACCAATTCTGTCACAAAAGCCCGGTCCTGACGGCTCATGGCGCCGTTTTGCCGCAGGGCGCGTTTGAGGGCATGGTTATTATATTCTTGCTGTTGGGCGACGGATAAAAGCACATCGGCCGCCACCGATCGGGGGGAAATGACAATCATACACCCGAGTCCTTTCTTTTTTCTTTCACAAACACACTAACATCTTATTTTACTCTATTTTTCCCCATTGCGCAAATCTTTTCGGGAAAAATGACGAAAAAAAAGAGCATTTTACAACGCAATTTCCAAGGAAAAACCTTCTTTTTCTTGTTGGCAATTTTTCGAAGCTGCCCTTGCAAGGGCTTTCCTTTTTTGTTATCTTGTTCTTAGGAGGTGATGCGCGATGCAGAAAACAGATCAAACGGCCAGCAAAAACCAAGGCGTTCTGCCCCCTTCTCGTCCTTGGTACCAGAAGGTGCTCTTGGTTTTGGGGATTTGCTATCTTTTGACCTTTCTGCTCCCCAAACCGTTTTGGCTTGCCGCCAAGGATTTTGCGCCGGAGGAAGTAGAGCACATTTCCATCACCTATTTCGACCGAACAGTGGATGAAACAGGGCCTCATTCGGTGGTGAAAGAATACACCATCCTTCCCCAATCGGAACAATATCAAACCTTGCTAGACCTGCTTTCTTCCACCTGGTACCGGAAACAATTTGCAAACCTTGCAGGCGGCGGCAGTGCCAGTGGATATTCCATCTCCCTCAATCCCCATGCCACCATCTATTTCACCTTGCCGAAGGGCACATATGAAATTTCTCTCTTTGGCAAAGATATGCCCATGGGATTTCGCAGAAACCGGACCGATTATTCCCCTCTGGGCGGCATGGCATTTCAAAGAGAAGTTGTGGCATTTCTTGCAGAAAACGGCACCCTTATCCAAACCTATGAACCATAAAAAAATCCCTCGGAACACCAGTTTCCGAGGGGTTTTTTTAATCGTTTCTTCTGCCAAACAACAGCACCAGCCGCAGTAACTGAGCCACGGCCATGGCCGCACTGGCCACATAGGTCATGGCTGCCGCCGACAGGACTTTTTTCACCGGCCCCAATTCATTTTGGGATAAAATGCCAAAATCGTCCAGCATGGCCACTGCCCGGCTGGATGCATTAAATTCCACCGGCAGTGTCACAAGGGAGAATACCACCGCCAAAGAAAAGAGCAAGATCCCAGCCTGCACCAGCAGATACCCAAAGTCCGATCCGGCCTGGGAGCCAAAAATAAGCCCCAGTAAGATCAGCGGCCAAGCCAGGTTGCTGCCCACATTGGTCAGCGGCACCATGGCGCTGCGCAGTGCCAGCGGCGCATAGCCCATGGCGTGCTGCACGGCGTGTCCCGTTTCGTGGGCTGCTACACCAACGGCCGATAACGACGTGCTGTCATAGACAGACTCTGAAAGGCGAAGCACTTTTTTGGATGGATCATAATGGTCCGTCAAATTACCTCTCACCCGCTCAATGCGCACATCGTTGATGCCGGCGGCCGTCAACAGCCGCTGGGCCGTTTCGGCTCCCGTCAGACCATAGGCATTTCTCACAGACGCATATTTCTGGAATGTGCTGCTCACTTTGGACTGGGCATACAGCGTTAAAAGCAGCGCCGGCAAAATCACATATAGATATTGAAAATTAAAATAAAACATCGCGTTCCTCCTCGCATCAAATTTGCTTCTTTGCTTTAGGTACGAAGATTCGTTTCATAAGTCTGTTTTTTTGTCAAAGGATTGACTCTAACACCGTTCCTTCCGGCACGGCATGGCCCCGCAAAAAGGCGGCGGCATCCATGGCTTTTTTCCCCTGGGCCTGCACCTCAGTCAGGCGCAGGATGCCTTTGCCCGTTTGCACCAGCAGCCCTTTTTTGTCGCTGCCCACCACAGTGCCCGGCGCCTGGCCGCTTTCTTCGGCCAAAACATCGGCCATCAGCACTTTAAGCGGCGCGCCTTCCAGCATAGTATATGCCGCCGGCTGCGGATTTAACCCACGAATGAGGCAGTGCAGCTCTTTGGCCGGTTTCGTCCAGTCCAGTTGTCCCATGGATTTGGCAATCATGGGCGCATAGGTGCTTTCTGCCTCCACCTGTTTTTTAGGCTTCAGCGTGCCCGTTTCCATGTCTTCTATGGTTTTTAGCAGCAGTGAAGCACCAAGCGCTGCCATTTTTTCTGTCAGCGTGCCATAGGTGTCCTGCTCCGTGATGGGAAGAGATGCCTTTGAGAGCATATCACCGCTATCCAGCCCCCGCTCCATCTGCATGATGGTGACACCCGTTTCCCTTTCGCCGTTGATGATGGACCACTGGATGGGCCCGGCGCCCCGATATTTGGGCAGCAGGGAGCCATGGACATTGATGGAGCCGTATTTTGGCAAAAACAGCACCTCTTCTGTCAAAATCTGGCCGTAGGCTGCCACCACAAATAATTCTGCATCATATTGTTTCAGTTCTGCTAAAAATGCCGGATCTTTGGCGTTTTGCGGCTGAAGCACCGGAAGCCCCAGTTTCAGCGCCTCCTCCTTCACCTCGGAATAAAGCAGTTTTTTGCCCCGTCCCTTTGGCTTATCAGGCTGGGTTACCACCGCCAGCACCTGGTGATGGGTTGCCAGGGCCAGCAAAGACGGCACGGCAAAGGCCGGCGTCCCCATAAAAATCACTTTCATGCTTCCACCTCGTCCTCTTCTTCCGGCAGGGCTTTATCGATGTATAAAATGCCTTCCAGGTGGTCTGTTTCATGGCAGATGGCTCTGGCCATCAAATCCCAGCCTTCCATTTCATAGGCTTCGCCATCCCGGTTATAGGCTCTGACTTTGACATATTGCGGCCGCTCCACCCGGGCGCTTTGGCCTGGGATGGATAGACAGCCTTCGTAATCCACCACAGCCCCTTTTGTTTCCAAAATTTCTGGGTTGATCATTTCCACCAGTCCGTCGCCCACATCGATGACCACAATCCGTTTTAATACGCCCACCTGGGGGGCGGCCAAGCCCACACCGTTGGCGTCATACATGGTTTCTGCCATATCCTCCAACAGCGTCAGCACATTGGGCGTAATTTCCTTAACTTCCTTGCATTTTTTCCGTAACACTTCATCGGTACTGATCCGAATTTTTCTCTTTGCCATGGTTTTCCTCCCTGATTCCAAGCCTAGCTCAGCTTTTTTCACTAAAAACACCTTTATTTTACAACAAAACCAATGGGGTTACAATAACTTTAGGGAAAGATCGGCTGAAGGTGGACGTTGCCGGCAAATTGCTTTTGCAGCTCTTCCATCGTTTCCTTCACCTGCCGGCGCAGCGCCTCTTCGTCCTTTCCCTTGGCAAACACCTGCCAGCGAAACTGGTTTTGCACTTTTTTCACCCTGGCTGGCGAAGGCCCCAGCACCGTAAGCTCTGGCGCCTCTTCCAGTTTTTCTTTCACCTTTTTTGCCGCTTCTTGCACCTTTTCTTCCCTTTCTCCCACTGCCATCAGGCAGACCATGGCGCAAAAGGGCGGATAGTCCATCATGCCCCTGGCCGTAAGCTCCGCCTCATAAAAGGCTTCTGCCTCATGCTTGGCCGCCGCCTGCACCACATAGTGCTTTGGCTGGTAGGTCTGCAAAACAGCCAGGCCGTTTCCTTCTTTCCTCCCGGCACGGCCAATCACCTGTGTCAGCAGCTGGTATGCCCGCTCGGTGCTGCCCAGCTCTCCTTCAAACAAAAGCCCATCGGCCGCCAGCACTCCCACCAGCACCACATCGGCAAAATCATGTCCTTTGGCAATCATCTGGGTGCCAATCAAAATATCTGCCTCCTTTTTGGCAAAGGATGAAAGAATTTGATGGTGGCTGTGTTTTTTTGCGGTGGTGTCTTTATCCATCCGCAGCACCCTGGCTTCTGGAAACAGCCGCCGCACTTCTGCCTCCACCTTTTCGGTGCCGCTGCCAAAAAAGCGGATGTATTTGGAACCGCAGACAGGGCAAACCGTGGGCACCGGCGCCGTTTGGCCGCAGTAATGGCATTGTAGGTTTTGCGCCTTGCCGTGATACGTATAAGAAACGCTGCAATGGTCACAAGTGACCACATAGCCGCATTTGCGGCAGGAAACAAAGGTGGAAAACCCACGCCTGTTTAAAAACAGCAGCACTTGTTTTTTCGCCTTTAGTGCCCGGTCCATGGCATACAGCAGCCGGCGGCTAAACATCAGCGCATTGCCGTTTGCCAGTTCTTCTGCCATATCCACCACATCCACCCGGGGCATGGCCGCCTTTCCCATCCGCTCTTTCAGTTCCACCATGTCATAGTCTCCCCGTTTGGCCAAAAAATATTGCTGCACCGACGGCGTCGCCGTCCCCAGCACCAGCTTGGCTCCTTTTTTTTGACACCAAACCTGGGCCACTTCTCTGGCATCATACCGGGGCGCCTGCTCGCTTTGATAGCTTTGGTCGTGGGCTTCATCCACCACAATGAGCCCCAGGTTTGGCAGCGGCGCAAAAACAGCGCTTCTTGGGCCAATGACCACCTGCACTTCTCCCCTGGCTGCCTTTTGCCACACCAAAAGCCGCTCCTGCTTTGTCATGCGGCTGTGGGTGCAGGCCACCTTGCTGCCAAAACGATGTTCAAACCGGGCAAACAGCTGGGGCGTTAATGCAATTTCCGGCACCAAGACAATGGCCGTTTTCCCCTGCCCCAAAAGATGTTGGATGGCAGAAAGATATACCTCTGTTTTGCCGCTGCCTGTCACGCCAAACAAAAGCAGCGGCCGCTTCTCGCCGGACAAAATGGCGTCCACTGCCGCCCTCTGGCATGCGGTCAGCACATGGGGTTTTTCGTTTTCCCACCCGCAAGGATAGGAAAGCTGCTCCTTTTTTTCCACCATCTGAACCCTTAATATGCCTTGTTTTAGCAATGTTTCTGCCGCCGAGAGGGAAAGCCCTGCTTGTTCCAGCTCTTTTCTTGTAAGCAAACCTTGTTTTTGCTGCGCCAGTAACACTTCTCTTTGCCTTTGGCTTTTGGCATTTTTTCTTTGACTGAGAGCCGCCTCCAAATCGATGGCTTCGGCCAAAACATAGGCTTTTTCTCTGCGCAGCCTGTTTTCTTTTGTTGGTGTCATCAGCTGCAAAGCCCGGCTGAGGGTGGTAAAATACCGCTCCTTCATCCAATGGGCCAGCCAGATTTCTTCCGGCGAAAACACCGGCGCGCCATCCAGCACCTGTTGAATCTGCTTTCGTTTTTGCTGGGGCACTGGGCTGTCGGGCGTAATCCCCACCACATAGCCTTTTGCCGTGGCGTTTTTATTTCCAAAGGGCACCTGCACCCGCACCCCCAGCGCCACATCGGCAAGGAGAAGAACGGGAATTTCATAGTCAAATATCCGGTCCAGCTGGCTGCTGGATGTATCCAGTATCACTTGTGCAATCATAACCGCTCCCTCCTTTTGTCTCAAAAACACTGGAACAAAAAAGGCGCTCTAAGGCGCCTTTTTATGCTTCTTCTACGACAGATTCCTGCCCTGCCATATCATCAGACACGGCTGCTGCTTCCTCTTCTTCCTTTTGTACAATGGAAATTTTTCCTTCATATAACTCATGAACAGCAATGGAAACGGGTTTGTCAACTTTAATGTTCTTTGTCAAAGGTTCCGCATGGTCAATGAGCTGTCTAGCCCGTTTGGCCACGGCAATGACAATGGTGTAACGGCTGCCCACCACATCTTCGCCCTCGGCGCCCTGATTGATTTTTTCCAACAAGTCAGAATAAGATGGTCTTAACATAGTTTCATTCTCCTTTAAATTCATTCCAAAACGCCTTTTGGCGGCTGCATTTTTGCTGTTCGGCCCGGACAATGGCGGCAATATCTTCTGCCGCTTCTGCCACGGTGTCATTGACCACCAAATAGTCATACTGTTCCATCAGTTCCAGTTCTTCCAAGGCACGGTTTAGCCGCTTTTGGATGGTTTCGGCATCTTCTGTGCCCCGGCCCACCAGCCGCCGTTCCAGTTCCGCCAAAGAAGGCGGCACCAAAAACAGCAGCACAGCCTCTGGAAACTTTTCTTTCACCTGAAAAGCGCCCTGCACTTCAATTTCCAAAATCACATGGGTGCCTTTTGCCATCTGCTCTTCCACATAGGCTCTTGGCGTGCCATAGAAGTTGCCGCAAAAACAAGCGTATTCCAAAAATCCGTTTTCGGCCACCTTTTGCTCGAAGTCTTCCTTGGACAAAAAGAAATAATGTACGCCGTCTTGCTCCATGGGGCGGGGGCTGCGGGTGGTGGCAGAAACAGAAAGGGCATAGCCGCCCTTTCCAATGAGCTCTTGCACCACAGTGCCCTTTCCAGCGCCAGATGGACCAGAAATAATCAAAAGCAGTCCTTCTTTTTGTTTCATTCGTCCTTGTCCTCCTTGCCAGAAAGACGGATGCTCACCGTTTCCGGTGTAATCAGGCTCAGCACCACATGGCCGCTGTCCATCACAATGACGCTTCTTGTTTTTCTGCCATAGGTGGCGTCAATCAAGATGCCGTTTGTTCTGGCTTCTTGAATCAGGCGCTTGATGGGCGCGCTTTCTGGGCTGACACAGGCCACAATTTTATCTGTGTTGACCACATTGCCAAGGCCGATGCTGATGAAATTAGAATGTTCCAAATCAATCCCTCAATTCAACGTCGTTATTCTATGTTCTGAATCTGTTCCCGAATTTTTTCAATTTCCGTCTTTAACCCAATGGCTGCATTGGTGATGACCAAATCGCTGGACTTGGAGCCGATGGTATTGGCCTCCCGGTTCATCTCCTGCACCAAAAAATCCAGCTTGCGCCCGATGGTCCCTTCCTGGCAGAAAATATCAGACAGCTGGCAAAGATGGCTTTTTAAACGGGTGGTTTCCTCGTCCACACAGGCTTTGTCGGCAAAGATGGTGATTTCCTGGGCCATGCGTCCCTCATCCACCGGCGTCTGGTCCAGCAGTTCTTTCAGGCGGTCATTTAATTTCTGCCGGTATTCCTCCACCACCAAAGCACTTCTCTCTTCCACCGTTTTGGTCAGCGCCTCGATGATCTGGGCCTTTTGCAAAATATCTTCTTTCAATGCTTCGCCTTCCACCGTGCGCATCGTCAAAAACGCCTCCAACGCCTCTTCCAATGCCGGCAGCAGCAGCTGCCACGTTTCGTCGGCCTCTTCTTCCACCTTTTCTTGGGTAATCACATCGGGAAACTTGGCCACCAAATCCAGTGTATCCTGGCTTCTGAGGCCGAATTTTGCTTCCAAAAACTGCAATTTTTCCACATAGGCGGCCGCCAGTGCTTCATTGACCACCACCTTCACATCTTCCTGGGCTGTGGTCTCAAAATTGATGTATACATCGGTTTTACCCCGGAAAATGCTTTGGGAAAGCCGCTTTCTGATCCGGTCTTCCAGCGGATTTAAAAACCGGGGCGCTTTGATGGTGATGTCGTTATAGCGGTGATTGACCGACTTCATCTCCACCGTAAAGCGGCGGCCGTTTTGTTCAAACTCGCCTTTTCCGTACCCTGTCATGCTTCTTGTCATGTTCATTTCACCCGTTCTTTCCTTTTGCAAACATACTTCTTATATTATATATGATTTTAGGCTATATAATCAAGCTTTTTTATGGTATTATAAGAAAAAGAACCAACAGAAAGGAGCCACATTTTATGGCATTAGACGGCATCACCATGCGCTGCATCACCGACGAACTATCCCGGCTGCTCACCGGCGGCCGCATTGATAAAATCCATCAACCGCAAAAAGACGAAATTTCCATGACCATCCGCTGTTTT
The DNA here is from genome assembly GCA_944381455.1 of uncultured Clostridia bacterium. Lineage (GTDB taxonomy): Bacteria > Bacillota > Clostridia > Lachnospirales > Anaerotignaceae > Neoanaerotignum. The sequence continues at coordinate 35,567 of CALWLF010000057.1, read as the reverse complement.
GGCACCAATTACCGGCTGCTGCTTTCTGCTTCTGCCAGCCACCCCCGGGCCCAAATTGCTGCCCTAGGCAAAGAAAATCCCTTACAGGCCCCCATGTTTTGCATGGTGCTGCGAAAACATCTGTCGGGCAACAAAATCACTGCCATTCATCAGCCCGGCTGTGAGCGCATTTTGTTTTTAGAAACGGAAGGCCGCAACGAAATGGGCGATGTGGCCGAAAAAACCCTGGTGCTGGAGGTGATGGGCAAATATTCCAATTTGATTTTGGTGGACAAGCAGACGGGGCTCATCCTGGACTCCATCAAGCACGTCACCCACGAAATCAGCTCCGTAAGAGAAGTTTTGCCGGGAAAGACCTATCAGCTGCCTCCCTCCCAAAATAAAGCAGACGGCCTTTCGGCAACACCTTCCGCCTTTTTATCCATCTTGTCTGAAAAACAGGGGCAAACCATCGAAAAAGCCATCTATCAATCCTTCACCGGCATCAGCCCGGCCCTGGCCGCAGAAATTTGCACCCGAGCCGATTTGTACGGCGCAACCCGGATGGAAGAACTGACCGATTTTCAGCAAAACACCTTGGCCGCTTCCTTTTGCGCCCTCATGGCCGATGTGAAGGAACATCTCTGGGCCCCGGCTCTCTATTATGACGAACAGGGGCTGCCGGCCGATTTTTCCCCGCTGCCCTACACCAACTGGAACGGAAAAACAGAAGATTTTTCTTCCATCTCCGCCCTCATGGAAGCCTTTTACGGACGTAAGGACACCATGTACCATATCCGCCAAAAGGCCCATGATATGCGCCGCCTAGTGCAAAGCAATATCGAGCGGTGTGTAAAGAAAAAAGAAATCCAGCTGCGCACCCGCCAGGACAATAAAAACATGGAAAAGTGGCGCCTCAAAGGAGAACTGATTACGGCCAATATCTATGCCATCCCCAAAAATGCCACCACCTTTTCGGCCGTCAATTTTTATGACGAAGCCATGCCCCAGGTGGAAATTGCCCTGGATCCCACGCTGACACCAGCAGAAAACGCCGCCCGGTATTTCCAAAAATATAATAAGGCCAAGCGTACCCTGGCGGCGTTGGCCATTCAGGAAGAACAAAACGACAAGGAGCTGGCCTATCTGGAAGGGGTGCTGGTGGCCATTGATGCCTGTACCGAAGAAGCCGACCTCAAGGATATCCGGGACGAACTGACGGCCGAAGGGTTCCTGCGGCAAAAAGGCGGCAAAAAACAAGACAAGCGCCAGAAAAAATCCCGCCCCATGCACTTTCTCTCTTCCGACGGCTACCATATTTATGTGGGAAAAAGCAATCTTCAAAATGACGAGCTGACCTTGCGCTTTGCTAAATCCAACGATATCTGGCTGCACACCAAAAACCTGCCCGGCTCCCACGTCATCATCGCAACCGATAATCACCCCGAAGCCGTGCCTGAGCAGACCTTATTGGAAGCCGCCAACTTGGCCGCTTTTTACAGCAAGGGCAAAGACAGCAGCAAAGTCCCCGTGGACTACTGCCTGCGCCGGTTTGTGAAAAAACCAAGCGGTGCAAAGCCCGGCATGGTCATCTATGAAACAAACCAAACCTTTTTTGTCACACCCGACCGGGCCATGGCCGAAACCATGCGCCCAGCCCAAGGATAACACTGCTTTTGGAGTTTGAAAGGAGGTCACCCAGATGCTGCTTTCGCACATTTACTATGTCACCGAACAGATGGACATTGCCCAAGCCGATATTTCTATCCAAAACGACACCATTGCCGCCATTGGCTGCCTCAGCGCTGCCCCTGGAGAAGAGGTAATTGACGGCAGCGGCCTGCTGCTGCTGCCCGGCCTTTGCAACACCCATTGCCATGTGCCCATGACGCTTTTGCGGGGGCAAAGCGACCATCTGCCCCTCCAGCAGTGGCTGCAAAACCAAATTTTCCCCGCCGAAAACCATTTGACAGAAGAAGCCGTTTATTATGGCGCTTTGCTGGGCATTGCCGAAATGCTCTCCTGCGGCGTCACCTCCTTTCACGATATGTATTATTTCAGCGACGCCGTCTGTCAGGCTGTCGTCGAAAGCGGCATCTGCGCCAATGTGGCCTTAGACGGCTTTGCCTTTGATCCAGCCCTTCAAAACAGATTTTCCATTTCTCTGGAGGAATTGGAGGATTTTTATCTGCGCAACCAGGACCGCTGTCCCCAGCGGCTGACCATCGACTTCTGCATCCATGCGGAATATACCACAACGCCTGAGCGCTGCCTTGCTTTGATTGGCCTGGCAAAAAAACACCAGGCCCGGGTGCAGCTGCATCTTTCAGAAACGGCTGATGAGGTGGCAGGCTGCCTTGCGCGCCACCAAAAAACACCGGTGCGCTATTTTGAAAGCCTGGGGCTGTTTGATCTGCCGGTGACAGCGGCCCATTGTGTCCACCTCACCGAGGAGGACCGGACAATTTTGGCCAAAAACCGTGTCTTTGTCAGTCACTGCCCCGCTTCCAACTGTAAACTGGGCAGCGGCATTGCAGACCTGGCTGCCCTGCAGCAGGCCGGTGTTTTGCTTTGCCTGGGCACCGACGGCGCCTCCTCCAACGATGCCCTCAACCTTTTGGGCGATCTGCGCCTTAGCTGCCTGCTGCAAAAAGCCCTCCATCAAGATCCCACCATCTTCACCGCCAAAGACGCCCTGCGCATGGCCACCGCCACCGGCTTTCATGCCCAGGGGCGCATGGATAGCGGCGTGATAAAGGTGGGCAAGCGGGCCGATTTGTTTGCCCTGCGCCTGACCGATGAAAATATGGCCCCCGCCAACCAGCTGCTGCAAACGGCCGTCTATGCGGCAAACCCCAAAAATGTGGCCTTTACCATGGTCCATGGCCAAATGCTCTATCGAGACGGAACATTTTTGACGCTGGATCTGCCTTCCATCCAAAAAGCCGTGTTCCGTTTGTCACGGCAGCTGTTTTCCACAAGCCAAGTCTATTGATGATATTTCACAAAGAAAGAATCTGATTTTTCCCAGTTTTTTCTTAATTTTACAATAACGCTATTCTTTTTTGCCGTTTTCTTGTCTTTCTCCAATCAAAAAAGACAAAAAAACGGCACTTTTTTTTCTCTCTTTGTCGTGAAATACAATTTTTGCCGCTTCCAGCAACTTGGCAATTTTTCTTGCTGAAAAAAGCCGATTGTGCTAAAATCGGTACAAATTAGGCCGGAAAAGGGAAAACAGTGTTGATTCCGGTTATCCAACAAGGGGGATCTGAATATGGACATCGTAAGCACCGTAGCAGAAGTGCGCGCCCGCGTGCATCAATGGAAAAAAGAAGGAAAAACCATCGGCCTTGTGCCCACCATGGGCTATCTCCACGAAGGCCATGCAAGCCTCATGGCCCAGGCCAGAAAAGACAATGACATCGTCATCGTTTCCATTTTTGTCAATCCAACCCAGTTTGGCGAAAACGAGGACCTGGATGCTTATCCCAGGGATCTGGACCACGACAGCGCCCTGTGCAGCCAAATGGGCGCCGATTTGATTTTCCATCCTCAGGTGGAAGAAATGTATCAAAACGCCTGCACCTATGTCAACATCAACCATCTTTCCGACCACCTCTGCGGCAAATCCCGCCCCATCCATTTCCGCGGTGTTTGCACCGTTGTCAGCAAGCTGCTGCATATTGCCGCACCCGACCGGGCTTATTTTGGCCAAAAGGATGCCCAGCAGCTGGCCATCATCCGCAAAATGGTGGCAGACTTGAATTTTGATGTGGAAATTGTGGGCTGCCCCATTGTGCGCGAAGCAGACGGACTGGCCAAATCTTCCCGGAACACCTATTTAAGCCCTGCAGAACGGCAGGCCGCCCTTTGCTTAAGCCGCGCTGTCAAAGCCGGACAGGCCGCCTCCGCTGCCACCACCTCTGCTGCAATCATCAAACAGGCCATGGAAGAAGTGATCCTGGCCGAGCCTTTGGCTAGAATCGACTATGTGGAAGTGGTTGACGGCATTTCCATGGAGCCTGTATCCACGGCAAAACCTGGCGACTTGGCTGCCATGGCCGTTTTCATTGGCAAAACAAGATTGATCGACAATTTCATCCTTGGCGCATAAGGGTACACCAGCTCTAGCAGCCTTTGGATCTCCATTCTATTACAAAAAACAGGCCCATTCCTCCCATGAAAAAAGGAATGGAGCCTGCTTTTTTTTTGCCAGAAAGCGGCCGGTTCCAGTTTCTAGGCCGCCACTTCTTCCAACATGGTTTCCAAAAAAATGCCATATCCTTTGGTGGGATCTTTCACAAAAACATGGGTAACGGCGCCAATGAGCTTGCCATCTTGAATGATGGGACTGCCGCTCATACCCTGGATGATGCCGCCGGTGCTTTCTAACAGCCGTTTATCCGTAATCTGCACCACCATTCCCATCTGGCCTGCCAAGCCGTTTTGGTTTACGCTTGTAATTTCCACATCATAGGCCTCCACCTCTTCGCCCAGCACATCTGTTAAAATCTCTGCCTTGCCCGTTTTAACCTCATGGCGAAAGGCAATGGGATAGCTGTCGGAAACAAGCAAAGAGTAATCGCTGCTTTTCACGGTTCCATAGACGCCCACTTCTGTATTTTTCTCGATGGTTCCCAGCTGATGCTGTTTTTTTAACCCGCCGGTCATTTCTCCTGGTGTTCCGCTTTCTCCCGGCGCATAGCCCACAATGCTGCTTTCTGTCAAAACGCCTTCTTCTGCCGGAAGAAGGGCTGACGTATCCACATCATAAACACCATGGCCCAAGGCGCCAAAGGTGCCATTGAGAGGATCTACAAACGTCACCGTTCCCAGGCCCTGGGCACTGTCCCGCACCCATATGCCAAGACGAAACTGTCCTGTCTGGTCTGTCACCGGCTGCACTGTCACCATCTTTTCTCCTTCTTTTTGGCGCACCCACAGCTCCACAGCCTTTCCGCCGCTTTCTTTGACGGCCTTTTCCAAGGCTTCTTTTTCTTCTACGGCCACGCCATTACAGCGCAAAATGATGTCTCCCGTTTCCAACAGCGACGCTGCCGGGCAGACTTGTTTTCCCTCCTTCGTCTCGACCTTGCCCGTTCCAAGCACCAAAAGCCCTTCTGTTTTTAACGCCATCCCCACCACCTTGCCTCCAGCCAGCAGCTGGCTTTCCGGCACCAGATGCACCTGCGCTTCTTTCATGGGGATGCCCAAAAAAGTGATTGTGGCGTCATAAGTTTGGGTTTTTTCGATGTTTTCTTCCAAAGGCGCCTGGCTGCCTTCCGACACCATCACCTGGTCTTGGTTTTGTTCCACCGCGAAAGGAAAGGATAACAGCTGACCTTCTTCCCTTCCTGCCACCAGATGAAACTGGGTTGGCATTTGCATCCAAACCCAGCCTGCCGCAATCCCCATTGCCACACACAGCCCCATTCCAATCCACAACAATCGTTTCCATAACAATCGTCTGCGTTCCATTATTTTCCACCTGCTTTCTTGATTTCATGGTTAAGGTGGCTTCTTTGCTCTTTTCTATGCAGGCAAAAACTGTTTGCGACTGTTGTTTTTTTTAACAATATGAAAAAAAGATTGGTTTTTTTTTGGAAATGAGGTATGATGGAACTGTAAAAATCGAACAGTAATACAACGAGGTTATCCCATGGAACAATATAAATTATTAGGCATCGCCCCTTATGAAGGCTTCAAGGGGTATTTGCTCAACGCCATTGAAAAACGGCCAAATGTTGAGGCAGAAGTCTATTCTGCCAGTTTGGATGATGCAGTTTCTCTTCTAAAAACCCTGGATTTATCCGGCTTTGATGCCATTATTTCCCGCGGACGCACAGGAACGATGCTCCAACAAGAAACAGATTTGCCCCTGGTCAATGTGGACTTTTCCGGCTATGATTTGCTGCGGGGGCTGAAACTTGCCCAGTATGGACCATACCAGAAGGCCGCTTTTGTGACTTATTTAGATTTAAGACAAAATGTACAGTTTTTAAGCGAACTGTTGGAATTGAAAACAGAGCTTCTGCTGCCTGCACCGCCTGCAACACCGGAGGAAATGAACCAGCTCATCGGCCGGCTGTATCAACAAGAAGGCGTGCGGCTTTTTATGGGTGATGGCGCCTGTACGGAGTTTGCATCGGCTTATGGTGCTGAAACCATATTGATTACTTCCGGGTGGGAAAGCATGGAAAAAGCCATTGACGATGCCATTGAAATCATCCGCCATGACCGGCTCCATAACCGCAACAAAAACTTTTTCCGCACCCTGTTGGAACAATCCCAGACACCTGTGGCCCTTCTGGACGGCACAGGCCAAACCATCTATTCCAACTTGTTTCATCATGAGGCTCCTGCCGCCATCCATCATCAGCTGCAGCGGCTTATCCCTGCCGTCTCTCAAATGAAAAATGCCAGCTTTTTAGAGCGCATTGGAGAAAGTGACTGGAACATCCAGGGGAAAACCGTCCTGATGGATGGCCAAACCTGCTATCTTTTCACCATCCGCCGCTCCCTCTATGGCGGAGAAAAAAAGGCGCCTTGTTATGATGTGGTGCCGTTAAAAGAAGCCAAAGACAGCGCCTCTTTGATTTTATCCAACATGGTTCTTTGCGACTGTTGGGAAAAGCTGCAAAAATGGAACAAAAGCAAGCTGCCGGTGATGATTTACGGTGGAAGCGGCACAGGAAAAACCACCTTTGCCTATGCTGTCTATGCAGCCAGCAAATTTTCCAATAACCCCCTCATCTCCATCGATTGCGGCTATTTAGACGGAAAAAACATGATGCGGCTGTTTGAAGATGAGCGCTCGCCCTTATTTGAAAATAATGTTACGATTTTGCTGAAAAAGGTAAATCTGCTGCCCAAGGAGGCGCAAAACAAATTAAATTATTATATCACTTCTTCCATGCTCACCTCCCGCAACAAAATCATTTCCACCTTTTCCGGCAATATGCAAAATATGATTTCCAGCAATCTGTTTTCCAAAGAACTGTTCCATCAGCTCTCTGCCATTCCTGTACTGCTGCCCAGTTTAAATGAGCGCAGCGAAGATATTCCGGCCTTGTGCCGCTCTTTTTTAACGGCCATCAATCAAGAAATGCCGGTGCAGATTGTGGGCTTTGAGCCAGAGGCCATGCAGATGCTGCAAAGCTACCCTTGGGACTATGGCGTCACACAGCTGAATCTGGTGCTCAAACAACTGGTGGTTTCGGCCAAGCATCAATTTATCAACGCCGAAGACGTTGCCCAAGTTCTCAGTAAGTCCAGCCAAAACAGCAGCTTTGCGCCAAACCCCATCCAGCTGGATCTTTCCCGCACTTTGGACGAAATTTCCCTTGACATTATCCACCTGGTGCTGGAAGAAGAAAAAGGCAATCAGTCCCGTACGGCCAAACGGCTGGGCATCAGCCGCAGCACCCTCTGGAAAAAATTAAATGGATAACCTTGTTTTGCTTCTATTTTCCATCTCTGAATGGTCCAAAAAAAAACGGCCTTTTCTGTTTAGAAAAGACCGTTTTTTGTTGAGAAAATTACAGTTATGATTCTTCTTGTTCTTCTTCTGGCTGTTTTTTTACCACCTTCAACAGCTCAATGCGTTTATCCACAATGGTTTCCACTTTCCATTCCAGCTGGCCTGTGGTAACCACCGGCCGCTCCCCGTCATCGGGCACCCGGCCCAGACGGCTGATGAGATAGCCGCCAATGGTGTCATATTCTTCCCCGTCTTCCAGCGTCACATCCAGCGCATCTTCCACATCTTCCACTGCCGTCGTCCCCAGCACCAAAAAATGGCTGTCGGCAATCATGCGGATTTCTTCCTCTTCCTCATCAGATTCGTCAAAAATATTGCCCACGATTTCTTCCAGCAAGTCTTCCATGGTCACGATCCCTGCCGTGCCGCCATACTCATCAATGACAATGGCCATCTGCACCTTATTTTGCTTCATATCTTGAAACAATCGGTCAATGGGTTTGGAAAAAGGCACATAATACGGCTCCAAAATGATATCGCCAAACTTCACTTCCTTGCCGTCCTTTTCCCCAATATAAAGCTTCAGCAAGTCCTTCACCCGGAAAAAACCAACGATGTCGTCAATGTTTTCATCATACACCGGAATTCTGGAAAACTTTTCTTCCTTCACCACCGCTATCACGTCCTCCAGCGAGGCCGTAATGGGAACGGCCACAATATCGGTTCGATGGGTGGCAATTTCGCCCACCATGGTATTGTTGAACTCGAAAATATTGTTGATCATTTCCTTTTCCGTCTCTTCGATGGCGCCTTCTCCTTTGCTGGAATCCACCATGATCCGGATTTCTTCTTCTGTCACCAGTTCCTCGTTTTCTTCTTCCCGGATGCCCCAAGCTTGGCCAACCAACGCCGAAATTCCCAGTGCCAGCGCCACAAACGGCGTACAAAGCACCATCAGCGCCCGCATCAGGCTTTGGGAATGAAGCAGCACCCGCTCACTGTTGTTTTGCCCCCATTTTTCCGGCAGACAGTTGCCAAACAGCAGCAGAAAAAACGAAGAAACCAGCACCAGCACCACCATCGACACCAGCCGCACCCCAAAGGGATGGCTCCAAAACTGCCCCATCCAGCTGCAAAAGGGCCCATAAAAATATTCCAGCACAATTAAAATCAATAAAAAACAGCAGACAATGGAAACCAGGCGGATGGTACAAAGCAGCTTCTCCTGTTTTTCCAGATAAGCACAAAGACGAATGGCCTTTTCATCGCCTTCTTCTGCATCCAGCCGCAGCTTATTTGCGTTGACTTCCAAAAAGGCTGCCTCCACCATCTTGGAAAAACAATACAACACAAAGAGCACCACCAGATCAATCAGTTCCAAAACCAATGATGTTCCTCTCCTTTTCAAAACCCGTTTTCTTGTTATTGTAGTATGGCCAAAGGCGCCTTGTCAAGGCGCTGCACAAGCTCTTACAGCAAAAAAAGCGCTTTCTGCCGCCTATCGCAGGCAGAAAACGCTTTTTGTCTCTCGTTTCCTCTTCTTATGCTTCTTCTGGGTAGAGTGGGAACCGTTCCGTCAAAGCAGCTACCCGTTTGGCCGCTTCTTCTTTCTTCCCTTCAAAGTCTTTCAATGTCATGGCGATGATTTCTGCAATTTCCAGCATTTCTGCTTCTTTCATGCCGCGGCTGGTGACAGCAGGCGTGCCAATACGCACACCGCTGGTGATAAACGGACTTTCTGGATCAAAAGGAATGGCATTTTTGTTGCAGGTTACGCCCACTTCATCCAGCATTTTTTCTGCCGCTTTGCCCGTCAGGCCCACAGGGCGCAGGTCCATCAAAAACAGGTGGTTGTCGGTGCCGCCGGAAACAATGTCAAATCCTTTTTCTTTCATGGCGTTGGCCAATGTGGACGCATTTTTCACCACTTGTTTCATATATTCCTTATACGCCGGCTGCAATGCCTCTTGGAAACAAACGGCTTTCGCTGCAATCACGTGCATCAGCGGACCGCCCTGGATGCCGGGGAAAATAGCTTTATCAATGGCTTTTGCATACTGTTCTTTGCACATAATCATGCCGCCTCTTGGGCCCCGCAGCGTTTTGTGGGTGGTGGTCGTTACAAAATCGGCATAGGGCACAGGAGATGGATGAAGCCCAGCCACCACCAGCCCTGCAATATGGGCAATGTCCACCATCAAATAAGCGCCCACTTTTTTGGCAATCTCGCTGATTCTGGCAAAATCAATGGTTCTGGCATAGGCACTGGCTCCGGCCACAATCATTTTTGGTTTGTGTTCCACTGCCAGCTGTTCCAGCGCGTCATAGTCAATGAAACCCGTTTCATCCACGCCGTATGGCACAACACGGAAATATTTTCCAGAAATGTTCACAGGGCTTCCGTGGGTTAAATGGCCGCCATGGGCCAGATTCATGCCCAAAATAGTATCGCCTGGCTCCAGCATGGCAAAATAAACACCAAGGTTGGCCGAAGCCCCGGAATGCGGCTGCACATTGGCATGCTCACAGCCAAACAGTTCTTTTGCCCGTTTAATCGCCAATTCTTCGGCTACGTCTACGGCATAGCAGCCGCCATAATACCGTTTTCCAGGATAACCTTCGGCATATTTGTTGGTCAGCGGAGAACCCATTGCCGCCATCACTGCCTTGGAGACAAAGTTTTCTGATGCAATCAGCTCAATATTTTTTCTTTGCCGGTTCAGTTCTGTTCCAATGACCTGCGCCAATTCTGGATCCACTGCCTGCACATCTTTCCACGTAAAGTCCATGCTTACCCCTCCATTGTCCCTTTATGAAATACATTTGTTTTTCTAAAAAAAACGTAGAACCAGTATATCATAAAAAAATACAAATGAAAAGGTTTTTTTGCAAAAAAAACAAAAAAAATTTTCTGTCTTCATTTACTGAAAAAAAGTTGATTTTTTCCTCTATTTTTTTATTCTATTTACTCATTCTGTTTTGTCAATGGTTCCCCCGCAGGCCACATAGTCCCCATCATAGACCACCAGCGCCTGTCCCGGCGTCATGGCCCGCTGGGGGGTATCAAAGGTGCATTTAAGCAAATCGCCGACACGTTCCACCGTACAGGCTGCCTTTAAGTGGCTGTATCGAATTTTCGCTTCCGCCCGGCACGGCTCTGTCAAAGGCGCCCACCCCATCCAGTTGACGTTTTTGGCATAAACCACCGAATGGAACAAGCTGTCGTTGTCGCAAAGCACCACTTCATTTTGCTCTGGCCTAATTTCACCCACAAACACAGGCCGCCCCAGCGCAATGCCCAGCCCCTTGCGTTGCCCTACGGTATAATGGATGATGCCTTTATGCTGGCCCAGCACCCGGCCTTCCTGGTCCACAAAAGAACCGCGGGGAGCAGTCTTATTGCCATACCGTTCCAAAAAAGCGGCATAATCATGGTCTGGAATAAAACATATTTCCATGCTGTCCGGCTTTTCGGCCACGGCAATGCCCAATTCCTGGGCCAACTGCCGCACAGATTCTTTGGTATACTGCCCCAGGGGCATTTTTGTGGCTGCCAGCTGTTCTTGGGTTAAATCATAGAGCACATACGTCTGGTCTTTGGCCTTGGCCTTGGACATCCGCAGCGTCAGCCGGCCGGTCACAGGATGTGTTTCAACATTTGCATAATGGCCCGTAGCCACCAAATACGCACCCAGCGCCTTTCCCTGTTCCAGCAATGCCTGCCACTTCACATAGCGGTTGCAGGCAACACAGGGGTTTGGGGTACGGCCGCTGAAATATGCTTCTGTGAAGGTGTCCATCACATGATGACGAAATTCCTTCGTAAAATCCATCACATAGTGGGCAATGCCCAGCTGACGGGCCACCTTGGCTGCATCTTCCACTGCCTGAAAATTGTTGCCCTGGCCCGATGTTTCGCCTTGTGTCTGCATTGTCACACCAATGACTTCATAGCCTTGCTGTTTTAGTAAATAAGCCGTCACAGAGCTGTCCACGCCGCCGCTGAGGCCCACAATGATTTTTTCTTTTTCCAATCCGATCCCACCGTTTCTTATTTTTTTGCCAAAAGAAAGGGCAAATGCCCTGCACTTGCCCTTTATTATACCATACTCTTTTTCCCTGGACAAACGTCCTTTTTTAGTGATGATGGCCAATATCTTCCACCGGCTGCCGCAAGCCCTCAATTTCCAGCCCATTTTTTTGGGCATAGTCCCAAAGAGCCGCGTGGATGGCTTCTTCTGCCAGAAGGGAACAGTGGACTTTTACCGGCGGAAGCCCATCCAGCGCCTCCATCACCGCCCGGTTTGTCACCTGCATTGCCTCCTCAATGGTTTTTCCCTTCACCAGTTCCGTTGCCATGGAGCTGGTGGCAATGGCCGCGCCGCAGCCAAACGTTTTAAACTTCACATCGTCAATGACGCCATCATGGACAGAAAGTTCCACCTGCATGATGTCGCCGCATTTGGCATTGCCCACCCGGCCAACGCCATCTGGTTGGACCAAAGAACCCATGTTTCTTGGATGCATAAAATGGTCCATCACTTTTTCGCTGTACTTCAAATGGATTCCTCCTTTGTCTGTTTCAAATAATCTTCATATAGTGGCGACATTTCCCTCAACCTTGCCACAATATCGGGCAATACCTCCAATACCTGCTCCACTTCCTCCTCCGTCGTCCCAAGTCCCAGAGAAAACCGCACCGAACCATGGGCCAGTTCATGGGGCAAACCAATGGCCAAAAGCACATGGCTGGGATCGAGGCTGCCCGACGTACAGGCTGAGCCGCTGGAAGCCGCAATGCCTGCTGCATCCAGCAGCATCAGCAAAGACTCGCCTTCCACAAAAGAAAAGGAAAGGTTACAGTTGCCCGGCAGCCGTTTGGTTCGATGCCCGTTCACTTTTGTATGGGGAATCCGCTCCAGCAGCCCCTGGATCAGTTTTTCCCGTAATGCCGTCAGCCGCTTTCCTTCTCTTTCCATTTCCTCTGCTGCCAGCGCCATCGCCTTGGCCAGCGCCACAATGGACGCCACATTTTCTGTTCCGGCCCGCTGTTTTTTCTCTTGCCCGCCGCCCAGCAGAAAAGGCACAATGGGCGTTCCTTTGCGGATATATAGCGCCCCAATGCCTTTGGGCGCCCCCAATTTATGCCCGGAAAGAGACAATAAATCAATTTGCATTTCTTCCACATCCAACGGCACATGGCCCACTGCCTGCACAGCATCGGTGTGAAACAACACTCCATACCGCCTTGCAATGGCGCCAATTTCTTTTAAGGGCTGCACCGTGCCAATTTCGTTATTGGCTGCCATAACAGAAATCAAAATGGTTTGAGGCGTGATGGCCTTTTCCAGTGCTTCTAAAGAAATCAATCCAGTTTCATCCACATCCAGATAGGTCACAGAAAATCCATGACGTTCCAAATATTGGGCCGTATGCAGCACTGCATGATGTTCAATTTTTGTGGTTATAATATGATTGCCCTTTTGCCTGCAAGCTTCGGCAACGCCGCGCAACGCCCAGTTATCACTTTCACTTCCACAAGATGTGAAAAATATCTCATCTGTCCTTCCACCCAGAACACGGGCAACCGTCTCTCTTGCTGTTTCAATTGCACTTTTTGCCTCTTGCCCCAGTCGATATATACTGGAAGGATTTCCAAAAAAAGTGGAAAAATACGGATTTATTTCCTCCAATACTTCATTGCGCACAGGTGACGTGGCGGCATAATCAAAATAGATGGTTTTCATGTCTTTTTTTCTCCTTTCTATTTTGTGACATGTCTTTCTAAACTATGGTATGTAGTTTCCATTTGCTACTATTTTTACTATAATAATTGTTAACTGGTAGGTAGTGGAGTGTTTACGACTGATTTCTTTTGGTCTCACCAAAAATCAGCTTTACACTCCTCCATGTCTTTTGATAACGTATGTTGATAGGTAGGAGAGGTGCATACATGGAATTCAAAGAACGGCTTCGCATGCTAAGAAAGGAATTTGGCTTCACCCAAGAAGAACTGGCCAAAAAACTCAACTATGGTTATACTGCCATTTCCAACTACGAATCCGGCCGTAACGAACCATCCATCAGTGACCTAAAGAAAATAGCCGCTTGTTTTCAGGTATCCATGGACTATTTGTTATGCGTCAGCGACATCCGTAACCCCTATCATCCATCTACCCTGCCCCCAGAAGCCACCTTGCTTTTGGCCCATTGGGCCAAGCTGGAACCGGAGCAGCAGGATGTTTTGGTTCAGCTTTCCACTTGGCTTTCAGAAAGCAATGCGCAAAAAGAAACAAAACCGGGCAAGTTAAAAGTAGCCCAAAAACATGCAGCTTATAAAACTGCATCCAAAACACAAGAAACACCTTAATTGGAAAAAGCCCGTAAGGGTTTTTTCTTCTGCTTTCTAAATCATAGCAAACATATATGATTACTATGATTTAATCACATTTCTTTTTCTTTGTCAAGTCTTTCTGACCAAAAAAGCCTTGTCTGCCGCAAAAGACAGACAAGGCTTTTTTTCAAACAACAGATCCTTAAAAGCAGCAAAAATCCTGCTTTTCCTCTTCCAATAAGTCCTGCAGAGAAAACTGATCCACATAAGTATTGATGGTTTGGTACAGTCCTTCCCAAAAACCAAGGGTGGCACAAATATCCCGGCGCGGGCAAACATTTTTTTCTCCTTCTAAGCAGGCCACCGGCACCAATTCTCCTTCTGTAATGCGTAATATTTCGCCGATGGAATATTGGGCAGGCAGCTTTGTTAGCGTGTATCCTCCCTGTGCGCCCCGGGTGCTTTTGAGCAGACCAGCTTTACAAAGCTGGCCGATGATTTGCTCCATATATTTGACGGAAATATCCTGCCGCTTGGCAATATCTTTCAGGGAAACACGCTGCTCTGTCCCATTTTGCGCAATGTCCAGCATAATGCGGATGGCATAACGCCCTTTGGTTGATATCTTCATCTACGCCCCTCCTCACTGCCTTTTGTCCAACATAGGATTGATTTGTAACGCCTCTTGTTCCAGTTTATAGCCTTTGGCCCATGCCTTCAGCTCCTGGGCTGCTGTGGCTGAGGCTTCTTTTGCTTTGCCGCCGCTCATCAGCCGGGAAAGCTCTTCCACCTGGCCTGCTTCTGCCAGTGGCATGACAGAGGTGATGGTTTTTTGTTCCTCGGTCCGCTTTGTAATGAGAAAATGGCGGTCTGCCATGGCGGCAATCTGCGGCAAATGGGTGATACAAAGCACTTGGTGCATCCGGCCAATATCCGACATCTTTTCTCCCACTCTGGCTGCCGTTGTGCCGCTGACACCGGTGTCAATTTCATCAAAAATAAAGGTATCAATGGTGTCTGCTTCTGCCAGCACCGTTTTTAGGGCCAGCATCACCCGGCTCATTTCACCGCCGGAAGCAATTTTTGCCAGCGGCTTCACCTCTTCTCCTAAGTTTGGCGAAATCAAAAACTCCACCACATCCCGACCTCTGGCGTTAAAGGTGTTTTTCTGGGTAATAGAAACTTGAAAGACGGCATATTTCATCTCCAGCTGATGCAGCTGTGTCTCAATCCGGCTGGTAAGCACTTGGGCTGTCTGCATCCGCAGCTTTGTCATATGGCTGCAAAGCAGGCCGATTTCTTCCAACAGCGCTTTTTTTTGCGCTTCCAGTTCCTTTCGTTTCACTGCTCCTGCCGCCAGTTCTTTTAACTGCTGCTCTGCTTCTTCCTTCGTTTGCAGCACCTTTTGGAGACTGCCGCCATATTTTCGCTTTAACCCATAGAGCACATCCAGTCTCTCTTCCACCTCTTGCAGCGCTTCTGGTTTTCGCTGGATGGATTCGCTGTACTGGCTCAGCTGGCGGCATAGCGCCTGCAGCCCGTCATTTACTTCGGCCATCAGCTCCCATAACGCTTTGGTTTTCTCGTCCATCCGGTATAAATCGTCCAAATGGCTTCTGGCCCGGCTCACCAGCTCCAGCGCGCCTCCTTCGCCGTCTTTGCCCAAATAAAGCAGCGCCAGACTTTCTGCTGCACAGTGGGCAATTTCCTCCACATGAAGCCAATACTCCCGGCGGGAAAGCAGTGCTTCTTCTTCGCCTGCTTCCACTTTGGCACTGCCAATTTCTGACACAATTTCTTTGAGCATGGCCGCCCGGCTGGCACGCTGCTGGCCATCACCGCCCAATGCTTCCATCTGATGGACCACCGATTTATAGGAAATCATGGCTTTTTTCAGCTTTTCTTTTTCTTCTTCCAGGGCACTGCCGCAAAAATGGTCCAGCAAATCGATGTGCCGGGCCGGGTTCAGCAGAGACTGATGGGCGTGCTGGCCATGGATGTCAATTAACGTTTCCGACAGCCGTTTCATGGCCGATGCCGTCACCACCGTGCCGTTGATGCGGCAGGTGCTTTTTCCTTCCGCCGTCATGGTGCGGGATAGAATCAGCCTGTCCTCCTCTTCCAGCTCCAGTTCCTGCAAAACTTCCTTCACAGCAGCTTCTTTTGCTTCAAATTCTGCCTCCACTTCGGCTTTGGGCTGTCCCCGGCGCACCAGGTCTTTTCCGCTGCGCTCGCCTAAGACAAACCCCACCGAATCTATGATCATACTTTTGCCGGCGCCCGTTTCCCCGGTCAATATGTTTAACCCCGGCCCAAAGTCCACTTCCGCCTCTTCAATCAGCGCCACATTTTTGATGTGCAGCCTTTGCAGCATTGGCCCACCTCCTTTTTCTTACGCACTGATGATGCGGTTTAATTTCTGCATAAATTCTACTGCCTGGCTGTGGGTGCGTGCCACGCAAAAGACCGTATCGTCCCCGGCGATGGAGCCAAGAATGTCATTATTTTCCATGCTGTCAATGGCCACCCCCACGGCCATACCCATACCGTTTAATGTTTTGATGACGATGATATTTTGGGAATAATCCAGCTTCACCACTGCATCGCGAAAGACACGGATAATCCGCTCAGAAATTTCTGCATCGGTGGCAGCCAAAGCTGCATAGCGCTGTCTGCCGCCATCGGAAGAAATCTTTGTCAGTTTCAATTCTCGGATATCTCTGGAAATGGTGGCCTGCGTGACGCTGTAGCCGCTTTCTCGCAAAAGGCGTGCCAAATCTTCCTGGGTTTCCACTGCATTTTGTTCAATCAGTTCCAAAATTTTTGCTTGTCTGGCTACTTTCATCCTCTACCTGTCACCCTTTCCAAATAATTTGTTGCGCAATACGTCGTAAAAACCTGTGTTGCCTGTCTTGATAATATTGGCAAAAAACTTGGCTTTTGCAATGGAAATGGAATCCCCTTCTTCCAATGCACAAATATTTTGCCCGTCTACCACGGCAAAAATTTTCTGCCGGCTAAATCGCTTTACAATCAGCTCCACCCGGTCGCCGCCGCCAATGACAATGCTTCTGGCATGGAGCATATGGGGGCAGATGGGGGTAATGGCCAACACATTGCTGTCGCTTTTTAAAATAGGGCCGCCGGCAGCCAAGTTATAGGCAGTGGAGCCGGTGGGTGTAGAAACAAGAACACCGTCGCCAAAAAAATCATCAATGTAGTCTCCATTGACTTTCACTTCCACGCCCACCATGCTGCCCCTGGAAATGCTCACTTCGTTGAGGGCCGTCACCGTCCGCTTGCCTTCTTTGGAAGAAAAAATCTCCGCCCGCAGCATCATCCGCTTTTCCGTCTGATAATCGCCTTTGAGCACGCTTTGAAGACTTTCCACCATGTCATCCGGTCCGGCTGCCGTCAAAAATCCCAAATGGCCCATGTTGACGCCCATCAGCGGCGTGTTATACCTGGCCGCCCGCTTGGCAGAGCTGAGCATGGTGCCATCTCCGCCCAGAACAATTAAAAACTCTGCCTCCCGGTACAGCAAATCTTCCCGGGTGGCATATTGCCGCATGCTTTGCGGCAGATTCAAGTTTTCATTGAGCATGGGGCAGCAGTTGGCTTCCAGCAGTGCTGCAATCAATGTTTTTGTTGCCGCCAAACCGTTGTCTTTTTTTGCATTTGGCAAAATCCCTATTTTTCTCATATCCCCAATTCCCGCCTTCGCTTAAAGTAATTCATGGGAAGAAGCGGTGATGTTTTTGGCCAGTGCCGTTGCTTCTTCTTTTGTCAGTCCCTGCCCCTGCCTCTGCAACAAAATCAGATATTCAATGTTGCCTTCCGGGCCTTTGATGGGCGAAAAATCAATGTTCATCACTTGCAGATGCATATCAAAGGCAAAGTCAATGATTTTTACAATGACTTCCTCATGGACTTTTGCCTCTCGCACCACGCCTTTTTTGCCCACTTTTTCCCGTCCGGCCTCAAACTGCGGTTTAATTAAGCAGACCATGGCAGCATCTTCTTTCATCCGCGTCAGAGCCGGAGGAATCACCATCGTCAGGGAAATAAAGGAAACATCCACCGAAGCAAAGTCTGCCAGTTCCGGCACCTGTTCTTCGGTCAGATAACGGACGTTGGTTTTTTCCAGACAGACCACCCGGCTGTCGTTGCGCAGTTTCCATGCCAGCTGGCCATAGCCCACGTCAATGGCATAGACTTTTTTTGCCCCATTTTGCAGCATACAGTCTGTAAAGCCGCCGGTGGAGGCGCCAATATCCATACAAATTTTATCTTTCAGCTCCACCCCAAAGACTTCCATGGCCTTTTCCAGCTTCAGCCCGCCGCGGCTGACATATTTTGGCCCTTCGTCTTTGACGGTGATCTGTGCCGTGCGCAAAATTTTTGTGCCGGCCTTATCTTCTTTTTGTCCATCCACATAAACTTTGCCGGCCATAATCAGCGCCTTGCCCTTTTCTCTGGAATCGCAAAGGCCCTGTTCCACCAGCAGCACATCCAGTCTTTCTTTCTCGGCCATCGTCTGCATCCGTTCCTTTCCTTATTCTTGTTCCAAGTCTGCCGCAATGGCCTCTGCCGTTAAGCCATACCGCCAAAACAGTTCTTCCCGCTTGCCCTGTTCAATAAATTGATTGGGAAAGCCGTAGGAACGCACCTGCACCTCTTTTCCTGCCAGCCCATGGCGCACTAAATCGCCAAAGCCGCCGGCAAGAACATGGTCTTCGATGGTGATGATGGTCTTGGCCCTTGCCGCCGCCTTTTCCAGCATTTCCTGGTCCAACGGCTGCAAAAATCTAGCGTTAATCAGCATGGGGGTTTTGCCTGCTGCTTTTAATTTCTTCCAAAGCCCTTGGGCCGTTTCAAACATGGTGCCGCAAGAAAGGATGGCAATGCCTTCTCCTTCTTCCACCCATTCTGCCTTGCCCCAAGGCAGAGAGACGCCTTTTTCCCAATCCTCTTCCACATGATCCCTTGGATAGCGGATAGCCACCGGCCCCGGCTGTTTGAATGCTTCTTCCAGCATGGTTTTGCACTCTGCGCCATTGCGGGGCGCCAGCAGCTGCAAAGAAGGGATGTGGCTTAAAAAAGCAATGTCAAAAATCCCCTGGTGCGTCTCTCCGTCTGCCCCTACAATGCCGGCCCTGTCAATGGCAAAGACGACAGGCAGGTTTTGGAAGCAAACATCTTCCACAATCTGGTCATAGGCCCGCTGCAAAAACGTGGAATAGACAGCAAAGACGGGATGATACCCGCTGGAAGCAAGACCGGCTGCAAAGGTGACTGCATGCTGCTCGGCAATGCCCACATCAAAAAAACGGGTGGGATAGGTTTTGGAAAAGGTATCCAGCCCTGTGCCGCCGCACATGGCTGCCGTAATGGCCACCACTTTCTCGTTTTTGGCAGCAATTTTCGTCAAAGTATCGCCAAAGACCTGGGAAAAAGAAACACCTTTTTTCCCCAGCACTTCTCCTGTTTTGGGCCGAAAAGGAGAAACGCCATGGAACTTGCTGGGGTTTTGCTCGGCAAAAGAATAGCCCTTTCCCTTTTTCGTTTTCACATGGAGCAGCACCGGCCCTTTCATCTGTTTGGCCTTGGTCAAAAATTCCAGCAATTCTTCTATGTTATGCCCATCCACTGGACCTAAGTATTGAAAGCCCATTTCTTCAAACATGACGCCAGGCACCAAAAAATATTTGATGGTATTTTTCACCTTTTCCATGCCCTTGTCCACCGGCGCCCCCACCAAAGGCACCTTGGAGAGCAGCTCATGGACGCCGGCTTTGGCATTTAAATACAAAGGCGCCGTCCGCAAATCCCGCAGATGCCGGTTCATGGCGCCCACATTGCCGGAAATGGACATATCGTTGTCATTTAAAATCACCATCAGCTGGGTATTTTTCTGCCCTGCATTATTGAGGGCCTCATAGGCCAGCCCTCCTGTCATGGATCCATCGCCAATGACGGCAATGATGTGTTCCTTGCCATGGCGCAGGTCCCTGGCTGTGGCCATGCCCAGCGCCGCCGAGATGGAAGTGGAGCTGTGGCCGGTGGCAAAGGCGTCACAAGGGCTTTCCTTTGGTTTTGGAAAACCGCTCAGCCCGTCCAGCTGCCGCAGATGGTCAAACCCTTCCTTCCGTCCTGTCAGAATTTTATGTACATAAGCCTGGTGCCCCACATCCCAGACAATTTTATCCTTTGTTACATCAAACACATAATGCAGCGCCTCCGTCAGCTCCACAACCCCCAGATTGGAAGCCAGATGCCCTCCCGTTTTTGATACTTTTTCCACCAGAAAACGGCGGATATCCTTTGCCAAAAACGGCAGCTCCTTCGGCTCAAACTGCTTAATATCGTTTGCTGCCCGTATGCGTTTTAACCATTCGTTCATCCTCTATGCGTCCTCTCTTTTTACTGCGCCATCAGAAAAAGCTGCCGATGAAAACACCCAAAATGGCTCCGCAGACCACTTGTGCCGGCGTATGGCCCAACAGCTCTTTCAAGTTTTCCTCCAATGGTACATTGACATGGGTAAACAAATATTTGATGGCTTTGGCCTGTTTGCCTGCGGCCTGCCGCACACCGGCCGCATCATACATCACCACAAGGCTGAAGACACAGCTGACGGCAAAAATAGGGGCATCAAAGCCATAGATTTTACCAATACAGGTGGTCATTGCCGTCACCAAAGCGCTGTGGGAGCTGGGCATACCGCCGGAACCATACATCCGCCCCAAATCCAGCCGCCTTTCAGAAAGCAGCGTCAGCACCACTTTGAGCGCCTGCGCCACAAACCAGGCCAACACTGCCGCCAGCAATGTGGTGTTATGAAGAATTTGATCGAATATCATCATGTTTGTCTATCACCTTTTTATTTGCGCCGTTTGATGAGGGTATTGGTCAAGGCCACCAAAAAAGCGCTGCGTGCGCCAAACTGTTCCAATAACGCCACCGCTTCTTCCGATAAACGCTGGACGGCATCTTCAGAAGCCTCCAAGCCATAGAGGGAAACGTAGGTGTTTTTCTCGTTTCGCTCATCGCTGTGGATGGGTTTGCCCAGTTCTTCCATGGTGCCTGTTACATCTAAAATATCGTCTTGAATCTGGAAGGCCAGCCCGATTTTTTCTGCGGCACTTTGCAAAATTTCCAGCGCCCCTTCATCGGCGCCGCCCAAATGAGCCCCGGCCAAAAAAGCGCCTTCAATCAGCGCAGCCGTTTTTTTCTTGTGGATAAAATCCAGTGTCGGCCCATCCACCTTTTTGCCATCGTTGATGACATCCACCACTTGTCCTGCCACCATGCCCCAGATGCCTGCCCCGTGGCTGATGGCCTGCATGGCTTTCATGCCCCGCAGGCTGTTTCCCCTGACGGCAGCATTGGCCATCACCTCAAAGGCATGGCTAAGCAGGGCGTCCCCGGCCAAAATGGCAATGTTTTCGCCAAAGGCCCGGTGGTTGGTCAGCCGTCCCCGGCGGAAATTATCATTGTCCAGTGCCGGCAAGTCATCATGGATCAAAGAATACGTGTGGATCATTTCCAGGGCACAGGCATAGTCCATGGCTTCTTGGACATCTCCCCCTAACATCTTGCACGTTTCTAACACCAAAATAGGCCGCAGCCGTTTGCCGCCTGCAAAAACAGAATAGCGCATGGCCTTAAAAATAATGTCCGGATATTCTGTTTCTTTTGGGAGCAGCCGGTCCAAATGCCGGTCAATTTCCTCCATTCGTTCTTTCAATTCCGCTTTCATATCCATGTCATTCTCTCCCTATTCTTCTGTAAAAGGGATGGTTTCTAAATTGCCAAGGCTGTCTTGGCGCAGCTGCTGCACCTTCGTTTCCGCTTCGCTTAACGCCTTGCGGCATTCCAGCGCCAGCGCCATCCCTTCTTGATATAATTGAATGGACGCCTCCAGAGAAATGCTCTGGCTTTCCAGCTGAGAAGCAATTTCTTCCATCCGCGCCATATTTTCTTCATACGTCCGTTTTTTCTTTGCCATGGGTTTTCTCCTTTTTTGTCACCGTTACGCCAAGAACGCCGTCAGACACCAATAAAGAAAGCGCCTCGCCCTCTGCCACATCGTCCACCTGCCGCACCAAAAGCCCGCTGCTTTTTTGCGCCAGGGCATAGCCGCGGGAAAGCACCTGCATGGGCGAAAGCAGCTCCAGCTTATCGCAAAGACGAGCCAGTTTGTTGTTTTCTTCCAGCAGCCGCTGATCCAGCGCCCCGTCCATCCGTTCTTCCAGGTGCGACAGCGTCAAAGCGCCTTGGGCCAATAGCTCCATGGGCCGGCGGAACCCGGCTCTTTTTTCAAAGGAGAGCACCATCTGCCGCCCGTGCTGCAAAAATTTTTCCTCTGCAAACTGAATGCGAAACGTCAAAGCACGCAGCCGGTCCACCTCTGTCTGCCGGTCCGGCACAGCCAGCTCTGCCGCCGCCGAAGGCGTCGGCGCACGCAAATCGGCCACAAAATCGGCAATGGTCACATCTGTTTCGTGGCCCACCGCACTGATGATGGGGATGGCCGAGGCAAACATGGCCCGCGCCACCGTTTCTTCGTTGAAGGCCCACAAGTCTTCCATGCTGCCGCCGCCCCGGCCCAAAATGATGGTATCGGCCTTTCCCCAGGCGTTCACCTGCTTGATGGCCGAAACGAGAGAGGCAGCTGCCTCCTGTCCCTGCACCAAAGCCGGCACCACCACCAGCTGCACCGATGGATCCCTGCGTTTTGCAATTTGCATGATATCCCGCACGGCCGCCCCCGTCGGTGAAGTGATGACGGCCACGGTTTTTGGGTAAGGGTTGATCTCCCGCTTAAAATCTGCATCAAACAGCCCTTCTTGTTCCAGCTTTTCTTTCAGCTGGGCAAAGGCAATGCTTAAGGCCCCCACGCCGGCCGGCTCCATCAGCTGGGCATAAAATTGGTACTGCCCCGTCTTTTCGTATACCCCAACATAACCGCAAACCAGGACCTCCTGCCCGTTTTGGGGCACAAAGGGTAGCACCATGGCGTCCCCCCGAAACATCACACAGGCCATGGCCGACTCGCTGTCTTTGAGGGTAAAGTAACAGTGGCCGGAAGAATGGCGTTTCCAGTTGGAAATTTCGCCTCGCATCCAAAGACTTTGGAGGATAAAATCCTTTTCCAGCAGTCCTCGGATATAAAAATTCACCTGGGAAACGGAGTAAACCTTCGGCATCATGGTTCTTTCAACTCCTTGGGGTGATGGCGCCCAGCACACCGTTGATGAAAGACGGCGCCTTGTCAGAGCTGAACTCCTTGGCAAGCTCCACCGCTTCGTTGATGGCAACACCCACCGGCACATCGGAAGCGTACTGCATTTCATAAACGGCCAAGCGCAAAATAGCCAAATCCACTTTGTTCATCCGTCCCAAAGACCAGCCTTTGGCATGGGCGCTTAAGACAGCATCAATTTCTGCCAAATGGGATAGTGTTCCATCCAGCCGTTCTTTCACAAACGCCCGGTCTGCTTCTTGCAGCTGCGGATGCTCTGCAAAATACAGCTCCATGTTTGCTTCTTTTTCTTCCGGTGCAATAAAATCATATTGATACAACAAATAAAAGGCGCTTTTTCTTGCATCGCTTCTGCTCATACATTTTTTCCTCCAAAACCAATTTGTTTCCCCAGCACAATGGACGAAAACCCTCGCCGTCAGCGAGGGCTCCTGCCATTATTATTCTTCTTCGTCTTTTTGTTTTGCTTTTTCCAAAATAACGCCTGCAATATTCACATGGACGGCCGATACTTCTAACCCTGTCATGGTTTCTACGGCGTTTTTCACTTTTTCCTGCACATCTTTTGCCATCTGCAAAAAGTTTCCGCCCATTTTTACGCCAATTTCCATTTCAATGGCTGCTTCGCCTTCTTCGATGGTCACCTTCACCCCTTTGGCCAGGTTTTTTTTGCCAAAACGAGCCACCAGTGTATCGGCTGCATTGCTGGAGGTGATGACGCCGTCCACTTCCGCTGCCGCCGTAGCTGCAATGATGGCAATCACTTCATCTGCAATTTGAATTTGACCAATCTTGTTTTCTGTATATTCCGACATGGGCATTTCCTCCTCCATTTTGCTCATTCTTTCGGGACAGCTCCCGCACTACGATTTATTATACCAGATTTTATACACCTTGCCAAACATTTTATACATTCAAAGAAAAAAAAGAAAAGCAGACCATTTTCCAGAAAAAAACTGGCCTGCTTTCTTTTAAAATGAAACTTTATACTCTCTTATACGCTGCGCACCACATCAGCCACCTGACGGATATCAGCAGGCGTTGTGCGGCAGCAGCCGCCAATGCCCATGGCCCCGGCTGCTTTCCATTGCTTTGCAAAGTCGCCATAGGTGCATCCATCGGCGCTGCCATGCCAAGTTTTTGTCACAGGATCATAGCTTTCGCCGCTGTTTGGATAAACCAAAATGGGTTTTGCGGTGCTCTGTTTCAGTTCACGCACCAGGTTTGCCACCAGATGGGGCGCGGTGCAGTTGATGCTGATGGCTTTCACCGAGTCGTACTGCCCCAGGCGCATACCGCACTGGCGGATAGGCGTGCCGTCGCAGATGGTCGTTTCGCTGTTGCAGCTGAAGCTGATCCAGCAGTCAAAATTCATCTCTTCTGCCAGCCGGGCACAAATTTCTGCCTCTTCCAAAGAAGGAACGGTTTCGATGGCCAAAATCTCGGCCCCGGATTCCCACAACAGCGCCATCCGGCGGCGGTGGAACGTTTCCAGTGTCTCTGCCGAAACGCCATAATTGCCCTTATATTCCGATCCATCGGCCAAATAGGCGCCGTAGGGCCCCACAGCTGCCGCCACAAGGGGGTACACACGGCCGGCCATTCTTCCCGACTGTTCCCACCAGTCTTTGCGGGCTTTGAGCAGCAGTTCCACCGAGCGGCGGATGAAATGTTCTGCCTCTGCCACCGTATAGCCTTTTTTGCAGTAGCCGTCGATGGTGGCTTGATAGCTGGCCGTCATGCCGCAGTCGGCCCCAGCTTCAAAATAGCTGCGGTGTACCCGCATAATCAGTTCCGGTGCTTCTGCCAGCACCTTGGCGCTCCACAAGCTGTCGTTTAAGTCGCAGCCCATGGCCTCCAGCTCCGTCGCCATGGCCCCGTCCAAAATCATCGTACCGCTTTGGCGCAGTACTTCGTCAAACGTTGTCCTCATATTCCTCCATCCTTTCTCCTTATTCTGCTCCGCCTTTTTCGTTTTGTGCCGCTATTTTTTCCGCCAGCTCTTCTAAATAGAGCCACCGTTCCATTTTTTCCTGCAAGGCCTCTTCCAGCGCTGCTTTCTCGGCCGAAAGCGTTTCCAGATGGGCATAATCGCTGAAGGCTGCTTCCATCTGGGCCTCCACATCTGCAACCTTTGCCTCCAGCGCCTCCACTTCCTGCCCGATGGTTTCATATTCCCGCTGTTCGTGATAAGAAAACTTTAGCGCCCTGGCCCGTTTTTGAGGCTGTTTCTTCTCGGTCTTTTCTTCCTTTTCGTCTTTTTCTGCCGCAGGCAGCGCCGGTTTTTTTTGCCGGTAGTCGCTGTAGTTACCCACATAGGGCGTAATGATGCCGTCTTCTTCCACTTCAAAAATGAAATCGGCCATTTTGTCCAGAAAATACCGGTCGTGGCTGACGGCCAGCACTGCCCCGGCAAAGCCTTCCAAATAATCCTCCAAAATGGATAATGTTTCAATGTCCAAATCGTTGGTCGGTTCATCCAGCAGCAGAATATTGGGGGCCGAAACTAAAATGGAAAGCAAGAACAGCCGCCGTTTTTCGCCGCCGCTTAAGGCCTCAATTTTAGCATACTGTAGTTCTGGATAAAACAAAAACCGTTCCAGCATCTGGGTGGCAGTAAAGGTGCCCTCCTTCGTTTCGATGCGGTTATTGATGTCCCGGATAAAGTCAATGACCCGCTCCTGCAGCGGCAGTTCCTGGGATTCTTGGGAGAAATAGCCGATTTTAACGGTGCTGCCGCAAATCACTTCCCCTTCATCGGGCAAAAGGCGGCCGCTGATGAGGTTTAGAAGGGTGCTTTTTCCAATGCCGTTTCGTCCCACAATGCCAATGCGGTCGGTGCGTTTGATGATGTAAGAAAAATGGGACAGTACCTGGCAGCTGCCAAATTGTTTGGACACATCCACCAGTTCCACCGTTTTTTTCCCCAGCCTGGAAGCCGCCGTAAACAGTTCCAGCTGTTCTTTTTCCGGCGGCGCCTCCTGAGCCTTTAAGGTTTCGTATCGTTCAATGCGCCCCTTGGCCTTAGTGGTGCGGGCTCTAGCCCCCCGGCTGATCCATGCCAGCTCTTTTTTTAAGATGGCCTGCCGTTTGCGCTCCGTGGCCAACATCATCTCTTCCCGCTCGGCTTTCAGGGCCAGATACGTTTCATAATTGCCTTCATAGCCGTACAAGCGTCCCCGGTCCAGCTCCACAATCCGATTGGACACCCGTTCCAGAAAATACCGGTCGTGGGTGATGAAGATAACGCCGCATTTTGCCCGGCGCAGATAGTCTTCCAGCCACTCAGCCATGAAGCTGTCCAGGTGGTTGGTGGGTTCGTCCAAAATCAAAATGTCGTTGTTGCGCAGCAGCACAGCCGCCAAAGCCACCCGCTTGCGCTGGCCGCCGGAAAGGGTGCCCATGGGCTGTTCCCAGTTGGTAATGCCCAGTTTTCCCAACATGCTTTTTGCCTCATAGGGCGCAAATTCCTCCGGTATTGCCATGGATTGCTGCACCTGCTCCAACACAGAAAGGGCCGCATCATAGGGCGGATTTTGGGGCAAAAAGCCAATGTGGCTTTGGGGCTGCATCCAAACAATGCCGCCGTCCGGCTCCTCCTGCTGGGCCAAAATCCGCAGCAATGTACTTTTGCCGGTGCCGTTGATGCCGATGATCCCAATTTTTTCCCCTTCCGAAAGATAAAATGACTCATCACAAAGCAGCTGCTTCATGCCATAGTTTTTTGATAAATGTTCTGCCGATAACAGCATGGTCTGTCCCCTCTTTGATTTTCATTCCAAAAAAAGCCGGCCGGCAAAAGGCACAAGCTTTTTGCGGCCGGCTGCATGATTATGCTTCCATTTCCTGGGGCTGCACTTGGATGCGCAGCTGCTCGATGCGGTTTTTCTCTATTTCTTCCACCGTAAAGACCAGCCCGTGATCCCGGATCACTTCGCCTTTTTTTGCAAAGCGGCCCAATAGCCATGTGATATAGCCGCCAATGGTTTCGGCACTATCTGTCTGCAACTCTGTGCCCAGCATTTCATTGACATCATCAATGCGCATAATGCCGTCCACCAGATATTCGTTTTCTTTAACCTGATGGAAGTTTTCTTCTTCTTCGTCAAACTCGTCGGCAATTTCGCCCACAATTTCTTCCACCATATCTTCCACCGTAATCAAGCCGCCTGTGCCGCCGTATTCGTCCAGCACAATGGCAAGGGTAATCCGGTTGGTACGCATTTCTTTGAGAAGCTTGGAAATTTCCTTTGTTTCATAAGTAAAGTAAGGCTCCCGCATATGTTCTGTCACAGCAAAGCCTTCCTCTTTGACTAAAATCAAATCTTTCAAATATAAAATCCCGATGATATCATCGATGTCTTCGCCGCAAACGGGCAGTTTGGAGAACTGGCCTTCCTGGAACACCTGCATCACCTGCTGATAGGTGTCGTCTTTGGAGACGGAAATGATATCGGTCCGCGGCGTCATCACATCTTTCGCCTTGGAATCGCCAAAATCAAACACATTATTGATCATTTCCCGCTCATCTGTTTCAAAAAGGCCTTCTTCGTGGCCCACATCCACCATGGTTTTCAGCTCGGCTTCTGTCACTGTCGGGGCGTTTTCATCTTCCCGGATTCCCAAAAGATGAGCCAGACCGTCGGTGATGATTTCAAAAATTTTCACCACCGGAGAAAGCACCTTGACAATCAGGCTCAGCAATGTGACAACCCGAAAAGCCACTTGTTCCGATTTTTGAGCCGCAATGGTCTTTGGCGTGATTTCACCAAAAATCAACACCACCACTGTCATAATAATCGTTGCCGCCGAAACACCGTATTGCGGGCTGATGGCCAAAGCAATACTGGTGGCAATGGATGTTGCACAGATATTTACGATGTTGTTGCCAAGCAAAATGGCGCTGAGCAGTTTCTTTGGCTGATCCACCAATTTTTGCAATTTCGAAGCATTTTTCACCCCTTCATCGGCCATGCTTTTGAGGCGGATTTTATTTAACGCCATCAACGCCGTTTCTGAAGAAGAAAAAAACGCCGACATCCCAATTAAAAACAGCAACACAAACCATAAATACCAACTGCCATCTTCCACTAAAAATCACACTCCATTTTTCTCGTTATCCGTTGTTTGACTTGTTCTTGTTCTTCTGCCAAAAGAGGCTGTTTCAAAGAGAAAGAAGCCATTTGCTGCAAGGGGCGCTTGGCCACCAAAACCACCTGGTCTGCCAGAGCAATGGCTTCTGAAACCTCATGGGTAATCAGCAGCACTGTTTTGCCCTGAAACTGTCTGCGCAGCAGGGGCAGCAGCTGCTCCTTTTGCACCACATCCACCCCCGTAAAGGGTTCATCCAGCAACAAAGCTTCCGCCGGAAAACAAAGGGCCCTGCCCAAGGCCGCCCGCCGTTTTTCTCCGCCGCTAAGCTGTCCTGCCGGCATATCCAACAGTGAAGTAAGCGCCAGCTGCTTTGCCGTCTTTTCCATGCATTCTTTATCGTTTGTTACCAAAGCCCAGTTTTCTCTGACCGTGTCATATTCCAGCAGGCGGTTTTCTTGAAACAAAACAGCTTGGCCGCCTTCTGCACCCTGCACACGCCCCCCATCCGGCTTTTCCAGACCGCAAAGCAGACGCAAAATGGTTGTCTTTCCACAGCCGCTTGGACCAAGCAAGGCTGTCACCTGGTTTTTTTGCAGCTCCAAAGAAAACTGCTGCAAAATCTGTTCTTTTCCAAATGCCTTATTCACCTGCTCCAAACGAATGCACATCTTTCAGCAGTCCTCTCTTTGCCCAAACCGTCTGCCGCATCCCAAAGCGATACAGCTGTTCTACCGCCACACTCAGCACCACAACAGCCACCGTCCATGCAAACATTTCCGGCACCTCCAGGTACATCTTGGCTTCAAAGAGCCGGTCGCCCACACCAAATTTCGGCCGGGTGATGACTTCTGCCGCCACTGCCGACTTCCATCCCAAGCCAATGCCTGTCATACAGGCAGCATGGAAATAAGACATACAGTGGGGAATATAAATGGCCCGTAGTTTTTTCCATAAAGAAAACCGATAGACCTCTGCCATTTCCAACAATTCTTGCGGGGTGTTTTGGATGCCCGTTAAAACATTGGAAAGCACCAAGGGCGCCACAATCAAAAATGCAATCAGCGCCGGCACAAAGGTGGTATGCAGCCACAAAATGGCCAAAATGATAAACGAAGCCACCGGCACTGCCTTTACGGCCGCCAACAGCGGCGCAAGCAGTACCTGGATTACATTCCACCTGGCGCATACCACCGCCAGAAAAACGCCGCAAACAACTCCACATCCTATGCCGCCCATCACCCGCAGGATGGAGTAGAGCACACTTTGCCAAAAATCGCCCTGCTGCACCAGTCCACCCAGTGTCAAAGCCACCTGCATGGGACTTGGCAAAAGCAGTTGGCTTTGCACCAGGATGGAAAGCCCCTGCCAAACCAAAAGCCAAAAAAGCGCTGCGGCAAAAAATGCAATGGTGTGTTTGTGCTTCATTTTCTTTCCCATCTTTCCGGTCTCTTGTCAAAACTTCCACAGGCTCACAGAAAAAAAGAACCACTTCGAAAAAAGCCGACTGACGTTTCTTTCAAAACGATCCGCCGGTCCTTCCTTTCCATCTTACGGAAACGCCTTTTTCTTTTCTTGTGTGAGCCTCTCCCCACAGCTGTGGGGAGAAGCAGACCTTGCTCGTTATCGAATGTAATAAAAATCATCTTCCGGCAATGTGCCGCCAATGGATTTTGCATTGGTTTCATACATCACATTTAAGAAATGATCTACCAAGCGCACCATGGCATCTCCGGTGATATAGGTGATATGGCAGTTTGGATATGCTTTTTCTGCCACAGCAGCATCTTCCACAATGCCAAATTCTGCCGCCTTGACAGAAGCTGCCGCATAGTCTTCGTTCACCACATCGATAAAGTTATCATATTCGTCCAAGAATTTTTTAAATTCTTTTTCGTGTTCTTCTAAATAAGCAGTGCGAACAACAATACAGCCCATGGGCAAGGTATTATCCACGTTTGGTTCTTCATAAGAGAAGGTATCCCATACTTCGGCCAAATCAATGGCTACCCGCAGCGCATCGTTTTGGCTCATGGCAATGGATACATAAGGCTCTGGCATTACGGCCAAATCCACTTCACCGGCAGCAATTTTTGTAGCCAGTTCCACATGGCTTGCAGCATATTCTACAGTGCAGTCGGTGATGCCGCTTTTGGCCAGCAGGTAGGTAAACACATAATCCGGCACGGAGCCTTGTCCAGACAAATAAACAGTTTTCCCTTCCAAATCTTCCATGGAAGAAATGTTCTGGCCGTTTTCCACCAAATACGTGGTGCCCAAGGTGTTGATGGCTGCAATTTGTACGCCGCCTTCTGTTTTATTGTAGAGAGTGGCAGCCAGGTTCACCGGCACAGCGGCCACGTCCAATTCACCGTTAATGATCTTGCTGGTCACTTCCGTCGGATCGGAATAAATCTGGAAATCATAGTTGCCAAACAAGAAGCCATTTTCGTTTTCATCCATCAGCATGGCAGCACCCATACCGGTGGGGCCGTTGATAAAGCCCACATGCATGGCCAAGGCCGGATCCTTTTTCACCGTTGGATACTGGGAAGCTTCTTCGCCTTCCGTTTCTTCGGCCGTTTCTTCGATGGTTTCTTGGGTTGTTTCGTCTGTGGTTTCCTCTGTTTCGGTGGTTTCTTCGGTGGTACTGCTTTCTTCGGTGGTGGTGCTACTGGAGCAGCCGGCCAACACCGTTACAGCCATACAAAGGGCCATCAAAAAAGCCAACCATGTTCTCTTTTTCATCTGCAATCCTCTCCTTTTATCCGCGACTTTTCTTCCAAAAGTCTGTTTTCATCGGCAGCGGATCTTGCCAATGGTTTTTACCAGATAGCGCCGCAAAAACCATTTTTTACCATGCTGTCGATCATTTGATGTCTGCCAAAAACAAAGGCTGAAAAATCATCCCTATTTCTGGCGCATTTGTCTAGATTATACCATACTCCTCTCCAGGCCACAAGCCCTTTTGCTTCCTTAGCTTTCTTCCCCTGTGATCTGGTTGACATCGTAAGGCGTTTCCTGGTACACATAATAGTTCAACCAGTTGCTGAAAAGCAGATTGGAATGGGATCTCCAGCGCATAATGGGCCGTTTTTGAGGATCATCATCTTGGAAATAATGTAGCGGCACATGGATGGGAATGCCCTTGGCCACATCCCGGTCGTATTCCTGTTTCAGCGTCATCAAATCGTATTCTGAATGCCCCATCACAAAAATCTGCTTGCCGTGTTTGGCAATGGCAATATAAACCCCCGATTCTTCACTTTCGGATAAAATAACCACTTTGGGATTTTTGGCAATGTCTTCCGAGCGCACCTCCGTCCGGCGGGAATGGGGCACAAAAAATTCGTCGTCAAATCCTTTCAGCAGTTTATCGCCATAGTCGTTGGTGTAATGGGGAAATACGCCAAAGACCTTCTGCTCCAGCGTATGCTTTGGAATACCGTAATGATAGTACAGCCCTGCCTGGGCGCCCCAGCAGATGTGCATGGTGCTGTGGACATGTTTCTTGGTCCATTCCATGATTTCCACCAATTCATCCCAAAAATCAATCTCTTCAAACTCCAACAGTTCAATGGGCGCACCGGTGATAATCATGCCGTCGAATTTTTCGTCTTTCACCTCGTCAAAGGTATGATAAAAGCTTTTCATATGTTCTGGCGACGTATTTTTCGGATCATGATTTTTTGGCGCCAGCAGCGTAATTTCCACCTGCAAAGGGGTATTCCCCAGAAGGCGCAGCAGCTGCACTTCCGTCACTTCTTTAAGCGGCATCAAATTGAGTATAGCAATCCGCAGCGGACGAATGTCCTGGTGAAAGGCGCGGTCCTCGTCCATAACGAAAATCCCTTCTTGGCTCAGTATATCTTGTGCTGGTAAATTTTTTGGCAATTTAATTGGCAATTCTTTCATCCCCTTCGTTGTGATTTGCTCCCTATCATATCATATTACGGGAGAAAAAGCCATTTCTTTTTTTTCATTTTTCTGCTACCATAACAAAAAAGGAGGAACTGCAAATGGAACTACTCATCGACGGAGACGGCTGTCCAGTCATTGCCCTTTGCCTGCAGGCCGCCAAAGCCCATCATGTGCCTGTCACCATTTTTTCCGACACCAGCCATCTGCCAAAGGACGAGCAATGCCGCTGGGTGACGGTTTCCAAAGGCGCCGATGCCGTGGATTTTGC
The DNA here is from genome assembly GCA_944381455.1 of uncultured Clostridia bacterium. Lineage (GTDB taxonomy): Bacteria > Bacillota > Clostridia > Lachnospirales > Anaerotignaceae > Neoanaerotignum. Next base: position 3,226 of record CALWLF010000057.1, on the reverse strand, counting down.
CCTGCTCAACCAATTACAGCCCGGCGATTTATGCGTCACCCAGGACTATGGCCTGGCTGCCATGGTGCTGGGTAAAGGCGGCTTTGCCATGCACCCCAACGGCTTTTTTTACACAGCAGAAAACATCGACCGTCTGCTTTTTGAACGCCACCTAAAAAAAGAGCTGCGCCGGCAAAAAACGCCGGTCAAAGGCCACCAAAAAAAGCGGACGGAGGCCCAAAACCAAGCGTTTTTTCAAGCGTTGCTTTCCTTTTTGAAAACCCATTGACAAACAGCGCAACTTCTAAAACAACATTTATTTTTGAAGAAACAGACGGCTGCCGCCTGTTTTTTCTTTTTTCACCACAATTTGCGTATCGATGCGTTCTTTCAGTTCTGCCACATGGGAAATGATGCCCACCAGGCGGTTGCCTTCTGTCAAAGATGACAGCGCCCCAATGGCCTGCTGCAAGGCATCTTCGTCCAGCGAACCAAAGCCTTCGTCCACAAACATGCTCTCCAGCCGGATGCCCCCGGCCATGGCCTGCACCTCGTCGGAAAGCCCCAACGCCAGCGACAGCGAAGCCTGAAACGTTTCGCCGCCGGAAAGGGATTTCACCGAGCGGCGGGTACCGTTATAGTGGTCCAGTACATCCAGCTCCAGCCCCGTCTGGCTGCGGTTATTTTCTGCCTCCGCCTGCCGCACCAGCTCATACTGGCCACCGCTCATGACCAGAAAACGCACATTGGCCCGGCGCAAAATCCGGTCAAAATACGTGGTCTGGACATAGGTTTCCAGGGCGATTTTTTCCTTTCCTGTCAAGGTGCCGTTGGCAGTGTTAGAAAGGTTGCGCACCCAGGCATATTCTTCTTCCAGCACCAGGAGGCGGCCGGCCGTTTTTTGGATATTCTCCTTTGCCGCTTCATTGGTGGACAGTCTTGCATAGACGGCTTCTTTTTGCGCCGTTTTTTCTTGTTTTTGGCGCAACAGTGCCTGGCTTTCTTCCATCCATCGTGCTTTTTCCACCGGCGCCGCCTCTGCCAGCATGGCTTCCAGCTGCATTTTCGTGCCCATCAGGGCCGCCAGTGTCTTTTCTTCTGCTTGCAGCGTTTCTTGGGCCAAAAGAAGCGCCTTTTGCAAGGCTGCCGCTTCTGCCGTCAGCCGTTTTTCTTCTGCCAGCGCCTGGGCCTTTGTCTCAAAGCGCAAGGTATCTTTGAGAGACTGACGCTGGGCCAGCAGGGTTTCTGCCTTGGCCGTCAAAAGTGTTGTCTGCTGCATTGCCTGCCGCAATGCTTCTTCCAGCTTAGCCTGATGCTCCTCTGCCTTGGGGATGGCTTCTTCCAGTTCTTTCATTGCCTTTTGCCGTTTTTCCTCGGCCAAAATGGCATCTTCTATCTGTTGCAGCTGCCTCTTTGTCATGGCAAGCGCCTCCGGCAAATCTGCCACCGTCTGCCCTGCCAAAAGCAGCCTTGCTGCCCTCTCTTCCATGGCCGTCCATTTAGCCGACAGCGCCGCTGCAAAACGAATCCATTTGGCCTCGATTTCCACCAGGGCATCGGCTTCTTGCTGGTATTCCGCCGTCTTTTTTGCAATCAGCCCTTCCTGCCGGCTGATGGTTTCATCCAGTTTTTGTTTCTTTTCCCATTGTGCAGAAGCCGCTTTCCACGATGCTTCCATGGCTTTGGCCTCTTGGATGGCTTCTTCTTTGGCCGTGGCCAGCAGTTGGTAGGACTGGGTGCTTGGCAGAAAAAGCAGGTCTTTTTTCTTTTCTTCCACTTGTTTTGCCCAGGCCTCGTAAGCGCCTTTTTCTTTGCCGGCATCGGCACTGGCCTTTGCAGCCTGCTGCTGGGCGTTTTCTGCTTCTTTTGCCGCTTCTTTCAGCGTCGCTTCTGTGGGTGCCGCGGCGGCCATTTGGGCAGGGGCGGGGTGCTCTAGTGCGCCGCAGACAGGGCAAGGCAGTCCAGGACTTAAGGTTTGGGCCAAAAGCCCTGCCTGGGCATCCAAAAAGGCCTTTTGCATGGCTTGATGGAGATTGGTCAGCCGGGCAGCTTCCTGCTGTGCCTGTTGATAGGCTGCTTGGGCTTCCGTTCGTTTTTTCTCCAAACGGGCCAGTTCTTGTTCGTCCGTTTCCAGCTGGGAAAGCGCTTTTTTTCGCTCAGCCCAAACAGTCATCTGATGGGAAAACCGTTCCGCCTGGGCTGCCGCTTGCTCCAAGGAGCGGCTTTCTGCCTTTTCCTGCTCCAGTATCTTTTGGGCTTCTTCCAGCGCATCCTTTTGCTTTTGCCCTTTGGCCTTTTTTGCTGCCAGCGCCTTTTCTGCCGCCTGGCGCTTCGTTTCTTTTTCTTCCAGGTCTTGTTTTACTTGCTGCAAGGAAACCAGTTCCTGCTGCTTTTGCATCAGCTGGTCTTTTTGCTGCTGCAGCGCATCCAAAGGTTTTCCCTCTGCCCCCAGCTGCCGCTGCTGGGCGCGCATGGTTTCCAAATCCTCTTTTTGCGTCGTCCATTGCGCTTTGATGGTCTCCTGTGTCTGGATGGCTGCCTCCCTTTCTTTTTGGGTATGGTCCAGGCTTTCTTCCAGCGCCTCCAGCTGTTCATACTGGGGCAGCTCTGCCGCAATGACCGCCGCAAACTTCGTCCGCTCCTCTGCTCCCTGTGCCTGGTTTTTGGCTTCTTCCAACGCCAGTTTGGCCTGCTGCACCTTGGCCTGCTGGGCGTCTTGTTTTTGCCTGGTTTCTTTCAAGGAGGCCCTTGTTTTTTCCTGCTCTTCAGCCTTGCCCAGCATGCTGTTGACTTGGGCCAGCTTTTGGTCCAGCTGGGCAAGCGTTTGCTTGGCTGCATCCATTTCCCTTTGGTCCAGCTGCATCTGTCCTTCCAGCTCTGTCAGCACCTCATGGGCGCCCAGTCCCTGCTCCTTGGCTTTGGTCAGCGATTCATAAAAAGGACTATCCGGCAAGACGGCAATGCCGCCAATATATTGCTTAACGCTTTCTGCCGCCTTGCTGCAAGCCTCTTTCCGTTCCGCTGCCTGGGCTTTCAGCATCTCTTGCAGCTGCAAAAACGGCGTGGTTTGGAAAATTTCTCGAAAAATCTGCTGGCGCTGTTTCGTTTCTGCCAGCAGCAGTTTCCAAAAATCGCCTTGGGCCAGCATGGCAATCTGGGTAAACTGGACATAGTCCACCCCCATCAGCTCCACAATGGCCGCGTCTGCTTCTTTGATTTTTGTCAGCACCCGGCCGTCGGGCAAATG
>CALWLF010000056.1 GCA_944381455.1 uncultured Clostridia bacterium | reverse complement strand
ACAACATGTCGTCAATTTTTTCTGTGGTGATTGCCTTGGTGGTGTTCAGCATTTTGGTGCTGGTCCACGAAGCCGGTCACTTTTTTGTGGCAAAAAAAAGCGGCGTTTTGGTGGAGGAATTTTCCATCGGGATGGGGCCTCTTTTGGTGTCGAAAACGGTGGGAGATACCCAGTATTCCATCCGGGCGCTGCCATTGGGCGGTTTTTGCCGGATGCTTGGGGAAAACGGCGAAGAAAACGACAGCCGGGCGTTTCATCAAAAGAATGTCTGGGCCAGAATTGCCATCATTTTCATGGGCCCCATGATGAACTTTGTGCTGGGGCTTTTGCTGATCTTTTTTGTCAACGCCACAGCGGCGGCCATTACATTTCCCCAGGTGACGGCAGTGCTGCCCGAAACCCATGCCGCCCAGGCCGGGCTTTTGGAGGGAGATAAAATCACCAAGGTCAATGGCCAAAGCGTAGGCACCTACGGCGAATTATATTTGATTTTGGACGGCTGCGGCGGTGCGCCGCTGGATGTGGTGGTGGAACGGGACGGAGAAAAGGTGGAAATGACCATCGTCCCAAGCCAGGCAGAAGACGGGCGCTATATCATCGGCTTTACGCCGCTCTTGCGCACCGGGCTTTTGGCGCCGGAAGTGGAAGGATATGAAAAAGCCACGGTGGGAGAAACGCTGGTGGACAGCGTCTATACCATGCGCTATTATGTGAAGTCTGTGGTGGTGGGCTTTGTGCGGCTTTTTACCATGCAGGCAGAACAAAACGAAGTGACTGGCCCCATCGGCATTGTGCAGATCATGGGCGATACGGTGGAAGAAGGGTTAAGTTACAGCATCTTAAGCGCCGTGCGGGGGCTTTGCAATATTTCGGCTTTGCTTAGTGTCAACCTTGGTGTCATCAATCTGTTCCCCATCCCGGCCATGGACGGCGGGCGGCTGGTATTTTTGTTTTTGGAAGCCATCCGCAGAAAACCGGTGAACCCCAATATGGAAGGATTGATCCATTTTGCAGGCTTTGTGCTGCTGATGGCTTTTATGGTTGCGGTGGCATATCAGGATGTGGCGCGGATTTTCTTTTGAGAAACGGGAGGAAAAAACATGAATCGAAAGATGACGAAGGTGGTGCAGGTGGGAAATCTGCTCCTTGGCGGAGGAAACCCGGTGGTGATCCAGTCCATGTGCAACACCGATACAAGAAATGTGGCCGAAACGGTGGCGCAGATTTTGGCGCTGGAAGAAGCCGGATGCGAACTGGTGCGGGTGGCCGTGCCGGATCTGGCGGCGGCCAAAGCATTGGGCGCCATCAAAGAAAACATCCATATCCCCTTGGTGGCCGATATCCATTTTGACCATCGCCTGGCACTGGAAGCCATGGCCCAAGGGGTGGATAAGGTGCGCATTAACCCGGGAAATATTGGGAGCAAAGAGAAAATTGCCGCCGTGGTGGCAGAGGCCAAAAAACGCCAGATCCCCATCCGCATTGGCGTCAATTCTGGTTCGCTGGAAAAAGATTTGGTGGAAAAATACCATGGCGTCACCCCCCAGGGGTTGGTGGAAAGCGCCCTGCGCCATGTAAAAATTTTAGAAGAACTGGATTTTTATGATATTGTCATCTCCATTAAGGCCTCTTCGGTGCCCTTTAGTCTGGAAACGTACCGCCTGTTATCGGAAACGGTGGATTATCCCCTCCATGTAGGTATTACGGAGGCCGGCACCGTCTATGGCGGCACCGTCAAAAGCGCTGTGGGGATCGGCGCCATTTTGGCAGAAGGCATTGGCGATACCATCCGGGTGTCGTTAACGGGAAACCCGGTGGAAGAAATCCGGGCGGCAAAGGAAATTTTGAAAGCCTTGGAACTGCGCCGCTTTGGCGCCACCTTTGTGTCCTGCCCCACCTGCGGCCGGACGGAAATTGATTTGATTGCCATTGCCCAGGAAGTGGAAAAACGGCTGGAGCATGTGGAAAAGGATATCAAAGTGGCCGTTATGGGCTGCGCCGTCAATGGCCCCGGCGAAGCCAGAGAGGCCGACATTGGCCTGGCCGGCGGCAAAGGCGAAGGGCTGATATTTAAAAAAGGCGAGATTTTGCGCAAAGTGCCGGAAAGAGAATTGGTGGATGCGCTGATGGAAGAAATCGAAAAATTATAAGGTGATACCAATGAATGTCACATTTCGGGAACAATTTCAAAAACTGTCTCTTTCGCCAGATGTGCTGGAGGAGCTGGGAGATGGGCGGCTGACCAGGTTTGTGCTGCACCGGCGGGAGCGGGTGCTGGAGTTTGGGTTAGAGTTTACCCGCATCATCCAGGAAGAAAAACTGGACCTGCTCAAAGAGCAGATTCTCCATCAGCTGCCGCTCCATGATGTGCTGATTCAGCTGCGCTATGACTGCCCCTCCTATACGCCGGCGGAGGCAGTGAAGGCAGAGTGGGAAAACATTGCCCTGCGGGTGAAACAGGAAGGCTATGCCAGCAGCGTCATTTTGCAGCAGGCCCAGTTTTATCTGGAAGGAAATCAGCTGATTGTGGAAGTGAAAAACAACGCCGCTTTTTTGCTGACCAGGCGCCGGGTAGACCAGGTGATCAAAGAAAAGCTGGAAGAACAGCTGGGGCTATCGGTGCAGGTGGTCTTTAAAAACAAGCGGACCAGCGCCGAAGAAGAAGCCCTCTTTCGCAAGGAACTGGAAGACAAACAGGCCGAAATTTTCCAAAAACTGCATCTGGAACAGGCCGAGGCCAAAAAACAGGAAACGGCCCAAACCCTTTCCAAAGTGGGCGAAGCGGTGGCCAATGGCATTTTGATTGGCAAGGAAATCACCGGCCAGACGGTCAAAATTTCTGAAACGAAAATGGAAGGGGAAAAGGTCATCATCGAAGGGCGGGTATTCAATCTGGAGCCTAGGGAAATCAAAGGCGGCCGGTATATTGTATCCTTTGACATCACCGACTTTTCTGACTCCACCACCGTGAAATTTTTTGTGGATAAGGCCGTTTTTGACGAGAGCTTGTCTGGATATTTCAAAACGGGCAAATATGTGAAAGTCAAAGGCGAAGTGCAGTTTGATAAATATGCCAAGGAAATCAACATCATGAGCCGGGATATCTCCATCGGCACGCCGCCGGAGGCCAGAAAAGATAATGCCCCCGTCAAACGGGTGGAGCTGCATTTACATACCCAGATGAGCCGGATGGACGGCATCACGCCGGCCAAAGAATATGTGAACCGAGCCTTAAGCTGGGGGCACAGCGCCATTGCCATCACCGACCATGGCGTCGTGCAGGCGTTCCCTGAAGCTATGGAAACGGCAAACGGCAAGGACATCAAAATTTTGTACGGCGTGGAAGGCTATTTGGTGGACGATTTGGGGACGGCAGTGGTTTGCCCCAAGGGACAGAGCATTGACGACGACTTTGTGGTCTTTGACATTGAAACGACGGGGCTTTCCAGAGAGCGGGATAAAATCACGGAAATCGGGGCTGTGAAGGTGTCCGGCGGGCACATTGTGGACCGGTTTTCTACGTTTGTAAATCCCGAAGTACCCATCTCTGCCGAAATTACGAAGCTGACGGGCATTGATGACGCCATGGTGGCCGATGCACCGAACATTGAGGTGATTTTGCCCCAGTTTTTGGACTTTGTGGGAGAAAGTGTGCTGGTGGCCCATAATGCCTCCTTTGACGTGGGGTTCATCCGCAAAAACGGAGAGCGGCAAGGTCTGCCGCCGGTGGAAAACACGGTGGTGGACACGGTGGAACTGGCCAAAAGCCTGCTGCCTCATCTGCCAAAATTTAAGCTGGATGTGGTCTGTGAGGCCATGGGCGTGGAGCTGAAGGGCCATCACCGGGCCGTCAATGACGCCGAGGCCACGGCCAAGGTCTTTGTGAAATTTTTGGAGATGCTGGCGGAAAAAGATGTGCTGGATTTGGACCATGTCAATGCCTTTTGCAGCCGCACCGTCAACTATGAGAAACTGCGCCCCTACCATGTGATTATTTTAGTGAAAGACTATGTGGGGCTGCGGAATTTGTATGAGTTAATCAGTATGTCCCATTTGGAATACTTTGCAAAAAAACGGCCTCGGATTCCTAAGTCCAAGCTGATGCAGTATCGTCAAGGACTGCTGGTGGGCAGTGCCTGCGAAGCGGGGGAAGTGTATCGGGCGCTGCTGGATGAAAAGCCCCAGGAAGTCATTGACAACTTGGTGGGTTTTTATGACTATCTGGAAATTCAGCCTTTGGGCAACAACAAATTTATGATTGCTTCTCCGAAAGTGGATGCGGTGCAGTCCATGGAGGACATCAAAAATTTCAACCGTAAAATCATCGCCTTGGGTGAAAAACATAAAAAGCCGGTGGTGGCCACCTGCGACTGCCATTTTATTGATCCAGAAGGAGCCGATTATCGCCGGATCATCATGAATGCCGAAGGCTTTTCCGATGCCGATAACCAGGCACCGCTGTATTTTCGCACCACCGAAGAAATGCTGGAAGAATTTCAATATCTGGGCGAGGACAAGGCCTACGAAGTGGTGGTGACCAACACCAATTTGGTGGCCAGCTGGATTGAAAAAATCAAGCCCATTCCCGACGGCACCTTCCCGCCCCGCATCGACGGCGCCGACGACGATTTGCGCAATATCACCACCACTAAGGCCCATAGCCTTTATGGCGATCCTTTGCCGGAGATTGTGCAAAAACGGCTGGACCGGGAACTCAATTCCATCATTTCCAACGGCTATGCCGTGCTTTATATCATCGCCCAAAAACTGGTGTGGAACTCTGTGGACCATGGGTA
>CALWLF010000055.1 GCA_944381455.1 uncultured Clostridia bacterium | reverse complement strand
CTTTTTTCATCGGTTTCGTTCCCATTCTTTTCTTCTGCGGCAAAGCAAATAATCTAAACAATCCACTTCCCGCTGCTTTTCATGCAGCTGTCTTAATCATTCGGCCCGGTATTGTAGTAATAAAGTCCGTTCTTGTTTTTGGTCATTGCACGCAATGCAGGCCAAAACGGCTTCCATCAATGCTTTCTCACAGCCGGCATCTTCCAAATTTTCTTCCAACGCCTGCTGCTCGTTGGGACTCATAAAAAGGCTCCGTTACATACCTGTAATACCTGCCCCCGTACTGCCCGGCCCATTTTGCTGGCCAAGTATAAACAAGCCCATGGGATCACATTCTGGTCCCGGGAAATAAACATAATGCCCGCTATACGCCAGCATTTTTGCGCCCCCAGGCTGTTGGCCAGCTTTGTTGGCCAAGTGGGCCGGCGTCACTGTGGCCCCTGGCGCCACGGCATTACAGCGAATATTGGTATCTACCAAGCGCATCGCCACATTTTTGGTCAGTGTGTTTAACGCCCCTTTGGTGGACGTATAGGTGGCGCCACAAAATGGCCGTGTCCCATTGACCGAAGAAATATTGATCATCACGCCGTCGTTTTTCGGTAAGAAAATCTTCAGTGCTTCCCGAATATACCGCATTGGCCCACCCAAATTGGTATTCATCACCATCATCATCCAGTCGTCGTCTGTCTCGTCAATCAGTTTCTGTTCGCCAATACCGGCATTGTTAATCAGGATATCCACATCGCCAAAGGTATCCAAAGCCGTTTGGAATACCCTCTTTGTGTCCTCCGTCGAGCAAACATCTGCCACCACGCCAATGGCCTTTCCTCCCTTTGCCCGAATTCCCTCCACGGCCTCTTGTAACTGGCCTTCGCCCCGGGCCGTCAAAACCACGGCGGCCCCTTCTTGCGCAAATACTTCTGCCATCGTCCGCCCCATGCCATAGCTGGCCCCGGTGATGATAGCCACTTTATCTTTTAATAACTGTGCATCCATCTTCGTTTCATCCTTTCTCTTGAAATGTCATGGTGACTGCTCCTTCGCCAACGGCTTCTTTTAATCCCGTGGCATCTTCCACCCTGCCCAATGGGGTATAAGAATAATTGGTGGAAAAACTGTCATAAAAAAGCACCACACAATCTTCGCCATATAACATCAAATCGCCCGATTCAATCTGGCCTACTCTCTCTGCCTCCGTGGGCAACGCTTCGTCTAAATAGCTATATTTTTCGTTTCCATTTAATTCCTTCATGGATAGCGTCAGTGGAAGTTTCGCCGCAAAGGCCTGCGCCGCCTCCGTTTGTGCCAAACGAACCTGGTAGACTTCTGTACCAATTTGTAATTCCAACTGTTCCACCTGGGCGTCCTCCTCGTCTTTTGTCCCTTGCGCTTCGCCTTCCTGCGCTTTTTCTTCGCCATCTCCACCTGCTCTGTCTGTAACAGAGGCGGTTGTTCTGTCGTTTCTTTGGCACAGCCATGGCCACTGATGGCCAACAACATGCTGCACCCTAAGGAAAACCATCGATGCATTGTCTGCCTCCTTTCTGCTTTTCAGTATATGCCTTTGAAAAGAAAATAGCAAATATCTATATTCAATAGATTCCTATGCTTGAAAAGCATAGTTGTTTTTGCTATACTCATTCTAAAAAGGAGGAACCGCCATGGAATTGCGCCTATTGCGTTACTTTCTCGCCGTCGCCAGAGAAGAAACCATCTCCGGTGCCGCCCAGGCCTTGCATCTCTCCCAGCCTTCCCTCTCCCGCCAACTGATGGATTTGGAAGCAGAACTGGGTAAACAGCTGTTTTTGCGGGGCAACCGCCGCATCACCCTCACCGAAGAAGGGGAGTTGCTGCGCCGCCGGGCAGCAGAAATTCTCTCTTTGGTGGAAAAAACAGAAGCTGAACTGCAAGACAGCACCGAAACCATCACCGGCGACATTTATATCGGCGGCGGAGAAACGGAGGCCATGCGCCTCATCGCCAAAACGGCCAAACGCCTGCGCACCGAATATCCAGGCATCCGCTTTCACCTCTATAGCGGCAATGCCGATGACGTCATGGAACGGTTGGACAAAGGACTTTTAGACTTCGGGTTGGTCATCGAGCCCTTCCACAAAAAGAACTATCATTTTATCCAACTGCTCTCCACCGACACCTGGGGCATTTTGATGCGCAAAGATAGCCCCTTGGCCCAAAAAGAAAGCATCCGCGCCGAAGATTTGTGGGAGCTGCCCCTGCTTACTTCCCGCCAATCCATGATGATGGATGAATTGCCCGGCTGGATGGAAAAACAAATGGACGAGCTGACCATCGTCTCCACCTATAATCTGATCTTTAACGCCGCCCTCTGGGTGGAAGAAGGCCTGGGCTATGCCTTATGCATCGATAAATTGGTGCATACCGACGAAACCAGCCCCCTTTGCTTTCGCCCCCTGGAACCACGGCAAGAGGTGGGCATCGACTTGGTTTGGAAAAAATACCAAGTTTTTTCTAAAGCGGCCCAGAAATTTTTGGATTATCTGCAAATTGAAAAAGAAGAACATCAAAAAAAACATCGGTGAGCACCTTCCTCTCACCGATGTTTTTTTCTACTCTGATTCCGCCACAAACCGGCGTAACGTCATTTTCCGCTTTTCCGGCGCCGTCTTTGACCAATCGTTTAATGCAATGATGCGATACCGGTCAGAAGAGAGCCAAACACCTTCTTTCTGGGCCGCCTCTTCCAACGCCTGCCAGGCCTCCTTCCATTGCTCCATGCCCGTCACAGCCATCTGAATACACCGGCCGTCCTCTTTTTCCCGCATATGAACCTGCTGCATCAACGGATGCGGGTTTGTGGCCGTCAGTCCCGTCAGTGTCATACGGGCAATGGATTCTGTCACAAAGACTGGCTGACGCACCATCAGCTGTCCTTCTTGCCCATTTTTTTCATATTCCACCGGGTACACTGCATAGGGAAAATAGCCTCCCGGAAAAAAACCGCGCTTTGGCATTTGATGAATGAATTTGGAAAAGCGCAGCAGCACTTCCATCGCCGCCTTCCATTCCTGTTCTGCTGCCCTGCTTGGCGCCGCAATGGTGAAAAACCGAAACTTGGGCACCGTCACCCAAACTGGCTTGCTTTTACCCACATACAGTGCCTTTTCTTCCACCTTCCAGCTGTGTGTTTCCTTCGTTTCCATCTGTTTTTTCCTCCCAAATGGCCCGGGCCGGTGCACCGTCGCCGTCTCCAATAAACAGCGGCAGACAAGTGAGCCGTCCCTCGCCCTCCGGCACCTGCTCCAGCGCCAGCTGCTCTGCAATCACAATCCCTGCCCCCAACAAAATACGATGGCAGGGATAAGCCTCGTCGCCTTCGTTTTCCACATCCATGCCGCTAACCCCAACCAAAAGCACGCCTTCCATCAGCAAATGCCAAGCACCGTCCTCCGTTAATCCATAAGGCGGCGCAATGTCCAGCAGCACCCGTGGTGCCATTTTCTTTTCTTCAAAAAACGAAGCATCCACCGGCCCGTTGCTGCGATAAAGCACTGCATCACCGCAAAAGGTGGCTGGCGGAATCTGATCTATGGTCATACCGTCTGCATAAAAATGCCGCGGCGCATCCACATGGGTGCCAAAATGGCTGCCCATGGTCAAGCGGCTCACTTCATACCCATCCGTTTCCAAACGGCAGACTGTTTCTTTCTTGTATGCCGGATTACCGGATAATACAGGTGTTTTCTCATCCAGCCTGCGGCTAATTTCCCAAAACATCTTTTTCTTTTCCTTTCTCTGTGGTATAATAAAGTATCCTGGCTTATGGCCTGTAGTTCGAAGATAAAGGAGGTGCTTTTTGTGGCACAGCAAGTAACCAAAGATATCCGCATTGGCGAACTTCTGATGATGGACCGCGGCACAGCCGCTATTTTGATGCAAAACGGCATGCACTGCGTTGGCTGCCCTTCTTCCGCCATGGAAACCTTGGAAGAAGCCAGCATGGTCCATGGCATGAATGTGGACAAACTGGTGGCCGACATCAACCAGTATCTGGCATCTAAATAAAAAGAGATAAAAAGCTGTTTTCCGCGATATGGCCGAAAACAGCTTTTTTCTTTAGTCCAGCCAGTCAATGGAAGGATAATAGCGGAAGTATACCTTCCCCAAAATTTTATCCTCTGCCACAAACTTGTTCACCCAAAACCTGGAATCCTCCGAATTTTCCCGGTTATCCCCCAGCATAAAATAATGGCCTTCCGGCACTTCATAGGGGCCGTAATCGCCTGTCGGCGTTCCTTTGACATAAGTATCTGGCAGCGGTTCGTCCGCCCCGTCGATATACACCCGTCCGTCTTTGATTTCCACCGTTTCTCCCGGCAGACCAATCACCCGTTTCACATAAAGAATGGATTCATCGTCCGGAAAGCGAAAGACCACAATGTCGCCCCGCTGGGGATGAGAAACATAATAGGTCAAGCGCAGCGCCACAATCCTGTCTTTTGGCATGATGGTGTCTTCCATGGATCCCGTCGGCACTGTGGCGTTGACAATCACAAAGGTATTGATAAAAAGCGCCAAAATCAGCGCAAAAAAAATGGTTCCCGCCCAGCTGAGGATTTCTCTTCCCAAGCTTTTCGGTTTTTCCTGTTGTTCTGTTGTATGCTGCAAGTCTTCTTGTTCCAACTGCTGTTTTCTATTTTTCCAGTTACCCATGATTTTTTCTCCCGCCAATTTCAAAAAGATGGCCGGAACCGCATGGCTCCGACCAAGGCCCTTTCAAAACGGTTTATTCTTCTTCTTTCTTTTCTTCTGTCGCTGTCTCACTGTCAGATGTGTCCTGTTTCTGCTGAGGTTCTGTTTCTTCTGCCTCCTCGTTGGAAACTGTGGCACGATATGGAATCACGGTCACATCTTCTTCAAAATCATCCTCGTCTGCTTCGTAATCGTCCTCTAAATCAGCAAACAAATCTTCATATTCTTCTTCCAGATCTTTCTTTCTGGCTTCTCGTTTTTGGCGAATGGTCTCATTGAGTGCTTCTGCCTTTTCCGATACTTTGGCCGCAGCTTTTTTTACCCGTGGCTTGTTTTCTTCCACCACTTTATCTAAAGTGCTGCCTGTTTTTTTTGCAGCTTCTTTGCTGCTGGCCACCAGCTGTTCTGTCTTTTCGCCCAGTTTCTGCGCCAAAATTCCAAGTCCTTCACCGGTGTTTTGGATGATGCGGCCCACTTTACGGCCAAATTCACCTTCGCTTTGATTTTCCAGCGCCTGTAACAGACGTTCTGCCTCATCGACAGAAATGATGCCTTTTTCCACCATTGATAATACAGCCATTCTCTCTTCTTTCATATGACTCTGCCTCCTATCTGAAAAATTCCTCCGGTCTTGTTTGCGTAAAGCCGAATTGATATAAAATTGCCTGCACAATCCGTTTGGATGCAAACCCATCCCCAAAAGGATTTTTTGCCTTTGCCATGGCGTCATAAGCGCTTTGGCTTGTCAACAGTTCTTTTGCCAACTGATACACCGTTTCTTCTTTTGTCCCGGCCAAACGCAGTGTGCCAGCCTCCACGCCTTCCGGCCGCTCAGTCACATTGCGCAGCACCAGCACTGGTTTTCCCATGGAAGGCACCTCTTCTTGCAATCCGCCAGAATCGGTCATTACAAAATAAGAACGGCTCATCAAGTTGTGCATATCTTTCAAATCCAGTGGATCGATGAGATGGATGCGGGGATGGCCGCCCAAAATCCGATGCACCGGTTCCACCACTGCCGGGTTTTTGTGTACGGCATACACCACTTCCACATCTTCAAATTCCTGCACCAGACGCAGTACAGCCCGGCAGATTTCTTCCAGCGGTTCTCCCAGATTTTCTCTCCGGTGCGCTGTCATGGTGATCACCCGGCGGGAAGAAAAATCAATGTGGTTTAACTGTTCCACTGTAAAGGTATAGTCTTTCTCAATGGTAGTTTTTAATACATCAATGACCGTATTTCCTGTTACAAAAATCGCTTTTTCCTCCACATGTTCCGCCAGCAAATGGGCTTTGGCCAAAGGCGTCGGCGAAAAATGCAGCTGGGCAATGGCGCCGGTCAGCCGCCGGTTCATCTCCTCTGGGAAAGGTTCATACTTGTTATAAGTACGCAGGCCCGCTTCCACATGGCCCACAGGAATTTTATGATAGTATGCCGCCAAAGATGCGGCAAAAGTGGTGGTGGTATCGCCATGGACCAGCACCAAATCTGGCTTTTCCTGCTCCATCACTTCCCCCAGCCCTTCCAAAGCCCGGGTGGTAATGCCTTCCAGCGTCTGCCGCTGGCGCATGATATTTAAGTCATATTGGGGTGTCAGATGAAAAATCTCCAACACTTGATCCAGCATCTGCCGGTGCTGCGCCGTTACGCAAACCACGCTTTCCACCCGGCTTTCTTGTTGCAGCGCCTGCACCAAAGGCGCCATTTTAATGGCCTCAGGCCTGGTGCCAAATACGCTCATTACCTTGATTTTATCCATGTCAAAAAAGTCCTCTTTTCAAAAAAGTAAACATCGTCTCAAAGTCAACGCCATATCCCACACGCACCACAAACAGCAATATCAGCCCGGCAATCAATCCCGTTGCCACGGCCTGCTTGGCCAGTTTCCTTGTCACATTGCGTTTTCTGCGCAAGCTTGGCTCTTGCAGCAGATTTTTCCTGGCATAGATGCCGCCAAAGACGCCGATTTTACAGGATAATTTCAACTGCTTTTCCGGCCGCAGCAGCAAATAGGCACGACGAGTGGCAAAAAACAAATAAGTTTTTCCGTTTTGAATCCCTTCCATGGCCAAAGGACTGCCGCCAAAATACCAGCCCTTTTTCCGCCTTGGCCTGCATTTGATCATCACAAACACGCCAGGCTGGGAAAAAAACTTTTCCGTTGCCTGTAACCACAAAAACCAGACCATGGCCGTTGCCGGCACAGCCGCAACCAATGACACCACATTGGCCGGATAATGAGGCAATACCAAATGCAAAAAGGCTAAATTGCCATCAATCAGTACGTGATAGCAAAAATAGACCAGCACCAAATAAAAAAACACCACAGATATTCCAAAAAAAACACGATTGACTTTTCTTTTCTCGAAGCACCATAGCGAAATGCCAGAAAGTGCATAAACGGTCAGTACCAGCAGCAACAGTGCAATGAGCACCACCAAACCATTGATCTCAGCCTTTGAGGAAGGAAACAGCGTCATCCCCAGCAGCGGCAGTGCAAAAAACCAAATGCAAAACCATTGCCGCACTCCCGTCAAACCAAACATCATCAACGACGCCGCCAATACCAGCAGCATCAAGCTTCCAAGCAGCTCCATCTTTCGCCACGCTCCCGCCTGATCCTTCCTTTAAATGCCGCGGAACATATCTGGACGGAATACCCCGGCTTCTTCCGCCTGCGCAATCTGGCGCAGCATTTCTTCCTTATCTCGGTTAAATGTGCCTTTTAAGGGCACATAGTTGGATGCATGGTTGGCCCGGAACACCGTTCCTTCCGCATCCACTGCCTCCACAAATAACCGCATTTCCTGCAGCACTTCTCTTGGGCCCAGAAGCTGGAATTTCCCAGCTTTCCAATCGTCATATAACGGCGTCCCCGCCTCCACCATCAGCGTCAAAAAGCCCACATATTCCGGCTTGATGGCAGAAATCACACGGGCCGAGCCCAAAGCATGCTCCTCCACCCGTTTTGTGCCGCCCAAACCAGAAATCAGCGTGATGGAAACCACCATGCCGGCCCGTTTCAGTTTTTGGCCAGCTTCGATCAGTTGGGCGCTGGTTACACCCTTTTTCACATCAGACAGCACCACATCATCGCCGCTTTCTGCCCCGATATAAATCATATCCAGTCCGGCTTCTTTCAGCTGGCGCAGTTCTTCGTCGCTTTTCATCAGTACATCGGCCGGTGCGCCGTAAGCAGAAATCCGTTCCACTTCCGGATAAAGCCGATGGATTTGTTCCAAAATATATAATAAATCCTTTGTTTTCACAATCAATGCATCACCGTCTGCCAGAAAAATCCGGCGCACCTTGATGCGGCTGTAATATCGTCTGGCTTCTTCCAAATCGGCCACCACATCTTCCAGCTTGCGCACCCGGAACTGTTTTTCTTTGAACATGGCACAAAAAGTGCAGGTGTTTCTGGCACAGCCAATGGTCAACTGAATAATCAAACTGCCAGCCTCACTGGGCGGACGGTACACGACTCCTTCATATTGCATTTTTTCTACCTCTTTCTATTCATACATTATCTTTTATATTATAAATTTTTTTGGACATTTTATCAACTGTTCTCAAGAAATTTGTTTCGCCCTGCATACAAAAAAGGCGACTTCTTTCGCTCTTTGCCCCGGCTTAACATAAAAACGCTGCCATCCTCCATCTGTAAAAGGATGGCAGCGCCTGCTGCTTACTTAGCCATCAGCAACTCCACGCATTGGCTTAGGAAACGGTGTCAGCATAGATGGTTGTCACGATACCGTCTTCAAACACCAATTCCACATCAAAATTCACTTTATTCAAATACCATTTGCTGTAAAACTCATTGTATGTATATTTGGTGCTTCTGCCATCAATGCGGATGGTCAAGTCGTTGTCTTCAGCCACAGAATAGGTGTTGATGGTGCCATCTTTCATGGCAATGGTAATTTTCCCTTTCACCATTTGCGTCACCCGGCCGCTGCTTTCTTCCAGCTTGGCCTGCACCGTATTGGCCACATCGTCGGAATAAGCCACCGTCACACCAAAAGTTTCTCCAGATTTCAACCGTTTTTGCAAATCGCTCATGGTGCTGGTTTTGCCATCAATGGTCACTTTGGTTTTGCTGTTGGCATAGATGGTCTTGTTGCCCACTTCCAAACTGTCTGTACCCATTTTGTTCAAATCGCCAGTTACCACATTGTAATTGCTCTTATCGATATCCACCTTGATTTTTACCACTTCATCCGAACCATTGAGCTGTAAATCGGCCGTTGTTTCGCCTGCCACAAATACTGCCTGCAAATAGTCCAAAGATTCTGTCTTTCCGTCTTTCAGCTCGATGACCACATCTTCGTCCATCAAATACTCTTTTTCCACATCGGCTCCCGTCATGATGGTGATATAATCATCGGTCAGTTTTTCGATGGTTCCAACCGTATCATCTTCCAATGTGGCAATGATGCGGCTTACCCGTTTGTTGCTGTCCAGATATACCTTGGCCGTAAAAGCTGTGCCTGCTTTATATTTAGAAATCAGCTTGGACAGTGTCAAATCAGCACCTTCATAAGTGACATAAGGATTTTTTCCCATTTTATAGGAGGTGTTGCTGTCTCCGTCGTTTAATGTGATTTTGTCTTCCGAAATGGATTTCACATAGCCTTTGGCTGTGCCGCCTGCCTGAGAGGCGCCCACTTCCATGGTTTCCACATAGCCTCCGTCATTTAAATATGCTTTGACAGAAAGTTCCACCGAGCCATAGTCATCTATCAAATTGCTGATGCTGTAAGTGGAGCCTTCCAGTTTCACCCGTACATACCGCTCCAGTTCATAGGTCATTTCCGTGCCGTTGTTGCGGTCAATGGTCACCCGGTCGCTTTTCAAATTTGTGATGGTTCCAACCACCACATCTTCTTCGCCTTGCGCCTCTACCAAAATGGCTGTCTGGCCGCTCAAACCAACTGTTACATCAATGGTTACACCATTTTCCAGCACGCGGCGAATGGCAGAAAGACTGCTTGCTTCTCCGTTCAAATACAGTTCTGCCGAAGAAGAAAGCTCATAAATCCGAGAACCGCCGCCGGAAAGATTCAGCACCACACTATCGGCAGTAATATTATTGAGGGTGCCGCTGGCGGCATCTGTCTGGCTTAAAGAAGCAGATTGGCCCACATCCACCGACAAAATGGTGTTTCCAATATATTCTACTGTTACAGTAGAACCTGTCTGAATGCTCATCAAATCACCGTTTTTCGTCGGTGTTCCCTTCACGCCAGTCAGCGTTTTGCTGCTGCCATTTGCCGGGGAAATGGTCAGGGTTTTGCACACACCTGCTGCTGTGGCATTTGTCACAGTGCCAGAAATGGTTTTCGTTTCCACATCCAAAGCTTCAGAAGAAACAGCACTGTATGTTTTTGTGGTAATCACAGCCATTTCAGCCCGATTGATGAGGTTTTTGGGGTTAAATTTATTTTCTTCATCCCCAACCAAAATTTTTTCCTTTTGTAAATAAGCCACATAAGGCCGTGCTGCTGTGGAAATGGATGCATTATCACTAAAAGAGGTAGAAGAAGTGGTCAAGGTTTTCCCCTGGTTTAATGCGCGGCCAAAAATCACTGCCACATCTTCTCTGGTGGCCTGATTGCTGGTGGTGTCATTTTTCATAAACCCACTTAAGTCTCCCACCGTGACAATGCCCTCTTCCAGTCCATAGGCCACTGCTTCATAGGCCCATTCTGGCAGATGATAGCCTTCCATGGCGCTTTTCCATTTCAGCGTCACTGCATCCGATGGCGAAGCTTCTCCCTGGCTGACCAGAATATTATAAGCCAGCTGCATTGCTTCACAATAAGTCACTTTGTCGTTGGCACGGAACAAACTGGTGCCGTCCTCATTTTTTTCTCCCACCATCAGCTGTAAATCTGCTGCCGCCATGATATAATTTCTTGCGCCAGACCAAGGCACATCATTGAGATCACTAAATGTCACAGAAGCCCATGCTGCCGTTGCAGAGCCCATCACCAAAGCCAGTGAGAGCAAAAGCGCAAATTTCTTTTTCATAACCAATCCCTCCTTTGTTTCTGTCAAAACCGTTGCAGTTTTTCTCCTGTGGACCGACCATTTTCTATCAGTCCAAAAAGTATTGCCATACATTTCATGTTCTTTTTCATTATACCATACTGTCCAAAGATTTCCTAGCAAAACACCATTTTTTCTTTCTTACAATTTTTTGAAAAATTTTTCCAAAAAAAATATTTTTTTCCTAACACAAAAGACCGCTGCCCGTTTCGCGCTGGAAACAGGCAGCGGCCTCTTGTTCAAAGATTTGTTGCAGCTATGGCTTTTTTGGCAGAATCAGCGCATGGTATCGGCCATATCTTCCAGCACGTCTTCCGCTTTAGAAATCATTTTTTTGCCGGTGCGCATCATTTGTTTTTTCGCCGATTTGCTGTTTTTGGCATATTCCATGCCGGCTAAGCCTGCCAGGCCGCCCAGCATCATGCCCATGGCTCCAATGGCCAGTTTGTTCATGGCGTTTCGCTTCCTTTCCGTCAGAAATTTGCCTTTCATGGCGTTCTTAGTATGGGAAAAGATGCGAAAAATTAAACATCAAACCGCTTTATTGAATACCGGGAATTTTCGGCAAAGAATCAAATCCTCTTTGAATTTCTTCGTCCGTCGGTTCATAATTTTGCATTTTGTTTTCATGATAAGACTGATAAGCCGTTAAGTCAAAGCTGCCGTTTCCAGTCAAGCCAAACAAAATGGTTTTGGCCTCTCCCGTTTCTTTGCAGCGGATGGCTTCATCAATGGCCACCCGGATGGCATGGGCGCTTTCTGGCGCTGGCAAAATGGCTTCTGTTTTGGCAAAGAGCACAGCTGCATCAAACACGTCTTTTTGGAACACGGCTCTGGCTTCATCCAAAGCGCCGTCGTGATACAATTTGGAAACAATGGGCGACATACCATGATAGCGCAGCCCGCCGGCATGGATGGATGCAGGCATAAATCCAGCCCCCAAAGTATACATTTTAGCCATTGGTGTCACATGTCCCGTATCACAATAATCATAAGCATATTTTCCTCTGGTCATGGATGGGCAAGCCTTTGGTTCAACGGCAATGAAATGAGGATTCCGCTTTCCAGTCAATTTGTCCTGCATGAACGCAGAAATCAAACCGCCCAAGTTGGAGCCGCCGCCGGCGCAGCCGATGATAATGTCGGGATATTCATCCACTTTTTCCATCTGCAGCTTGCTCTCTAAACCAATGATGGATTGATGGAGCACCACCTGGTCTAACACCGAGCCCAATACATACCGGCAGTTTGGTGTGGTCACTGCCGTTTCCACCGCTTCGCTGATGGCTGTGCCCAAGGAGCCGTTGCAGTTGGGATCTCCAGCCAGCACCGCCCGGCCGGCTGCCGTTTCCATGCTGGGGCTTGGAATCACCTGGGCGCCGTAAGTTTCCATCACAGCTTTGCGGTATGGTTTTTGCTGGGCACTGATTTTTACCATAAATACTTTCAAAGGCAAATCATAAAAAGCACAGGCCATGGAAAGAGCCGTCCCCCACTGTCCGGCCCCAGTTTCTGTGGTCAAGCTGGTGATGCCTTGGGCTTTGTTATAATAAGCCTGGGGAATGGCAGAGTTCAGTTTGTGGCTGCCGGAAGTATTTTGCCCTTCATATTTATAGTAGATACGAGCCGGAGTATCCAGCAGTTTTTCCAAGGCATAGGCCCGGCAAAGGGGCGCTGGACGGTACATTTTGTACTTATTTAAAATTTCTTCCGGAATGGGAATATACCGCTCGGTGGAAAATTCCTGCCGGCACAATTCCTCTGCAAAGACTGGAAACAAATCTTCCATCTTTGCCGGTTTCATGGTCTGGGGGTTGATAAAGGGATCATGGTTTTCTTTCATGTCTGCTTTGACATTATACCAACTCTGAGGCATCTCGTCTTCAGATAATAAAATGCGATTGGGGATTTTTGCCATTTTTCTTCACTCCTTTTTTGTATAAAAAAAGCGCCTCCCAACAGAATTTCTGTTAGGGGACGCAGTCGATGCGTGGTGCCACCTCTATTGCAAAGGGATACCCTTTGCCGCTTTTTTCTCTGTAACGGGAGAAACCCGTGTCCCCTACTAAGCTTGCGCCGTTTGGTTCCCGCTCCCAGGCCCATTCTTTGTGCCGCCGGCGCCCTCCTTCCACCCTTGGAGGACTCTCTGAAAAGCCGCGTTTCACAAATACTTTTCCTGTTCACCGCTTTAGTGTAATAATAAAACTTATTCTTGATTATACACACCTTTTTTTATTTGTCAAGCTTTTTTTCTTCATAGTTTTTTTCTCTCTCACATAGACTTTTTTTACAGAAAAAAACTTTCGCTTTTTTCCGTTTCTTTGGTGCGAAAAAGAATAAAAAAATTCTATTTTTATCAGATTTGTACAATAAATTTGCAAAAATATTTATATTTTAGACAAAATACCACTTGCAAATGCAAAAAAATGTGATATAATATCTTCCATGCAAAAACATTTGTATATAGCAAAATAACAATGACGAAAACTAAATCCGTGTATCCATTGCAGAGAGCCGGCGGCTGGTGAAAGCCGGTTGGTCAAGCGGGTGTTCCATTTTCCGAGTTGCCGGCGAGGAGTCGGAAGGGTTCTGCCCTTTACAGCAGAAAACGAGTGGGTTCCTCTTTTTTGGAGGACCAATGCGGGTGGCACCACGGGAGCAAGTCTACTCTCGTCCCAACAAATCAATTTGTCGGGACGAGGGTTTTTTTATATCCTTTTCCCAACTGGAGCAAGAACCAAAAATTAAGGGAGGTTTTATTTATGGAAAGAGTGTACAATTTTTCGGCAGGTCCATCCATGCTGCCTTTGGAAGTGCTGGAACAGGCACAAAAAGACTTCGTATGTTATAAAAACGCCGGCATGAGCGTTATGGAAATGAGCCATCGCTCCAAAGATTTTGAAGACATCATTTTCACCGCCGAAGCCGATTTAAGAGAATTGATGGCTGTGCCGGAAAACTACACCATTTTGTTTTTGCAAGGCGGCGGCAGCACCCAGTTTGCCATGATCCCCATGAACTTGATGACCAAAAACGGTAAGGCCGACTATGTAAAAACGGGCCAGTGGAGCAAAAAAGCCATCAGCGAAGCAGAAAAATACGGCAAAGTCAATGTGGTTGCTTCTTCTGAAGACAAAGTGTTCAGCTACATTCCAGAACTGGATCCAGCCAAATTTGATCCAGAAGCCGATTACTTCTATATGACACTGAATAACACCATCTATGGTACCCATATTCCAGATAGCCTGATCCCAGACACCAAAGGCGTGCCTGTGGTAGGCGATATGAGCTCCAACATTTTGGCTGAACGGTATGACATCAGCAAATTCGGCCTGATCTTTGCCGGCGCACAGAAAAACCTGGGCCCAGCCGGTGTGACCATTGCCATCGTTCGTAACGACCTCATGGGCCACGCCATGGACTTCACCCCAACCATGCTCCGTTATGACATTCATGCCAAAGAAAAATCTTTGTATAACACCCCACCAACCTTCTCCATCTACTTTGCAGGTTTGGTATTCCAATGGGTGAAAAAAATGGGCGGCATTGATGTGATGCAGAAAATCAACGAAGAAAAAGCAGCCATCCTTTATGACTTCTTGGATAACTCCAAACTGTTCCAAGGCACCGTTGTGAAAAAAGACCGTTCTTTGATGAACGTACCTTTCATCCTGCCAACAGAAGAATTGAATGCAAAATTCATCAGTGAAGCAAAAGCAAAAGGCTTTGTCAACCTGAAAGGCCATCGTACCGTTGGCGGCATGCGCGCTTCCATCTACAATGCAATGCCAGTGGAAGGCGTGAAAGCCTTGGTAGAATTTATGGGCAAATTTGAAGTAGAAAACAAATAATCAAAAAATAATCATCAGTTTGAGATAGAGAAAAGAGGCGGATTCCCATGTATCGTGTGAAAACTTTAAATGAAATTTCCGAAAAAGGTCTGGTAAAACTGCCAGCCAAAGACTTTATCGTTGGCAAAGATGTGGAAGATCCAGAAGGCATCATCGTCCGCAGCGCAGAAATGAAAGACTATGCCTTCCCCCAATCTTTGCTGGGCATTGCCCGCGCCGGCATTGGTGTCAACAATATTCCCATCGACCGCTGCTCCGAAGAAGGCATCGTCGTTTTCAATACCCCAGGCGCCAACGCCAATGCCGTCAAAGAATTGGTGTTGACTGCCCTCTTCCTCTCCTCCCGTAAAATTGTGGAAGGCATCCACTGGACCAAGAGCCTGCAAGGCACCGAAAACATTGAAAAGCAAGTGGAAAGCGGCAAAAAACAGTTCGTCGGTCCAGAAGTCATCGGCAAAACTTTGGGTGTCTTCGGCCTGGGCGCCATCGGCGTATTGGTGGCCAACGCCGCCGCCGCTTTGGGCATGAAAGTCATCGGCTATGATCCTTTCTTGTCGGTGCATTCTGCCTGGAGCATTTCCAGCCAGGTGGAATTGGCAGACAGCAAAGAAACCTTGGTTGGCCAGTGCGACTACATCACCATGCACATGCCTTTAAATGACGCCACCCGCAATATGTTCAACGCCGAATTGTTTGGCTATATGAAAAAGGGCTGCCGCCTTTTGAACTTCTCCCGCGGAGAATTGGTGGATAACGCTGCGTTAAAAACTGCCATGGCCGAAGGCATTGTCGAAAAATACATCACTGACTTCCCAAGTGCCGAAGTGCTGGAAATGGAAAACGTCATTGCCATCCCTCACCTGGGCGCATCCACGCCGGAATCGGAAGAAAACTGTGCCGAAATGGCTGCCATCGAAATGAAGGCTTTCCTCAAATATGGCACCATCCGCAACTCCGTGAACTTCCCCAACTGCGAAGCCATGTATACCGGCAAAGCCCGTATCACCATCGCCCACAAAAACGTACCCAATATGATCGGCTCCATCACCGCCGTGTTTGCCAAAGAAAACTTGAATATTGACAACATGATCAATAAAGCCAAAGGCACCATGGCCTATACCATTGTAGACCTGGATAGCCTGTGCGGCAAAAACCAGGCTGTTTTGGATGACTTGAATGCCATCGAAGGCGTGGTTCGGGCAAGAATCGTAAGAGAAAAATAAGAGAATACAAAAAATCTTGCACTGAAAGCAGTTTTCTAAGAAAAAACATTGTTTTTGTTTTGCTTCTTGGAAATTGCGAGAGCAGTCTTTAGAAAAAAACAACCTCAGCAAAAAGATGATGGCTGCAATCCTCTGTTATGTAAGGATTGCAGCCATCTTTGTTTTTTTATGAATCTGCGCCAAAAAGTGTGAGGCTTTTTTCTTTTTATTCTATGGCTTTGATCCCCTGCTCCTCCAGTTGTTTTACTCGCTCCAACATGGTTTCCAAGACTTCTGGTGAATGCCCCTTCCATCCAACGACTTCTCCAACTATTTTTAAGGGATCTTTCGATCGATAGGACTTCGTTGGATTCCCCGGGAATTTTTGGTCTGTGACATTGGGATCGTCTTCAAATTCTCCCTCCGGCTCCACCACATAGATTCTTTGTTTTCCTTCCCCTTTTGCCAGCTCTGCACCCCAAATGGCCGCATCTAAGGTGCCAGAAAAATAGATATATCTTGCAACTTTGCCTTTTTCATAGTTGGAAGGAAATCCGTTGGTCAAAAAATCTCCCACTTGCAGTTTGGCTTTCGTTCCATGAAAAAATGTACCTGGACTAAATCTCATCGTTTCCCCTCTCTTTCCTTTTCACTTTTTCCTTCTGTATGAATGCAACCACATAGAGTTACTGTTCCCATCTTACTTCAAAGATCCAAATTTACAAGTCTTGTATTTTCCCCCTATTGGTGTTACCATAAAAATAGAAGGAAGAAATATGGATTTCTTCCTTCTTTCTTTTCTCTATTTCCCATCCTCTTTTGCCTGTCTCATCTGTTATCCCTTCTGTTTTTGACGCCTACTCCACAGGTTCCTTTTCTTCTGCCATCAATGTAATGGTTTTCGTTTCTTTCTCATATTGGCACCGGCTGCTGGGCACCCGGGCAATGATAACCAAATCCCCCAGCGTCACATAACAGATACCGTCTTTCAACACCGGCGCCAGCTTCATGGGGATATCCGGCACGGCATTGACAGTCATGGTATCCTGCCCCACCCAAATTTCCACATAGGCCACGTCTGTCGCTTCTATTTTCTGCTCCTCTTCCATCCAAGTCAGTTCCAAGTCTGGATTGAGGATTTCTGCCGTTTGGCGCAAAGGCAGCAGTACCGTATCTTCCCATGCAACGATGGGCTCTGCAAGAAAAATCTTCTCTTCTTGATTTTTCATCCAGTAATCCTGCCCCACTTTTCCCACATAAGGAATGAGCGTTACCGGCTGATCATCCATGGAAACGGGGACGTTTTCCTCAAAAAGAATCTGCTTGACACCGGTAGCCGCAAGAATCGCTTCCCTTTCCTCTGCCGAAAACGTCCCCATGGAGCTGCAAAGGAGTCCATTTTCCTTCACACTCAGGTTTACCCAATAATCTCGGTCCTTGTCCTGGACCAAAACACCCATGGCTTCTTTCAGTTCTTGGAGCGAATACGTTACCAGCTGAAACCGCACCCATTGGGCGGCATCTCCAGTCAGCGTGGCCGCAAAGGGGCGGACGGCATCTACATCGGTGACACAAATGACAATCACACCATTTTCAATATACCTGCCCCCGTCATACTGCCGCAGCGTTTCCTCAGCCTGAAATGCTTCATAGACGTCCCATCTCTCCTGGGCCTGTGCCGGAACAGTCAGTCCCAGCACCATACAAAGTAAGAATAGCCATCGTTTCATATCCATTCCCCCTTTTTCCAAAAAAAACCTGTCTAAAAACAGTATATCATACTCTTTTTGGACGGGATAGTCTTTAAAAAATCAACTCGCCGGGGCGATAGCCTTTCGGCAGTTCTTCTTCTTCTAAAAATTGGAAGGTTTCGTCTTGCAGTGTGGGCAAAAATGCTTCATAGGGCAGCGGGTTAAACTCACAGCCATAGTCATTGGCCCCAAACCATTTGCCTTCCTTGGCGCTCAAATTTATGCCCCGGGCAAACTTGGTGCTGTTGGAGCAGTCATGGACCACCAAGTCCCATTGTTCCTCTGCCGCCTGTTTCATCAGCTTCAGCGTCAGTTCCCGGCTCCAAATGGGCGATAAATATCCCAGCCGGCATAAATACATGGGCGTACCCAGATAGTTTTGCAAGTTGTTGTTGTTTAAATGCAGCTCGGCACAGTTGATGAAGTCCAGCCCTGTGGCCAAAATCTGCTCTTTCTTTTGCTGGAACGCTGCATAAAATTCCGGCGTCATGGGCGTTTCGATCCCCACCTGTGGAATAGATTCCTTGGCCCAGCCAATGGCTTCAATCACCCGGTCAGCGCAGCCAGAAGCGCCCAAATTAAACCGCAGTTCATCCAACCCCGCTTCGCCCAAGGCTTTCAAATTCTCTCTGGTGGCCAGGGTGCCGTTGGTATACATGTGCTGGTGAATGCCGGCCTTCTGGAACCGGCCAATGATGGAATAATACTGCTCAATTTCCATAAATGGCTCCAGATACACATAGGCCACGCCGGTAGGTTTTTTCTGAATGGACAACAGCAAATCCAAATCTTGTTCCCGATATTTGGTGCCGCCGATGTCCCACATCCCTTCGCCAATGGGCGGAATTTCATCCAGTTCGCCATAATTATAGCAGAATTTGCATTCCACATTGCATTTATTTGTTTTGCGGATGGAGCTTAACCCGGTGCCAAGCAGGCAGGAACAGCAGCCCAGGGGGATTTTTTTGTCGTTTCCCACATAATAACTTCTGCCCTGCAACGTCTTTAATCCGGGAATCTCTTGAAGCAGCGCCTCATGCCGGGCATCCACGGCATCTTCGATCTGCGCCATGACGGCATAGACAATTTCCTGCTGTTTCACCATCAGTTCTTCTTCTTCCGGCAGCATGGCAAAAAAGGAAAACCATTGCAGTGCATCTTTTTTTGAAATCTTCATGGTTTGCCCTCCCTGCCTTATTTCCAATAATCAAATTCCAAATCATAAATGCGCACCGTGTCGCCTTCCTGGATGCCTTTTTCCACCAAAGCGTCGATGATGCCTTTTTCTTTCAAATAGCGCTGGAAGAAGGCAAAGCCTTTTTCTGTGTCGATATTGGTGTAACCAATCATCTTTTCCACACCAACACCGGTCACCACATAATAGTTATCGTCATAGACTTCAATGGTGAATGGTTCGTGGTCAATTTCCGGTTCCACATATTCGTCAAAGTCTGCCTCAAAGACAATATCTTCCGGATATTCTCTTAATTTTTCTGCCACCGCAGCCAGCAAGTCATCCAAGCCCTGATTGGTGGCAGCAGAAATGCCATACACCGGGATGCCCTTTGGCTCATAGGCGGCTTTCAGCCGTTCCAAGTTTTCTGCCGCTTCTGGAATATCCATTTTGTTGGCGGCAATCACCTGGGGCCGCTTCATCAGTTCCGGGTTATACTGCTCCAGCTCATGATTGATTTTTTCAATCTCTTCCACGGGATCATTGCCTTCCACCGCAGCCGCATCCACCACATGGATAAACACCTTCGTCCGTTCCACATGGCGCAAAAAGGCGTGCCCCAAGCCTACGCCTTCGCTGGCGCCTTCCACCAAGCCGGGAATGTCGGCCAGCACAAAGTCGCTGCCGTCTTTTCCCTGCACCACGCCCAGATTGGGGGACAAAGTGGTAAAATGGTAATTGGCAATTTTGGGGTTGGCATTGGTCACCATGGAAAGCAGAGTGCTTTTGCCCACGTTGGGGAAGCCAATGATGCCCACATCGGCAATCAGTTTTAATTCCAAAATCACGTCATATTCTTTGGATGTGCGGCCCTGTTCGGCATAGCGGGGGGCCTGCCGGGTTGGCGTTGCAAAGTGCTGGTTGCCTTTGCCGCCTTTGCCGCCATGGATCACCACCACCGGCTCGTCGGGCCGGGTGATATCGGCCATGACTTTGCCGCTTTCTGCCTCCCGAATGACGGTGCCCACCGGCACTTTGATGATGACATCTTCGCCGTCTTTGCCGGTACGGTTGCATTTGCCGCCGTTTTCGCCCACCTGGGCTTGGAATTTCCGTTTGAAGCGGAAATCCATCAGCGTGTTCATGCTGGCATTGCCCACAAAAATCACATCGCCGCCTCGGCCGCCGTCACCGCCGTCTGGACCGCCATGGGTAATATACTTGGCCCGGTAAAAGGATACGGCACCGTTGCCGCCGTTACCGCCTTTGATATGAATTTTCACCCGATCTACAAACATGGTTTCACCTCTTCTATCTGTTTCTCCTGTTTGTCCTGTTTTCCTCTATCGCCTTTCTTTGGCTTCCTGCGGCCAAAGAAAACTCATTTTCGTCAAAAAAAGGCCCCAAACGCACAGCATTTGGAACCTTTTTGCTCGTTTTTATTCAGCAACTTCTACAGCCACTGGATAAACAGAAACCTGTTTTTTGTCTCTGCCTTTTCTTTCATAGCTTACCACACCGTCAACCAGTGCAAACAGGCTGTCGTTGCCGCCAATGCCTACATTGGTGCCAGGATGGATTTTTGTTCCTCTCTGGGTATACAGGATGTTGCCAGCCAGAACGAACTGACCGTCAGCACGTTTTGCGCCCAGTCTTTTTGCTTTGGAGTCACGGCCGTTTTTGGTGGAACCGGAACCTTTTTTATGTGCAAAAAATTGAAGGTTTAATTTCATCATCATGCTCTACCTCCTTCATCGAAAATCTCAATGGTATTTGCGTACGCTTCTTGTACGCTTTGTAGGCCGAAGTACATTGCTTCTAACAGCAATTCCACATCGTGCCTTTCTTGAGGGGAATGGGCTCGTTTCAACTGAAAGGCTAAAAACCCGCCTTCTTCTTCTGCGCTGTCCACCGAAAAGATGGCCTTGGTGAACTGCTCGATGCTGTTGATGGTGTTAATCACCAGCATGCTCACCGCTGCACAGACAATATCTTCCCCTTCTTCGGCAAAACCGGCATGGCCTTCCATGCGAAAGCCGCAGATTCTGCATGCTGCATCACGATCTATTTCAACCTGAATCATGGATTCTTACAGATTGATTTTAGCGATTTGCAATTTGGTAAATGGCTGTCTGTGGCCTCTTTTTTTGTGGAAGCCTTTTTTTGGTTTGTATTTGTATACAATCACCTTTTTGGCTTTGCCTTCGCCCAGAACAGAAGCAGAAACAGTAGCACCTGCTACATAGGGAGCACCAACGGTCATCCCCTGGTCGTTAGAGAGCACCAGAACTTTATCAAATACGAATTCGCTGCCTGCTTCTACGCCCAATTTTTCCACGGTGATGACATCACCTTCAGCAACTTTATATTGCTTTCCACCAGTTTCAATAATTGCGTACACACGTACACCTCCTCATTCGTTACTCGCCAAATACGGTACCAAAAGCCTTTCTTTTGGTTTCCAAAAACCTCTTTGTGCGGCTTTACGTGCATACCAAACGCACTGTAATATAATATCACGTTTCAAACGTTTTTGTCAATCTCTTTTTCTTCTTTTTTCAAAAAAATCCTCTTACTGTTCTGTTTCCAGCCTCTCCATTTTTTGCGCCATTTCTTCGGCCTTCTCCGCCTGTTTTGTTCTGGTATAAAGCCGCTTTAACCCAGCCAGCACCGTGCGATAAAGCCGCAGGTTTTCCCCTTCTTTTTCTTCCAACAGCTCCTTTGCTTCCAGCAAAATTTCTTCGGCCAAAGGATATTCTTTTTCTTCCATCCATAACCGGCCGGCCGAAAGCAAATCGGCGGCTTTTTGCATTGTGTCTTCTTCCAAATCCAGCTGGGCCAAAAAGCGGTAGCTTTCTGCCGCTTCCCGCCGCAAACCTTCTTTTTTGGCCAACAGCGCATACCGCCTCAGCCACAAAACATATTCCCTGCGCCGTTGCAGCTGGTGGCTACGATAAAAGGAAAGCACCGTTTCCAAAAGCCGTCTGGCCGCCTCCGTCTCGCCCCGTTTTTCCAAAGCTTCCGCCAAAAAGCCAATGGTGCGGTGATAAAAGAGAGGATCTTTTTGCCGAAAACCATCGCTTTCTTTCCATAAACTGCCCAAAAGGGCCAGCGCCGTTTCCCAGTCTTTTTTCAGCATGGCACACCGCCCCAGGCCAAGGCGCTGCTGGAAGGCGGCATCCTCATCTTCGCTGGTATTTAAGGGGGTGAAATAGCTTTCTGCTTTTTTTGCGTTTTTTGTCACCAGTGCCGTTTCTCCCAAAAGCAAAAGCAGCTCTTTTTCTGCCACAAATAAATTGCCTGCTTCGGCATACCCTTCTTCTAAGGCCTGCACCAGCACTTCTTCTGCCTGTGCATACTGGCCGCAGGATAAAAGCAAGGCACCCTGCACCATCTGGTAGCGCCGTTTTTGCCCTGCATCTTGGCTTTTTTCCACCCGATCTTTGATTTCCCAAAGGAGCGAAAGCCCTTCTTGTCCCCGGCCGGCCTGGGCAAACAACATCCCTTTTTGCAGCAAAAGCGCTGTTTTTTCTTCTTGCGTACAGGCCGTAAATAACCCCAGCACTTCAGCCAAATCGTCTGCTGCCGCAGAAGGATTGCCCTGCTGTGCTTCTTGAACCATTTTTTCTTTCAACACTGCAATCAGTGTTGCCACCGTGTCTTTATAATCCTGATTCTCTTCTCCCACCATATCTTTTTGCATGCTGAGAGCTGCCAGCAAATCCCTTCTGGCTTCTTCCAACCGCCGCATCTTTTGTTCCAGCTTTGCCCGGTAATACAGTCCTCTGGCATAGCGTGGATGGATGCGGCCATAAATCTGCCGCCGCACCGCCAGTGCATCATTCATCCGGTGCATGGCTTCTTCCTCATTTCCCAGCTGCAACAGCACATCCGACAGCGCTTGCAGATGAAACACCATGCCCATGTCCCTTGGCATCTGCTGTTTTTTGCGCACCTCCATGGCTTCTTGATACGTTTGGGCAGCCTTTGGCAGCCGCCCCGTTCTTTCGTAAAAAGCAGCCAGTTTCATCAATGCCTGCAAATAAACTTCGCTTGTTTCACCAAAAAGCGCCTGCCGCTTTTGGCAAAGGGCGGCATAAGCCTCTTCTGCCTCGGCGTTACGCCCTTCTTCCAGCAGGCAATCGGCAATGGATTCCTGGGTAAAGCTGGTGCTCACATGGTCCTGGCCGCAGTTTTTTTCTTTCAGCAGCAAAGCGTTTTGGAAATATTCCATGGCCTTTTCCTTATTCCCAGCCAGTAAATAATCCCGGCCGATATGGTTGACGCATTCGGCATAAAACACATGGTCTTTGCCCAGCAGTTCATTGAGCACGCTCAGCGCTTCTTTGTGGGTGTCAATGGCCCGGTCAAACTCTCCTCGTTTTAAAAAAGACTGGGCCAGGGCATTGAGGTTTGAAACATAGTCCAGGTGCTTTTTTTCCAATAACGTGCTGCGGCTGGCGATGGCCCGTTTATAATAGACCACCGCCTGGTCATAACACTTGGCTTTTTCGCAAAGCAGCGCCACGCTCAACAGCACCGACAAATAATAAAAATTATGCTCGCCTTCTTCCATTTTCAGCATTTCCACCGCTTTTGCATAATGGGAAATGGCCCGTTTATAGCAGCCTTTTTTCCCCATCACCGATGCCAAGCCACAAAGAATATCGGCATAATCTTTTTTGGGCAGCGCCGGCTGGCTGCCGGCCAGACGCAGCGCCTCTTCAAACGCAGATGCCGCCCGGTCATTTTTTTCTAAATTTTCATAGGCCGTCCCCAGATGAAACCGGGCAATGATCACATCGGGATGGTTTTCTTCTAAAAAGGCAAGCCGCAGCCGCAGCACTTTTTTATAAAGGGAAATGGCCTCTGTGTGCCGCCCCTCCAGGCTGTAGGCCACCGCCAGATTATTGAGGGTGTTGGCAAAGGTCTCGTTTTCTTCTCCCAGTTCCCGCTTTTGAATCTGTGCTGCCTTCAAATAAAGCTCGATTGCCTTTTGGTGATAAGAAATATCGTCATAAAGCACCGCCAGGTTGAAGGCATCGCCTGCAAAGTCCAACCCTTCCGTGAGATGATTGTTTTGGTAATAGTCCATCATGTCGTTACCCAGATGGATGGCCTCCTGGATATCGCCTGCATCATAAGCATCGAAAAACTGATTGCGCAGCCGCACCAGTTGCCCCATACTGTATGCCATATTCTCTCTCCTTTATTCGCTGTCTTCCTCCCGGACCAGGCGGACACCCGCCTCGCGGAAAGCCAGTTCTATGGTATCATAGACAAAGCCTCGCCTCAACAGAAAATCCTGGATTTTTTTCTTCTGCCGGTAGGTGATCTCTGTCTGTCCGTCCAGCTTTTTTTCCAACAGCGCCAAAACATTTTCCGTTTCTTTCAAATCCTCTGCTTTTTTGGCCTTTTGTGCCGTTTCTCGATCGATTCCGGCCAAAAAAAACTTTTCTTCCAGCGCACGCCGCCCCTTTTTTTGTCTTGCCATCTCCCGCACCAGGGCTTTGGCATAGGACAAGTCGTCCAAAAAATGGTATTGCTCCAAAAAAGCCATCACGCGCTCTTTCGTTTCCTCTGCAACGCCTGCTTCTTTCAGCTTTTTCTCCATTTCCTTTCGGGTGCGCATTTTATAATTTAAAAAGTGCAGCGCCACCTCTTTGGCTTGTTCATAGGCAAGCTCTTCCTTTAAAAAATGCAGCCGGGTTTCGTCCAGCTCTTCGCCTTCTTTCAGATGGTAAAACAGACAGTCCTCCACCGACAGCCCAAAGGCAAACGCCCCATCCAAAAACACGCTGCATCGGTCGGGATGTTTTTTTTGCACTTCTATGGCCGTAATTTTCATGTCGTTTCTCCCGTAAAAAGAAAGGACAGCAAAAGCGCTTTCCAGCGAAGAAAAGATTCTTCTTCCTTGGAAATGGTAGTCTTCAAAAGAAAACAGCTGTAGCAAAAGAAGATGGTTGCAATCCTTTCCATCTCAGAATTGCAGCCATCTTTGTTTTCTTACGAAGCTGTGCCAACGGCTGCCCCTTCGTTTGTCAGCTATCTTGTTCCATCAGCAGCTCTTTGGCATCTTCTTCTTCCCACAGCGTTTCCTGGCTTTCTTCCAGCAAAAACTCATCGTCTTCCTCATCCGAAGGCGGCAGGGCTGTGATGTTTTCTGTTGCAATGGGCGCCGCCTGCTCAGCAAAGCCATACTGTTCCCGCACGGTTTTGGTGATTTCTTCCATCACATCCGGGTTTTCTTTCAAGAAATTTTTCGCATTTTCCCGGCCTTGGCCAATGCGTGTTTCGCCATAGCTGTACCAGGAACCGCTCTTTTTCACCACATCAATGGCCGCTGCCAAATCCAGCACATCGGCTTCTTTGGAAATGCCCTTGCCAAAGAGAATATCCACGCTGACCGATTTAAACGGCGGCGCCACTTTGTTTTTCACCACTTTGATGGTGGTCTGATGGCCGATGATGTCGTCGCCGTCCATGATTTTTACCCCGCGGCGGATATCCAGCCGCACCGAGGCATAGAACTTCAACGCCCGGCCGCCGGTGGTGGTTTCCGATGGGCCATAGGTCACGCCGATTTTTTCTCTCAGCTGGTTGATGAAAATAACAGAGCATTTTGTCTTGCCAATGATGCCAGTGAGTTTCCGCAGTGCCTGGCTCATCAAGCGGGCTTGCAGCCCCACAAAGCTGGCCCCCATTTCGCCTTCAATTTCTGCCTTTGGCACCAATGCCGCCACCGAGTCCACAATGATGATATCCAAAGCGCCGGAGCGAACCATGGTTTCGCAAATTTCCAAGGCTTCTTCCCCATCGTTTGGCTGGGAGATGTAAAGGTTTGCAATGTCTACGCCCAAATTTTTGGCATATTCCGGATCCAAGGCGTGCTCTGCATCAATAAACCCTGCAATGCCGCCCAGTTTTTGCACTTCGGCCACCATGTGCAGCGCAATGGTGGTTTTGCCGGAAGATTCCGGGCCGTACACTTCAATGATTCTGCCCTTGGGAATGCCGCCGGCCCCCAAAGCAATGTCCAAACTCAAAGAACCGGTGGGGAAGGTTTCCACATTCATTTTGCTGCTTTCATCCCCCAGCCGCATCACGGCCCCTTCCCCAAACCGCTTTTCAATTTGGGCCAGGGCAGCTTTCAGGGCATCGTCTTTGGTGTCAAATTTATTTTCGCCTTTTTTCTTTGCTGTCTTTTTTTCTGCCATAAAGCTTCTTTCACTCCTTCGCTCGTTCTGCTTCTTTTTTCTGAATGGTGCGCCGCAGCCAGTCGAAGGCTGCCTCCACGGTGCGGATGCGAATCCGTTCCCGGTTTCCCACCAAATGCACCAGTTTTGTTTTCACTTCACCTTGATAATATAAGCCTAAATATACCGTGCCCACCGGCTTTTCTTTTGTGCCGCCATCGGGCCCGGCCACACCGGTGGTGGAAAGGCCAATATCGGCCCCGGCGGCTTTGGCCACGCCCTCTGCCATCTGGGCAGCCGTTTGGGCGCTGACGGCGCCATGCTCTGCCAGGGTTTCTGCCTTCACACCCAGGCGGCGCATTTTGGCCTCGTTGCTGTAGGTCACATCGCCTTCCAAAAATACTTGAGAAATGCCGGGATAATCCACAAAGGTGGAAGAAAGCATCCCTCCGGTGCAGCTTTCTGCCACTGCCACCGTCAAATGCCGCTCCAAAAGCATTTTGCACACCACTTCCGACACCGTCGTTTCTCCTTCGGCATAAAGGTTGTTGCCCAGCCGTTCATAAATGGCTTCTGCCACCGGATCTATGAGCAAATTGGCCTCTTCTTCCGTCTTGGCCTTTGCCGTCAAGCGCACAATCACTTCATACCGTTTTACATAGGTGGCAATGGTGGGGTTGGTCTGTTGGTCAATCAAGTCTTTAAGCAAATGCTCCACTTCGCTTTCGCCCACTTTGGCAATACGCAGCACCCGGGAGACGAAAATGGAATCTTGTTTCGATGCCAAAAACGGCTTGGCATACGTTTCAAACATGGGGATCAGCTCCCGGGGCGGGCCTGGCAGCATAATCAAAATTTTGCCTTTCCCCTCTTGGATAATCCCCGGCGCCGTGCCGTTTTCGTTATACATCACCGTAGCGCCCCGGGGCACCATGGCCTGCTTGCGATTGTTGTCGGTCATGGTGCGGTTTAAGGCTTTGAAAAAGTCTGTCAGCATCGCCATGGCCTTTGCATCTTCCACCAAAGGCTCCCCAAAATACCGGGTGCAGGTTTCCTTGGTCAAATCGTCCTCCGTTGGCCCAAGGCCACCGCTGGTAATGACCAAGTCCGCCCGGCTGTAGGCCAAGTTCACCGCCTGGGTTAACCGCTCGGCATTATCGCCCACCACCGTTTGAAAATGTACGTTGATGCCCAGGCTGGCCAGCTGTTTGGAGAGATATTGGGCATTGGTGTTTAAAATATCGCCCAGCAAAATCTCCGTTCCCACTGCTAAAATTTCCGCTTCCATTGACACCGTCCCCTATCCTTTTAACACTTCCACATTTTTTACGATATAATCCACCCCGGAAACGATGGTGAAAAAGGCCGAGGCATAAATCAAAATCAGTCCAAGCACCGTCTGCGGCCCAACGATTCCGCTTAACACAAAAATAATCATCACCATCTGGCTCACCGTCTTTGTCTTGCCCCACCAGCTGGCTGCAATCACCTTGCCGCTTTCTAAGGCAATCAGCCGAAATCCGGTGATGATAAATTCCCGGCTGATGATCACAATGACGATCCAGGCGGCAATGTCCCCCAGTTCCACCATGCTGATGAGCGCCGCCGCCACCAGCAGTTTATCGGCCAGAGGATCCATAAACTTGCCGAAATTGGTCACCAGATGATATTTTCTTGCAATGTGCCCGTCTAAAAAGTCCGTAAAGGAGGCCACCATGAAAATAATCACTGCCACATAGCGGCTCACCGGCTCTGCCACAAGGCCGCTTAAAAGCACCACCAAAAACACCGGGATGAGAATCACCCGCAGCAGCGTCAGTTTATTGGGTAAGTTCATTTCCATATTCCATCACCCTTCCGTATAAATCATAATCGGCCGCCGCCGTTATTTCCACTTCCACCAGGTCCCCCGTCAAAAGCTCCACGTCGCTTTGGACAAATACCAGCCCGTCAATGTCCGGTGCATCCCGAAAACTTCTGGTGCAATAAACGGCTTCTCCCGGCAGCTGGCCTTCCACCAGCACCGTCATGGTTTTTCCCACAAATCCTTCACAAAATTGGGCAGAAATTTCTTTTTGCCGCTGCATCAAAATTTCTTTTCGCTCTGCCTTTACTTCCTCGTCCACTTGGTTTGGCAGTTTGGCCGCCGGCGTTCCTTCCTCCTGGGAATAGGTGAATACCCCCAGTCGGTCAAACTTCATTTCCGTCACAAAGTCCAGACAGGACTGAAATTCTGCTTCCGTTTCCCCGGGAAAGCCGGTGATGATGGTGGTGCGCATGGTGATGTCCGGCATGGCCTGACGGAGTTTACCGATTTTTTCCACCATCAGCGCCTTGGTGTTGCGCCGGCCCATGCGCCGCAGCACGCCGTCGTCGCCATGCTGAATGGGCATGTCCAGATAGTGGCAGATTTTTGGCTCCCTTGCCATGACGGCAATGGTTTCGTCGGTCAAATGCTCTGGATAACAATAAAGCAGACGAATCCAGGCGATACCGTCAATCTGGCAGAGGGCCTCCAATAACTGGGGCAGGCGGTTTTCTCCATATAAATCCGTCCCATAAAGGGCCGTATCCTGGGCCACCAAAATCAGCTCTTTGACTCCCTGCGCTGCCAACCCCTTGGCTTCTTGGACCAGACTTTCCAAATGACGGCTGCGAAATTTTCCCCGCAGGGAAGGAATCACACAATAGGTGCAATGGTTGTCGCAGCCTTCTGCAATTTTTAAATAGGCAAAGTGGCCAGCCGTGGAGAGCACCCGTAAGAGGGCATGGTCTTCATCCTCCATGGGCATATCAATTTGTGCCAGCTCCTTCACTTTCTTTCCTTCATAGACTTCCCGGGCCACTTTGGCAATCTGCTCATAGCTGGCCGTTCCAACGACAGCATCCACTTCCGGCATTTCTTCAAACATTTCGTTTTGATACCGCTGCCCCAGGCAGCCGGTGACAATCAGGCCCCGGCAGGCGCCTGTTTCCTTCAGCTTACCCATTTCCACAATGGTTTCAATGCTTTCTTCCAAGGCATCTTGGATGAAACAGCAGGTGTTGATGACGATGATATCTGCCTTTTCCTCTTCGCTGATCACTTCCAGCCCTTCTTTGCGGCAAATGCCCAACATCACTTCGCTGTCCACCAGGTTTTTGTCACAACCCAGGGATATAAACGCCAATTTGATACTCATCTTAGTCTCCTTCATCTTCCTCGGTGGGGTAACGCAGCTCCAGCCATTGGGCCTTTGTTAACAGCACCCTTCTGGGTTTGCTGCCCTCGTCCGGCCCCACAATGCCTCGCTCTTCCAGTGCATCTATGAGACGTGCCGCCCGGTTATAGCCGATGCGAAACTGCCGCTGCAACATACTGGCCGAGGCCTTTTCTTTTTCCACAACCAAATCCACAGCCTGGTCAAAAAGCTCGTCATCCACCTCGTCGGAATCTGCACTTTTTTGCGCCACAGCCGTGATGCTTTCAATCATTTTTTCATCATAAGTGACGGTTTTTTTCTCTTTCAGAAAGTTTACGATGCTTTCCACTTCTTTGTCTGTGACAAAAGCACCCTGGATACGCACCGGTTTATTCATGCCCAGCGGGTGGAACAGCATATCACCTTTACCCAGCAGTTTTTCTGCTCCAGTGCTGTCTAAAATGGTCCGGCTGTCAATGCCGGAAGAAACGGCAAAGGCCAGCCGAGACGGAATATTGGCCTTAATCACACCAGTGATGACATCCACCGACGGCCGCTGGGTGGCAATGATCAAATGCAGCCCTGCTGCCCGGGCCATCTGGGCCAGACGGCAGATGGCGTCTTCCACATCGCCTGGGGCTGCCATCATCAAGTCTGCCAATTCATCGATGATGATGACAATTTGAGGCATTTTTTCTCCTTCGCCCGTTTCTTCCACCATGGCGTTATATCCTTTGATGTCCCGCACCACGGCGTCGGCAAATTTTTGATACCGCCCCAGCATTTCCCGCACGGCCCAGTTGAGGGCGCCGGCCGCTTTTTTCGGATCGGTCACCACAGGAATCAGCAAATGGGGAATGCCGTTATAAATGCTCAGTTCCACCACCTTGGGATCCACCAGTAGCAGCTTCACCTCTTCCGGCGATGCCTTATACAAAATACTGGTAATCAAGGTGTTGATACAAACGCTTTTGCCGGAGCCGGTGGCACCTGCAATGAGCAGGTGGGGCATTTTGGCAATGTCTGTCACAATGGCGTTTCCTGCAATATCTTCCCCCAAGGCAAAGGCCAGCTTCGAGGGGAAGGTTTGGAATGCTTCGCTTTCCAGCACTTTTCGTAAATAGACCGACTGAGGCTCCCGGTTTGGCACCTCGATCCCCACCGCAGCTTTGCCGGGGATGGGCGCTTCAATCCGGATGCCGGTGGCAGCCAGATTCAAGGCCAGGTCGTCGGCCAAGTTTACAATTTTCGACACTTTCACCCCTTGGCTGGGAGCCAATTCATAGCGGGTTACTGTCGGCCCTTGATTGATTTGCGTTACCTTTGCCGTCACGCCAAAGCTGGCCAGCGTTTCTTCCAGCTTTTTGGCATTGGCAACCATCACCGTTCTGGAATCACCGCCAGAGGTTTTGTCCGGCATCCCCAGCAGCGACAGTGGCGGAAATTGATATACTTCCTGTTCTTTTGGCCGATTTTCCATCGGCTCTGCCTCCTGCTTTTCTGCCTTTTGCTCATCTTTTTCTGGAAGAATAGATTTGTTTGGCGCCGCTTTCGCCAGTTCTTCTTCCTGGCATTTTTTAGACACAAGTTCCTCCGGTGCCGTGGGTTCTGCCGATGATGCAGCAGGCGCTGCCACAAAAGAGGAATCGGCCTCCCAAGACGATTCTTCCTGGAACACTTCTTCCGGTCCATCTTCTGGCAAGACTGCTTCCAAAGGCCCTTCTTGTTCTGAAAAAGCGCCAAAAATAGCCGGTTCTTGTTCTTCTTCCTTCGTCTCTTGCGGCTCTGTTACGATGTCAATGGCCAGCGGCTTGGGCGCCTCTTCTGCCGCTTTTTTCCGGCCGAAATTTCCCATGCCCAGCACTTCTATCAGTTTTTCTGTTTTTTTCTTTTCTTCTTTTCTTTCCCCTGCCTGAACATCAGGCTGCGTTTCTTTTTCCTGCGGCTGAGGTGCTGCCTCCACTTTTTCTACCACTTCGCCCTCATAGGTGCTGTCATCTTCCAGCAGGATGTTAAAAAAGCCGCGCCCAGCTTTTTTCTCCCGGCGAAAAGCCAGTTTTTCTTCTCGGAGGCGCTGTTTTTCTGCCTCTTGTTCCATTTTTTCCAGCCGTCTGGCTTCTTTTTGCCGGATGTTTTCTGCCTTTGCTTTAATTTTAGCCTCTTTCACCCGTCTGCGTTCCGATGCAAAGCCAAGGGCATTTTGCACCCCGGTAATCAGCGATCTTCCCGTTCCCATTACAATACCGATGATCAAAGCGGCAAAAGCCACCAGGTAGCTGCCAAAGCCCAGGGCGCTTTTTAACCCCCAGCCCAAAAGCCCGCCAATCATGCCGCCGTTTAGCCCTGTGCCATTGGCAAAAAACAGACCGGCCTGTTGAAAAAAGGAGGCCGTATACACACGGCTGCCAGCAGAAATCAACTGTCCCAGCAGAGAAATGCTCAATACAAACAACACTGCCCCAATGGCCTTACACACAAAAAACAGCCGTTCTTTGCCAGCCAAAGCCCAGATGGAAAAGGCAATCACCACCGGCGGCAGCACCATGGCCCCCGCACCCAAAAGTCCTTTCATCACCCCAGCCATCCATAGGCCGAACGTCCCCATCAGGGAGGTAAAAAGGCTGAAAAAAACAAGCAGAGAAAAAGCAATCAGTACAATCAGCACCACATCGGTGGAAACTGCATTTTCTTCCT
Source organism: uncultured Clostridia bacterium (assembly GCA_944381455.1). GTDB lineage: Bacteria > Bacillota > Clostridia > Lachnospirales > Anaerotignaceae > Neoanaerotignum. Next base: position 2,936 of record CALWLF010000055.1, on the reverse strand, counting down.
GCTTCTTTTTCTTGCTGTTGTTTTTTGCCTTCGTCGTTTTCGTTTTTGGTCCCCGCTGCACCGATTTGAGACCGGCGCGCGCCGCTTTCTTTTTTTCTGCCATCGTCATAACGCACCGCTTTTTCAAGCGCCCTTTCTGTCCATTTTTCCATCCAATACCATTTCCTTGCCATGGGCAATATTGATTTTATTATATCATGAAACCTGTCAAATTGCACTGGTTTTCCCAAAAAAACTATACCCGTTTGCAAACTTTTATGCTATACTAAAATTTGTATGGGGTTTTGAAAAAAGGAGGATATTATGGAAAAACGACCGGAGATCTCTTTTGCCAGCATCCTGCTTTGTCTGCTGGTGATGTTTATTCATATTGCCAGCCAGCCTGTTTCCGTATTGAGCAGAGACAGTGTGCAGTTTGTCAGCGTACTGTTTCCCTGGCGGCTGAGTGCATTTGTGGTGCAGGGCTTTATTTTTTTATCAGCGCTGAAATTTTTCTTAAAACCGCCCCTGAAAAATTACCGTCAATTTTATTGGCGCAGAATTAAGACCATTGCCATTCCTTATGTGCTTTGGACCATTGGCTATTATTTCTTTTTCTATGTTGCAGGGTACTATCACCTTTCGTTACGGGACCTTTTGCGGTATTTGCTGCTGGGAAACATTGTCAGTCCCTTTTATTTTATCGTGATCATCTTGCAGTTTTATGCCTTGATGCCTTTATGGCAGAAGCTCTTTCGGCGGTTTGATCCGCTGATTCTCATTGCCTGTTCTTTTGCCATTACCGTCTTGTTTCCCCAGGTGCTGCCCAAAGTGCTGGCAAAAGCCGGCATCACCCTTTCTTACACCGACCGGCTTTTTCCCACCTATCTGCTCTACTGGACGCTGGGCGCCATCTATGGCTTGCAGGAGGAAAAACTGAAAAAACTGCTAAAAAAACGGGCATTTTTGTTTGTCGGCATCTGGGTGCTGTTTGGCATTGGAGACTTGCTGTATACATATCAGACATATGTCTATGGCGTTTTCGTTCCCTTTTTGGAAACGCTGCATATTTTCTACTGCGTCTTTGCCATTTTTGTGGTGATGACAGTAGGCACTTATGTTTCAGAAGGAAGATGGACAAAACTGTCTTCCTGGACTTTTACGGCTTATTTAAGCCACTGCCTGTTTTTAAATCTCATCAATTTTTTTATGCAGTCGGTGGGAATCACAGATATTGGACTGAGCTTTGCGCTGCGGTTTTTCTTTGTCTATGCCGCAACATTCCTCTTCTGTTTTCTTTCCCAGAAGGCAAAGCAACGGCTGCTGCAACAGAAAGGAGCACAATAATCCATGGAATCCATCCAAAAAACCATTGGCATCATCGGCGGCGGCCAGCTGGGCCAGATGATGATTTTAGAAGCAAAAAAAATGGGCTTTACCATCCGTGTGCTGGACCCCACTCTCCACTGCCCAGCCCATACCTTGGTGGACGAGCATATTGTGGCCGACTTTGAAGATGCCGCAGCCATCCGTCAGCTGGCCCAAAAGTGCGACGTCATCACCTATGAATTTGAGCATATCAATGCCCAGGTGTTAAAAGAGCTGGAGGCAGAAGGCCATGTGGTTTACCCTACGGCCACCAGCCTTGCCATCATCCAAAACAAGTTTTCTCAAAAAACCCTGTTGGCCAAGCACCATCTGCCGGTGCCGGATTTTTGCGCCGTTTCTTCTGTGGCAGAAATGAAAGAAGCCGGCAGCGCCTTTGGCTATCCCTATATGTTAAAAACCTGCACCGGCGGCTATGACGGCAAAGGCAATTATGTCATTGCATCAGAAGAGGAAGTGGAAACGGGGTTTTATGCCTTAGGCGGCGGCGCCTTGCCGCTGATGGCAGAAAAATTTTTCCCTTTTACCATGGAAATTTCTGTTTTGGCCTGCCGCTCTGCCCATGGAGACATTGCCGTCTATCCCGTGGCGCAAAACGAGCATAAAGACAGCATTTTGGATGAAACCCGGGTACCTGCTGCCATCAGCGAAAAAACCACCAAAAACGCCATGGATTTGGCCCGCCAGGTGATGGAAGTCTTTGAAGGCGTGGGGATGTTCTGTGTGGAAATGTTTGTGGACGAAGCAGGGTGCGTGGCCGTCAATGAGGTGGCTCCCCGCCCCCATAATTCCGGCCATTACACCATCGAAGCCTGTGTCACCAGCCAGTTTGAGCAGCATGTCCGTGCCGTCAGCGGCCTTCCTTTAGGCGATTCTTCTTTGCTGCGCCCGGCCGTCATGCGCAATATCCTGGGCGAAGAAGGAAGCCACGGCAAAGCCGTTGTTCTTGGCGCCGATGACTGCCTTGCCATCCCCGGCGTAACATTGCATGTGTACGGCAAAGAAGAAAGCAAGCCCAAACGAAAAATGGGCCATCTGACAGCCACTGCCGCCACACTGGAAGAAGCCATCCAAAACGCCGCCAAAGCAAAAGCCTGCGTCAAAATCCAAGGAGAAATCCAGTCCTGACAAAATGCCCCTTGGATCACCTGTGGTTTCTGCACTGCTTTCCCTATAAAAACAAACAGCCACGCTCTTTTCCTTGGAAGGGCTTGGCTGTTTTCTTTCTGTTGTCATTTTTTTGAAACAAAAGCTTGCGCCGTGGCTGCTCTTTAGAACAATGCGCCAGATGGCTTCTTTTTATTCGATGCCGTACAATCCTTCTTTTGCCCGCAGCAGCTGATAGAGCAGCGCATTATAAGGCGTTGCCACGCCGTATTGCTTGCCTAAACGCATCAGCTCCCCGGCAAAAAATTCCACTTCTGTCTTCCGTTTTGCCGCCACATCTTGCAGCATGGAGCTTGTGGCCTCCGGCTCAAACCCATGGATTTTCTCATCCATGGCTGTTACGTCGGCCATGGTCAAATCCACGCCGGCCGCTTCGGCCACTGCCACCACTTCTTCCATGGCCA
>CALWLF010000054.1 GCA_944381455.1 uncultured Clostridia bacterium | reverse complement strand
TTGTCATGTGGTGGGATAAACGGGCGGCTGTGCATGACCGCCGCCGGGTGCCGGAAAGCACGCTGTTTATCCTTTCACTGCTGGGCGGTGCAGTGGGAGGCTTTCTTGGGATGCGCCTATGCCATCACAAAACGAGAAAGCCTGCCTTTTATATCATTTTTGCACTCTCGCTGGTGCTCCATGTGGTATTTTTGTTATTTTTGTTTCGCCGATAACCACGAGATTGTTTTCCAAATACAAAAAAACAAGAGAGCTGGAATCCTGAAAACAGGATGTCAGCTCTCTTTTTATACGCATTGAACCTGGATTGCATCTGCCGCAAAAGCAGCCTTATGGCTCCTTGTTATCCACCGCCTGGGCCATTTTTTCCAGCACTTCGTCTTTGCTCAAGGCTTGCAGCACGGTTTTTGGCGTCACCCCAGCCTCATAGCCGCAGACTGGCTGAAACTGGCAATAATCGCAGGGCAGCTGTCTGCCGTTTTGGGTGGGCCGCACGGCAATTTCTCCCGTTTGAATCCGCTTTGCCGTCTGGGCCGCCAATGTAACGGCATATTGCTGCAGCAGACCATAGGTTTTGGCCGATGCCAAAGAGGCTTTGGCCGACGGCGTGCCGTCTTTTTTATAGCTCACCGGCAAAATCACCGACTCCTGTTCAAAGGTGCCGTCCATGGCCCGGATCACCGCTTCCTCATCCAGCACCAGGCCGCTCATGGTCATCTCCTTTTCCAATAACCGCTCCACATCGGCGCTGCTTAACCGGCAGTCGGCCTTCACCAGCGGATCTTGCAGACGGAAATAAAACACGCCGCCTGGCATCTTCTTCGTTTCTTCTGCACCCGGCTGTGCCGCCAAAAGGGCATCCAGATAAATGAGCAGCTGCAGCTGCAGCCCATAGTACAGCTCCTGAAGCCGAAATTCCTTTTTCCCCGTCTTGTAGTCTACAATCTTGAGATAGGTGGTCCCTTTCTGCTCCCACACGTCCACCCGGTCAATCTGCCCATTGAGCACCAGCCGGTGTCCTTCTCCCAGCTCCACCACAATGGGCAGCAAAACGCCTTCCGCCCCAAAGGTCAGCTCAAAGGCCGCCGGACGAAATTGGCCGGCCTGCAAATGGCGGCTCAGCGTCCAGATGGCCCGGCAGGAAATGCGGCTGAGGCGCTTTAATAAATACTGCATGGAGCCGGTGGAAAGCAGCACTTCGCTGCCCACAAAGGGCGCCTGCCGCTCCACCGCCGCCTCTGTTCTGCTTTTGACTTCTTCCTTCGTCAAATCGGCCCAGTTTTTGCCTTCCTTTTTCAGTGTGGAAGCAAATTCTTCCAGCACCCCGTGGAACAACAGCCCCAAGTCAGGGCTGGCCAAACCATATTCCTGCCGCACCTTTGCCCCCAGCGTATCGTTCAAAAAATAGCGGTAGGGGCAGCTGATGAACCGTTCCAGCCGGGAAATGCTGGAAAACAGCGTCTTTCCAAAGGCTTTTTTGGCCGTTTCCTTCTCCAAAAAGACTTCTGGCGCCGGAGTTTTCTTGCCTGACAAAAACAGCGCCATCTGCGGCTGAAACCGGCTCTCCTGCTCCAGTTTCTGCTGGGCCTTTGTCCAGATTCCATTGCCTGCCGACAGCCCTTCCCCCAAGTGGCTAAAGGTGAGGGGCAGGCTGTAAAAAAAGGCATCCGGCGGCGTTTCTTCTTCCAGGGGCACAGAAGGAAAGAGGGTGCGCAGCTGCTGCACCACCACCGAAGGCGTCATGGCCTTGCCGGATAAATCGCTTCTGGAAAAACTGAGGACCAGCTGCTCCTCGCTTTTGGTCAGGGTTTGATAAATTTGATAATTTTCTTCAAAGGCGGCTCGCTGGCCGTTATGGGCCAAACGCAGCTGCTGCTCTTCTAAAAAATCCCGTTCTCTGGAAGTGAATATGCCGCCCTGGGCCCCGGCAGAAGGCAGCAGCCCATCATTGGCCCCCAGCACAAACAGCACTTTGGTGCGGGGCAAGCGGCTTCGCTCCACCGTCCCCACCGTCACACAGTCCACCGAGGGCGGGATGATGGCCAGTTTTCCTACCGCCAGGCCGCTTTCCAGCAAGGCAGCATAGTCGTCCACCGTCATCTCGTCTTCCCCGGCAACGCTTTCCAGGGCAGAAAGCACTTCTAACATCATCTGGTGGCTTTGGCGCAGTTCATAGACGGCCGCCTGGTTTTGCTGTGCCAAAAAGGCCGTTTCCCGCTCTTGCAGACGCTGATCCACCGTCAGGCGGTTTAGGACTTCCACAAAGGCGCTGTTCCAACGGGCCACCGGCGCCTTTTTCTTTTTCCCAAAGGCCGTCAAAGGCGCAAAACAATCCACCACCTGCTGCCGCAGGCCATTGAGGGCCACATACGTTTCCTCTTTCCCCTCTTCGGTCAGCCCCAGGCTCCAGGGTTTTTGCCATTTCCAACCCTGGATGCCATAGCGCAGACAGTAGTTTTCCATCTGTTCCACCATGGCCAGATCAAAGGCCGTCAGTCCCGTTTTCAGCAGTCCAAACACATCTTCAAACCGAAACCCAAACCGCACCACCCGGAAAATCTCGCTGGCCGCCATGGCCAAAGGCGTATCGGACAATTTCTTTTTCCGGTCCAAAAAATAAGGAATCTGGCACTGGGTAAATACCCGCTCCAGCGGCAGCGCATACCGGTCCAAATCGGCCGCCACCACGGCCACCTCTCCATAGCGGTATCCCTTTTCCTGCACCAAGGATAAAATCCGCAGCGCCGTCCGCTCTGCCTCTTCAAAGCCGTTGGCGCCGGACCAAAAGAAAATGGAGCCATCGGCCGGCTGGGGGGATACGCCATAGGCGCCAAAGGATTGTTCCAGATGGCGCAGGGCCTTTGTCTGATGGCGATAATCCTGTTCAAAAAACCTTGGCCGCTCCACCTTGGCGCCCACCTCCTGGGCCAGACGGCACAGGGCCAGATACGTTTCCTTTGGCTCAAAAAATAAATCGCTCTGCCCCACCGGCTGCGCCACCGCCTGGCTTGCTATGGTGAGGCTGACTGTCACATCAAACCCCAAAGAAAGCAGTTTTTGCAAAATCCGCTCCTCCTGGGGCGTAAAACCATAAAACCCATCCACATAAAACGGTGCGCCAGATAAAAAATCGGCCTGTTCCAATAGCTCGTATAAAACATCCAGCGTTTCTTCTCCCGACACATACCCGGAGGCCAAAAAACGGCAGTAGCCGCCAAAAATGGCCGCCAAGTCCTGCAGCTTTTCTTGCAGCGGCAAGTCTTCTTGGGCTGCCTGGGCCGCCTGCATCAGCCGTTCTTCCGTCATTTGATAGCGGAAAAATTCTCCCACCGTATCCATCAGCTGCTCCAAAAAGCCCTGCTTGCCCACGGCCTTTTGATAATAGCGCAGCTGGGGCGCCAGCTGCCCCACCACCTTGCGCAGCACCATAGCCCGGCTCACTTCATCCAGCGGCCTGTTTTTGGGCGCACCTACCCGGGAAAACACCGTATGGGCCAGCCGGTCAAAGGTCAGCACCTTCACGCTGGAAATGCCGCCGCCGTCGGTGCAGGCAATCAGCTCCTTTTCTGCCTGCAAGGAAAACTGTTCCGGCACCAGATAAACGGCCGGCTGCCCCTCCTGCTGGGCCCTTGCCAGGATGTGCAGCATTTCTTGGGTTTTGCCGCTGCCGCTGCGGCCGAGAAAAAATTGCAACGCCATGTTTCGTCCCTCCTGTCCTTTCTTCTATTATACTGCATAACTGCCTTCCAGACAGCATAAAAATATCAAAAAGCCTCTAGAAAGGAGTTTTTCCATGTCTGCCCATAAATTTATGGTCATCCCTTTGAAGGAATTGATCAAAACGGTGCTGCTGACCTTGCTGGGCCTGCTGATTTTGCTGGGCATTGCCTTTTTTGTGTCGCGGCAGGTGCAGTCCATCCATGCTACATACGTTCCCGGCGTCTATGCCACCCAAGTGGACTTGGAAGACGGCAGCATATTGGTGGAAGTGACTGTAAGCCACCATGACATTGAAGATGTGACTGTTTCCTGCCTGTCGGAGACGGTGCCCGTCTTTTATCCCCAGCTGCAGTCCACCGCCGACATCCTCTGCTCTGCTGTGGTGGATGCCCAAAGCACCCAAATTGACTATGGCGGCGATTTGGCCGTCACCAGCGGCATTTTGCTGGATGCCATGGAACAAAGCCTGTCCCAGGCCAGAAAATAGCCGGCAACAAAGACGCTGCTTCCCCAAAAATATAGAAGGCTGGAATCCTGATCACACCATGGATTCCAGCCTTCTTCTATGGAAAAAGACTTTCTTTGAAAAATGCTGTCACCATTTTTAAGAAAAAAACAAAGATTTCTTCTTGGAAAACTGTATTTTCCTGCCCCTTTTTTATTTGAAATTTCCCCCAAAGAGATGCTATAATGGGAAAAACAAACGCAAAGAAAGGAACTTTTTATGCTCGAACGATTTTATCCTTCCTTCGTCATTCATTCTGTGGCAGATTTGCCTATCGACCAGCTTCGCCAGCAGGGCATCCGCCTCTTGTTTTTTGATATTGATAACACCTTGGCCCCTTTTGACGTGGCCGAACCAGACGACGCCACGCTCCAGCTGCTCAGCCAATGGAAGGCCATGGGTTTTGCCATCTGTCTGCTTTCCAATAACAACGCCCGGCGCGTTTCTCTTTTTAACCGCCGCCTGCATGGCATTGCCGTCCATCGGGCCGGAAAGCCTGGCACAAAAAAAATGCGGCAGGTGATGGCCCATCTTCATGTCACACCCCAGCAGACAGCCCTCATCGGCGACCAAGTGTTTACCGATATGTACTGTGCCAACCGGGCCGGGGTGCTGGCCATTTTGTGCCGCCCCATCTGCAACCGGGACCAGCTGGTAACAAAAGTCAAGCGCGGTGCCGAATCCTGGGTGCTGCGCTGCTATGAAAGGAGCAGATAACATGCAGATTGTCTCTACCGTACAGGGCCAAAGTAACGTTTGCGGCATTTTTGGCCATCCCGTTGGCCATAGTTTTTCCCCAGTGCTGCAAAACACTTTGTTTCAAGCACTGAACCTTCCTGCCGTCTATACGGCTTTTGATGTTTCCCCCGCCCATCTGCCTGCTGCCGTTCAAGGGGCCTTTGCCATGGGCATCTTGGGGCTAAACATCACCATTCCCCATAAAAAAGAAGTGATGGCTCTGCTTTCTGGCATCGATCCTCTGGCTGCGCAAATTGGCGCCGTCAATACCCTCTGCCGCCGGGAAAACGGCTTTTGGGGCTACAACACCGATATTTTGGGCTTAAAAAAATGTTTTGCTCTCCATGGCCACAGCCTCAAAGGCGCCTCGGTGCTGGTGCTGGGGGCTGGCGGCGCCGCCAACGCCGCCGCATTTTTGGCCGCCAGCGAAGGGGCAGGCCATCTCTATTTGGCAAACCGCACCCGTGCCAAGGCAGAAGCCCTGGCCTCCCAGGTCCAGGCCCATTATTCCATTGCCATCACCGTTTGTCCGCTGGAGGATCTTTCGGCCTTGCCAACAGATTTGCTGGTGATCCAGGCCACCAGTGTCGGTATGGGCAGCTGGGAAAGTCCTATCCAAGACATTTCTTTTTGGCAGAACGCTCGTTTTGTGGTGGATATTGTATACACCCCTTGGGAAACAAAAACGGTCCACGACGCCCGCTCCCAAGGCGCAGAGGCCGTCAACGGCTTTGAAATGCTCATCTATCAAGGCATTGCCTCGGCAGAGCTTTGGCATGGCATTTCTGTTGACGACCAAACGGCCCGCACCCTTTGCGGCCTCTTGGCCGACTACTACCAAAACAGAAAGGATACGAAATGAAAAACATTGTATTGATTGGCTTTATGGGCTGCGGCAAAAGCACCTTTGGCAAAAAAATCAGTAAAAAACTGAACTATTCCTTTGTGGATACGGATAAATGGATTGAAAAACAGCAGGGACAGAGTATTCCCGCTATTTTTGCTTCCCAAGGCGAAACTGCGTTCCGCCAAATGGAAACAATGGCTGCACAAGCCCTCGCCAAGGAAGAAGGTCTTGTCATCTCCACCGGCGGCGGCATGGTCAAAACGCCGGCCACCATGGAAGCCCTCAGCCAAAACGCCGTCATCGTCTATCTGAAAGCCACACCGGAACATATTTTTCAAAATATCGGTAACGATAACACCCGTCCGCTGTTGCAAACAGATGATAAACTGGGCGCCATCTGCCGCCTGATGGCAGAACGGGAAGACTTGTATCAGCGCTATGCCAACATCACCGTCACCGTCAGCGGCCATTCCATCACCGGCACCACCAACGCCATTTTACACCAACTGGAGGGATTGTTATGAAATTTGCTGTGATCCACGGCCCCAATTTAAACTTCACCGGTATCCGGGAACCGGGCATCTATGGCCGCCGCACCTTGGAGGACATCAATCAAACCATCGCCGCCTATGCGGCCGAAAAAGGCGTTTCGGTTTCCTTTTTCCAAAGCAATGTCGAGGGAGAACTGATTAACCACCTGCAGCAGTGCTATTTTGAGCAGGTGGACGGCATCATCCTAAACCCCGGTGCCTTCACCCACTACAGCTATGCCCTCCATGACGCCATCCGCTCCATCTCCATTCCCACCGTGGAAGTCCACCTCTCCAATATCCATCAAAGAGAATCCTTCCGCCGCACTTCTGTGACGGCCCCAGCCTGCATAGGTCAGCTGTGCGGCTTTGGAGAAACAGGATATTTATTGGCCATCGATGGACTGCTGGCCCATTTGCAGCAGCAAAAAGGCTGATTTTTTGCCAAAAGAAACGGCTTTGAACGATTTTTTTTGCGAAACCCCTTGCGAAATGGGCTATTTTCCTTTAAACTAAGTAGAGATATGTTTTTAAACGAGGAGGATTATTCATGATTTCTGCAGGCGAATTTAGAAACGGCGTAACCATCGAATATGAAGGCGATATCTTCATTATTCTGGAATTTCAGCATGTAAAACCAGGCAAAGGCGCAGCTTTTGTTCGGACCAAAATCAAAAACTTGAAAACTGGCAGCGTAGTGGAAAAAACCTTCCGTCCAACGGAAAAAATGCCTCGCGCCCACATCGACCGCATGGACATGCAGTATCTGTATAACGACGGTTCTCTGTACCACTTCATGAACGTGGAAACCTTTGACCAGATTGCCGTTAATGCAGAAGAAATCGGCGATACGTTGAAATTTGTCAAAGAAAACGACATGGTAAAAATCCTGTCCTATGAAGGCGAAGTATTCGGCATCGAACCTCCGCTGTTTGTAGAACTGGAAATCACCGAAACAGAACCTGGCTTTGCAGGCAATACCGCCCAGGGCGCAACCAAACCTGCTACTGTAGAAACTGGCGCAACAGTAAACGTGCCTCTGTTTATCAACCAGGGCGAAAAAATCAAAATCGACACCAGAACCGGCGAATATTTGGGCCGTGCTTAAGTCCCTTTTATTTTGATTGTTTTACAGAAAAAACTTCCCAGAAAAATTTCTGGGAAGTTTTTTTGTTTACTGTACCACTGCTTCTTCTTCCACCGCTTCTTTTTCCACGGCTTCTTTTTCCACGGCTTCTTCTATGGGCACCTGCCGCCCTTCGTGGTTCATTTCATACTGGTCCCGGTAAATCAATTCGCTGATGGGCACAATTTCAAAGCCTTTTGCCTGTAACCCTTCCAAAATGGGCCCCAGGGCCTGGGGCGTATATTTGGCATCGTTATGAAACAGCAAAATGGAGCCGTTTTGCAGATGTTTATGGTTGAGCACCTGGTTGATTTCCGCCTCCACCCCCAGCTCCTTCCAATCCAGACTATCCCCGTACCAAACAAAAAGAAAGGCAATCCCAGGGCAGTTTTTCCTGTCTTTTTACTGAGCTTCTTGCAGCTCTTCCCAGGCAGCCTTTGCCTTTTCATAGGCGGCCTGGGCCTCTTCCATGGCGGCTTTGGCCTGGGCTGTGGCAGAAAGGGGCGGCACCTGCAGCACGCCATAGCGGTCCAGCAGCACAAACATCCGCACCATATCAAAGCTCAAATCCAGCTGCGTATCATCGGCAAACACGCCCCGGGCCAATAGTTTTTCCACCGTCGGCTGGGCCCAGGCAGGAATCTGGGCCAAGGTTTCGTATCGTTTTTCCATCTCCGGTTCCTCCCATCCCAAATATTGAAACACCCCTGCGGCAATGGCCGCGGCAAATGCTTCCGGCTGTCCGGTCAAATACCCCCGGTCGGCGGCGTTGGTCAAAAATGCCGTTTCCACCAACACGGCCGGCATCCGGGTGGAATTTAGCACCACCAAATCCCGCCGCACCTTGACGCCGCGGTTTCGTAACCCCAGCTGGCTGCTGATGGCCTGGGCAATGTCCAAGGCCAGGCGGCCGCTTGCGCCGTCTTCATCATAGGAAAGCACTTCTGTGCCCGTGGCTTCCGCCGACTGTGCCGCATTGGCATGGACCGAAAGAAACAAGTCGGCCTGCCAGTCATTGGCCATAGCCGCACGGGCCAGCACGCTTTCATAGACGTCGGTACGCCGCGTCATCTCCACCGTGAACCCTGCTGCAATGAGGCGTTCTTCTAAGGACAGGCAGATGGAAAGGGTGACGTCTTTTTCTGCCACGCCGCCGGAAAAAGCCCCGCTGTCTGTTCCGCCGTGACCGGCATCAATCCAAATCTTCATCTTCGCTCCTCCTTTCTTTTTTTCCATCCTATGCTCTTTTTTGCGCTTTTGTGACAAAATATCCTTCTTTTTGCTGCTTTGCCGAAAGATAGGCCAACAGCGCCTGGGCAGCCAGCAGCGCTTCTTCCGCCTCGTCAGGCGAAGATGGCTCTGTCTGCACCACCAGCTGATAGTTTTGCAATGCTATTCCTCCTCTCTGCCGCATATTCTAATACAAACTATGGAAAAGAGCCTGTTTTATGATTGCCATTTACACCCGTCAATCCCTGGATAAAAAAGACAGCATCAGCATGGAAACCCAGGCCGCCTTCTGCCGCAAAGAAGCAGGGGAAGGGGCAGAAATCAAGCTGTATGCCGACCGGGGCTTCAGCGGCAAAAACACCGACCGGCCGGCTTTTTTGCAGCTGTTATCTGATTTAGACCGGCTGCCCATCACAAAAGTCATCGTCTACCGCCTGGACCGGATCAGTCGTTCTTTGTTGGATTTTGCCGACTTCATTGCGAAACTGGAAGAAAACCAAGTGGCCTTCATTTCGGCCACAGAAAAATTTGACACGGCCTCCCCCATGGGGCGGGCCATGCTCTATATCATTGCTGTGTTTGCCCAACTGGAACGAGAAACCATTGCCCAGCGGGTGAAAGACAATTATTATGCCCGCCTGTCTTCCGGCGCCGTAGGCGGCGGTCCAGCCCCCTTTGGCTTTCGGCTGCGGCGCATCTGTCAAGACGGCACTGCCGCCACCATCTATACGCCCCAGGTAGAAGAGCTGGCCCTGGTGGAAGAACTCTTTACCCACTATGCCCTGCCCCAGACCTCCCTGGCCGATTTGCGCCGGTTTTTAGAGGAACAGACCGTTTCAAAGCCTCTTTCCTTTAGCAACAGCCGCCTGTCGGCCCTGCTGCGCTCCCCCGTCTATGTCCGGGCAGATGCTGCCATCTATGCCTATTATCAGGCCCAGGGCGTGCAGATCCTGCAAGACGCTGCCGCCTTTGACGGCGTCCATGGCTGTCTTTTGGCCGGCAGGCAAACGCCCACCCCCACCCTTTCCCTAGCCCGGCACGAAGGCATCCTTCCCAGCGCCTTATTTTTGGCCTGCCAAAAAAAGCTGGCGCAAAACCGCACTGGCCGCCGCAGCGGCCGGGGACAGTATTCCTTTTTGACAGGGCTTGTCCGCTGTGCCCAGTGCGGCCATCCCTTTTCCGTCCGCCACAGCCGCTGTGCCCAAGGGCCGGTGGCCTATTTTGTTTGCAGCGGCCGCTATCTCCACCATTGCTGCTCCCTGCGCCAAACCCACCGGGTGGCCGAGGTGGAACAGGCCGTATCGGCCGCATTGCAGCAGCACCTTTCTGCCATTCGGCTGCCGCATCCCCACACCCTTTGGCAAAAGAAAACAACTGCGCTGCAGCTGGATGCAAAAATCCAGCACCTCTTATCGGCCCTGGAAACGGCTGCTCCCCCGGCCTCTGCTGCCATTGAAAAACGGCTAAACGCACTGCTGGCAGAACAAAGCGCCCTTTCTTGCGCCGCCCCATCGCTTTTGCCGCCGCCGCAGTTTTCGCTGCTTTCCCTGCAGGAGCAGCACATGGTGGCTGCGGCCTTGCTGCACCAGGTGCTCCTTGGTCCAAACCAAATCACCCTTTGTTTCAAAAATCTAAAAAAAGCGTCTTAGGCCCCGCAGCCTTCGACGCTTTTTCTCCTTTTGCGCTTCTTCTTTTCTTCTAGATGGTTGCCGCCTTTCTTTTTGTTTCCTGTCTATCCACATCCCATTGGATGGTAAAATAGCCGGCGGAAGCAGCCGTCTCAATGACGGTGTTATTATATTCCCCAAAGGGCGGACGAAACAGCTCCATGTCCTGGCCCGTCAGCTGCTGCACCTGGTCATGGCAGGCTTTGAGCTCCTGCAAAATCTGTTCGGCGCTTAGGCTATTCATATGGGGATGGGTGGAAGAATGGTTGCCCAGGGTATGGCCGGCGGCAGCAATTTTTTGCACCTCTTCCGGATATTTCTCCACCCAATAGCCGCAGAGGAAAAACGTGGCCGGCGCGTCATATTCCTCTAAAATTTGCAGCAATGTATCGGTATCATCGGCGCCCCAGGCGGCATCGAAGGATATGGCAATCTTCGGCTCCTCTGTCTGCACACAATAGATGGGCAGCTTCCGCTTTTCGCCTTGAGCCGTTTGAAACACCATCCTTGCCGCAGGCTCCAGCAGCAGGGCACAGGCCAAAAGCAGGGCCAGCGCACCGCCATAGAGAAAACATTTGCGGCCGATTTTTTCTTTCAGCGCCTGGCGTATCTGCCGCTCTTTGGCGCTTTGGGGGACTGTTTTTTTCTGTTTTGTTCCAAAGTATACAATTTTCATACCTGTTCCACCTCCTGTTTTAATATATTCCAGAAGGGAAAATCCATGCCGCCAATGAAAATGGGCGCCGGTTGCCCAGCGCCCCAATCGTCTTGGTTACACTTTATTCTTCCGTCAGGCAGTAGCCTGTCCGTTGGTGATACGTTTCCCCAGCTTTCAGCACTGGGGAAGGGAAGTTTGCATGGTGGATGGCATCGGGAAAGCCTTGGGTTTCCAGGCAGAAACCACAGCGCTTTTCATAACAGGCGCCGCCTTTGCCTGGCACTGCGCCGTCCAAAAAGTTTCCCGTATAAAGCTGCACCCCCGGCTGGGTGGTATAAACCGTCAACGTCACACCGCCGGCCTGCGCCTTGGCAAAAGGCGCCGTCAAAGAGGGGTTTTTCAGCACAAAATTATGATCATAGCCGTTCCCCCTGTGGATTTGTTCTTCCTTCCGGTCGATGTCCTGCCCCAAAGGTTTGGGGCGGCGAAAATCCATGGCCGTCCCTTCCACCGGCAAAATGCGCCCGGTGGGACAGCTAAATTCGTCGTTTTCCGTAAAAGCATCGCTGTCCAGCCACAGGGTATGGCCCAAAATACTGCCGGAGGAATGGCCTTCCAGGTTAAAATAGGTGTGATTGGTGAGGTTCACCAAGGTATCGGCATCGCTTTTGGCTGTATAGTCCATCCACAGCGTGTCGTCCTCGGAAAACCAATACCGCACCGTCACTTCCATTTTCCCCGGATAGCCTTCTTCCCCGTCGGCGCTTTGGCAGGAGAGCACCAGCATTTCTCCCTCTGTTTTTGCCTGCCAGACTTTTTTATCAAAGCCCGCCAGGCCGCCATGGAGGTGGTTTGGGCCATTGTTTTGGCAAAGGACATACTCCCTGCCGTTTAGGGTAAACCGGCCGCCGCCAATGCGGTTGGCCACCCGGCCCACCACAGCCCCCAGGTATTTATCCTGCCGTTCATAATCGGCCATGGTGTCGTGCCCCAGCACCACATCCCGGCCGGAAGGCAGCACCAGGCTTTGGAGGGTGGCGCCGTAAGTGAGGATGGAGGCCAAAAGCCCGCCGGGGCTTTGGATGGTGTATCGTTCCACCTCTTGGCCGTTTTTTGTTGTTACAAAGGATTGTTTTTTCATCTGGACACCTCACCTAAAAGTAAGAAGGCCGACCCCACCATACCGGCGTCGTTCACCAACGCCGACTTGCGG
>CALWLF010000053.1 GCA_944381455.1 uncultured Clostridia bacterium | reverse complement strand
GAATTAAAGACCATCGAAAGCATGGGCTATGTGGACTATTTTTTGATTGTCTGGGACTTTATCAAGTTTGCCAAGGACCATCAAATTATGGTGGGGCCGGGCCGCGGCTCTGCCGCCGGCAGCGTGGTCAGCTATTGCCTGGACATCACCACCATTGATCCCATCCAATATAACTTGATTTTTGAACGGTTCCTCAACCCCGAGCGTGTTTCCATGCCCGATATCGACGTGGATTTCTGCTATGAACGCCGCCAGGAAGTCATTGACTATGTGGTGGAAAAATACGGCGAGGACCATGTGTCCCAAATCATCACCTTTGGCACCATGGCAGCCCGGGGCGCCGTCAAAGACGTGGGGCGTGCCTTGGACCGGCCTTATGCGGAGGTGGATAAAATCAGCAAGATGATTCCCATGGAGCTGGGAATCACCATTGAAAAAGCGCTGAAAATGAACCCGGAACTGAAAAAACGGTACGAAGAAGAAGAGGACGTGACCTATCTGCTGGATATGAGTATGCGTCTGGAGGGCTTGCCCCGCCATGCTTCCACCCATGCCGCAGGCGTTGTGATCTGCCGGGAGCCGGTGATGGACTATGTGCCCTTAAACAGCAACGACGGCGCCATCACCACCCAGTATACCATGACCATTTTGGAAGAGCTGGGGCTGTTAAAAATGGACTTTCTGGGGCTGCGGACGCTGACGGTGATTCAAAATGCCGTCAAAGAAGTGGAACGAAACCAAGGCATTCATCTGGATATCGACCATATCCCGCTGGATGACGCCGATGTGTATCAAATGATTGCCCAAGGGAAAACAGAAGGCGTCTTCCAGTTGGAAAGCGCCGGGATGAAGTCCTTTATGAAAGAGCTTCTGCCCAGCCGTCTGGAAGACTTGATTGCCGGGATTTCCCTTTACCGGCCGGGCCCCATGGACTTTATTCCCAAATATATCAAAGGGAAAAATAATCCTGACAACATCCAATATACCCATCCTTCCTTGGAGCCGATTTTGGAAAACACCTATGGCTGTATTGTTTACCAGGAACAGGTGATGGAAATTGTGCGAAAGCTTGCCGGTTATTCTTTGGGGCGAAGCGATTTGGTGCGTCGTGCCATGAGCAAGAAAAAGGCAGAAGTGATGGCCAAGGAGCGGCAAAACTTTGTCTATGGCATCGAAGGCCAGGTGCCTGGCTGTGTGCAAAACGGCATCGAGCCGGCTGTGGCAGAAAAAATCTTTGATGAAATGACCGACTTTGCCAAATATGCCTTTAATAAGAGCCATGCCGCCTGCTATGCGGTGGTGGGCTATGAAACGGCCTATTTGAAATATCACTATCCGGTGGAATTTATGGCGGCTTTGATGACATCTGTCATGGATAACACCACGAAGGTGGCAGGCTATATTGAAGAATGCAAAAAAATGGGCATTCAGCTTTTGCCGCCGGATATCAACGAAGGCTTTGCCGCCTTTTCCGTTTCCGGCGGAAAAATCCGCTTTGGCCTGGCGGCCATCAAAAGCGTGGGCCGCAACACCATCCGGGCTTTGGTGGAAGAACGGGAGAAAAACGGCCCGTTCCAATCTCTCACCGACTTTTTGAAACGGATGGATAACAAGGACTTGAATAAGCGGGCGGTGGAAAGTTTCATCAAAGCCGGGGCCATGGATAGCCTGGGCCAAGAGCGCAGCCAATATATGGCAGGATACAAAAGCATTTGGGATGGCATTCTTTCGGCCAGGAAAAACAACCTGGAAGGCCAGCTGGATTTGTTTGGCTTTGGCGCCCAGGAAGAAGAGACAGTGCAGCTGGAAGACGCCCTGCCAAAGGTTGCGCCTTTCCCCGTCAAAGAAAAACTGGCCATGGAAAAAGAGGTGCTGGGCATTTATGTCAGCGGTCACCCCTTGGCCGAGTATATGGATGTGCTGCAAAAAAAAGTCAGCTGCCAAAGCCGGGATTTGCTGGCCGAACGGGAAGAAGACGTGGTGGCCGATGAGTCGCGGGTGGTTTATGGCGGCGTGATTACGGAAAAAACGGTGAAATATACGAAAAATAACAAAGTGATGTGCTTTTTGAAGGTGGAAGATTTGTTTGGGGCCATTGAAGTGGTGGTCTTTCCCAACACCTATGAAAAGTGCAATCGCTTTTTAGAAGAAGATGCCATTGTGCTGGTGGAAGGACGGGTGCAGATTGCGCCGGAAGAAGACGGTAAGATTGTGGCAGAAAAAGTGAAGCCGCTGGATGGAGCGGAAGAAGAACCAAAGGAAGCACCAGCCAAAAAACAGGTATTATTTTTGAAAATTGACACATTATCGATATTGGAGGAGATTACGCCGATTCTGCTGTCTCATCGTGGTTCCATTGCTGTAAAGGTGCGCAATGTACAAACAGGGGAACTTTTGATGACGGAAGCCTCCAACTGGGTGGATGGCAGTGCGGCGCTGATAGAGGAACTGAAAGCACGCCTTGGGAAAGGCTGCGTGGTGCTGCGCTGATTTTGCTTGCAGCAGGGATTTTTCGTTGCGTCAACAGGGGAAAGATGGTATACTGTGACCGAATGTGTAGAAGAAAAAAGGTCCGGCCCAGGTGGGCCGGGAAAGGTGAGAAAAATGAGAAGAACAAAAATTGTGTGTACCCTGGGTCCCGCCACTGACAGTAAGGAAAAAATGAAGGAATTGATTTTAAATGGGATGGATGCCGCCCGCATCAATTTTTCCCATGGCACCTATGAAAGCCATACGGTGCTCATCAACGACTTAAAGGCAGCCAGAGAAGAACTCTCTGCCCCCATTCCGCTGCTTTTGGACACCAAAGGCCCAGAAATTCGGGTGAAAAAATTTGCCAAAAACAAAGTGTACCTGGAACCAGGCAGCCTCTTTACACTGACCACCAGGGAGGTGGAAGGGGACGAAACTATGGTTTCTGTCACCTATGAACATTTGCCGGAAGATTTGAAAAAAAACAGCCGGGTGCTTTTGGACGACGGGCTGGTGGAGTTAAAGGTGCTCCGTCTGACCGATACGGACATTGAATGCGAAGTGGTCAACGGCGGTTTTTTAAGCTCCAATAAAGGCGTGAATGTGCCCGATGTCTATGTCAATTTGCCTTCTTTGACGGAGCGGGATGTGGAAGACATCAAGTTTGGCATCCAAATGGGCTTTGACTATATTGCCGCTTCCTTTATCCGCAGCGCCAACGACGTCATCAAAATCCGCCGGGTGCTGGAAGAAAACGGCGGCAGCGACATCAACATCATTGCAAAAATTGAAAACCGGGAAGGTGTGCGCAACATCGATGAAATTTTGGAAGTGGCCGACGGCATCATGGTGGCCAGAGGCGATTTGGGGGTGGAAATCCCCATTGCCGAAGTGCCGCTGGTGCAAAAGGAATTGATTAAAAAGGCCAACCAGGCTTGTAAACCGGTCATCACGGCCACCCAAATGTTAGAAAGCATGGCCACAAACCCTCGCCCCACCCGGGCCGAAGCCAGCGATGTGGCCAATGCCATCTTTGACGGTTCCGATGCCATTATGTTAAGCGGCGAAACGGCCCAGGGCAAATATCCTGTGGAAAGCGTATCCACCATGGCCAATATTGCCTTGACCACCGAAAGCAGCATCAACTATATCAAACGGCTGCACCAGCAGTTCCAGCAGGAACAGACCAACATCACAAACGCCATCAGCTATGCGGCCTGCACCACGGCGGCCGAGCTGAACACCAGCTGTATTTCCACCGTCACCAAAAGCGGTTTTACGGCGCGGATGATTTCCAAATTCAAACCCACTTGCCCCATCGCGGCCAGCTCTTTTCAAGAACGGGTGTGGCGGCAGCTGAACCTGGTTTGGGGCTGCAAGCCGGTGCTGTTGGGCGAAATCATTGAAGACTGTAAAGTCTTTGAACTGGCCACAGAAACGGCCGTCAAAAGCGGTCTGGCGGTCAATGGAGATACGATTGTCATTGCCGTTGGGGTGCCGGTGGGCGTATCTGGCTCCACCAACACCATGCGGGTGGAAATTGTGGGAGATGTGATTTGTAAAGGAAGAGGCGTTGGGATGCAAGTGGTCAGCGGCAAGGCCAACGTCATCAAAGTTTTTGACCAAGCGCAAAAAAAGTTTAAAGCGGGCGACATTTTAGTGACAACCAATACGTGTAACGAATTGACGCCCTTTGCCAAAAAAGCCAGCGCCATTGTGGTTGGCCCGACGGAACACGGCTGTAACTGCCATGCGGAAATTTTGGGCCATGCGCTGGATATTCCAGTCATCATTTGCAATTCCAAGGTGACAGATTTGATTAAAGACGGAACCCTCATCACGGTAGATGCCGAGAAGGGGTTTGTATATGCAGGCGTGCCAAACGCCTAACAAAAAGGATACCTAAAAGGAGGAAACAAAATGAAAAAGTATGTTTGCAGTGTTTGTGGCTATGTGTATGATCCAGCTACTGGGGATGAATCCCAGGGCATCAAACCAGGCACCCCATTTTCTGAATTGCCAGATACTTGGGTATGCCCTCTTTGCGGCGTAGGCAAAGATGACTTCGAAGAACAATAAGAAGGGTTTTTGATGGAAGACAAACAGTTGGAAAATATGATCGCAGCCTTAGAAATGTTTTATGAAACCAATGGCTACGAAGACTTCTACAAAAACGAACTGCAAAAACGCACACCGGAACAGATTTATGAATTGTACGAAGAGACCTTTGGCAATTCGTTGATTTGAGCCAAAAAAAGGTTTCATCCTTGGACGAAACCTCATAAGAAAACAAAGATGGCTGTAATCCTCACTTACAAAGGATTGCAGCCATCTTATTTTTTTCGATTGTTTTCTTCTAAAGACTGCTATCGCAATTTTTAAGAAGAAAAACAAAAACCATGTTTTTTTCTTGGACAACCCCGGTTTTGTTTGTTAGGCCAGGGATGTTTTTTGTTTTTCCATGGCAGAAAGCTGTTTTAATTCCCGGCCAGCCAAAATTCCGGCCAATGCCCCGGCCGTTAAGTCGGCCACAGGGGCGGCAAACATGACGCCGTCGATACCAAAAAACAGTGGTAAAATCACCAAAAGCGGCAGCAGGAATAGGATCTGCCGGGTAAGAGAAAGGAAGATCCCTTTGATGGGTTTGCCGATGGAGGTAAAGAAGTTACCGGTCAAAGGCTGCACCTGGTTTAAGAAGGTGCAAAATAAGTAAATGCGGAAATATTCCTCTGCAAAGCGGAAATACTCTTCGCTGCCGGAGCCAAAAAAGCCGATGATCTGCCGCGGAAACAATTGGAAGCAGAAGAAGGCTACCACCGAGATGCAGGTGCCAAGCTTGACGGCCAAAAGATAGGTGTTTCGCACCCGCAGATAGTTTTTGGCGCCGTAATTAAAGCTGATGATGGGCTGGATCCCTTGGGAAATCCCGATGATTAAGGCAAAATACAGCATGTTTACCTTGGAGATGATTCCGGCGCAGGCCAGGGGAATTTCGCTGCCATAGGAAGAAGAAGCGCCGTAATAGGTCAGGGTATTGTTTAAAACAATCTGCACCACCATCATGGCCATCTGGTTACAAAAAGGCGTCATGCCCAAAGAGGCAATGCGGCGGAAATAGTTGAAAGACGGCAAAAAATGTTCCTTGTGCAGCGTCACCGTATGAAACCGTTTCAAATATCCAAGCACCAAACAAGCAGAAACCACCTGCCCGGCTACGGTGGCCCAGGCGGCGCCGGCCATGCCCATGTCAAAGCCGAAAATCAGCAAAGGATCTAAAATGGTATTTAAAATGGCGCCTACCAGGGTGCAGAACATGGAAAAACGGGGACTGCCATCGGCGCGGATGAGGCTGCTGGCGCCGGTGGTGAGAATCAGAAATGGAAATCCCAACGATGTGATGCCGGTGTAGATGCGGGCATATTCTAAAATTTCGTTGGTGGCGCCAAAAAAGATCAGCATTTGCGTCAGTGCAAACCGTGCCAGAAGAAAAAGACCAAGGCCCAATAAAAGCATCATGGTGATGGCTTTGCCGGCAAAATGGGCTGCTTCTTCTTTTTTGCCCTCTCCCAGACGGATGCCGAAATTGGAAGCGGCGCCGATGCCGCATAAAAGCGAAAGCGCCGTGCAGGTGATGGTAAGCGGAAACGCCACGTTGGTGGCAGCATTGCCAAGCATCCCCACACTGCGGCCAATAAAAAACTGGTCCACCATATTATACAGTGCACTGACCAGCATGGAAATGATGCTGGGAATGGCAAACCGGCCCAGAAGCGGTAAAATCGGTTCATATCCCAGCGGATTTTCATTGGTTTTTGTCATGATAAGGCCCCCTTTATTGTTATTATCCTAACATATTTGGGGCAAAAAGTAAATTGTTGAAAAGAAAAAGTCGTTTTACCGGCTTTGTAGGGAAAAAGTAAGAAATTTGTTTCATTTTTGCAGTTCCATCTATGGTATAATAAGACAAATTAAGTCCAAAGGTTTCCTTTCTTTGGAAAAAGAGGAAAATACCAATCAGGTGAGGGAGGATTGCAATGAAGGGAGATAACAAGCAGACCAGACGAAAAAAAGCGGCAGCGATATTGGCCATTTTTTTGGCTGCATTGATGGTGCTTGGCATTTTGGCGCCGGTGATGCAGATGGTGGCTTATGGCGCCGAGGTGAAATACCAGGGGGAAAGCCATCAGCCCAACGGTACTTTTTCCTTGGTGCAAAATGAACAATTTTCCATTACAGGCCAAGTTGGGTTTGACATCAATGGTGTTAACCGCTACATCGTTGAGGAGATGGTTCCCTTTCATTTTACATTGGAAAACAAGGGCGGCGCCTTTCGGGGACAGCTGCAGCTGCGGGTAAACCAGGCTTATAGCGATACGGCTTATTCCAGCCAGTATTTGCTTTATTATGTGCCGGTGGAACTGACGGGAAGCGGCATAACAGAATATGACATGTATGCTTCGGTACCCACCATCACCAATGTGTTTTCGGTGCGTCTGGTCAATGAAGACAATAAAGTAGTCTATTCTACCGAGGTGTTTGCAAAGCCTTCTGATTGGCGCTCGGCTTGGACGGCCATCGTCAGCGACCGTCCGCAGGAGCTCAATTACTGGCGGGCCATGGATGAAAGAAACAACGATGCTTATCAAATGGAAGCTTCCAGTTACGACTATACCTACGAAGCACCGCCTTCTGGCACTTTTTTTGGTACGACGCTGTTAAAGACAGAAGAATTGCCGGATAACTGGGCGGCATTGCAGAATTTTCGCATTCTTGTCATCAACGACTGTACCACCCAAAGCTTTACAGAAGCGCAAAAACGGGCGCTGATGGAATGGGTGGAAAGCGGCGGACTGCTGGTGCTGGGCAGCGGAGAAAACGGCAGCAAGGTTTTTCGCGGGCTGGACGATATCATAGAGGTGAAAGATGGAGAAAAAACAGTGCAAAGGCAAACGACTTTTTCCCCAATCAATGCTTCTGCCCGAATTACCATAAGCCAAGCGTCTTTATCCAATGGCAAAGTGCTGATGGAAGATGCAGGCGTCCCTTTGGCATCTTCTGTATCCATGGGTGATGGCTGTGTTTTGCTTTGCGCCTGGGATTTAGGAAAAAATCCAACGGCGTCTATGGTCGGCATGGATGAGATGGTGGAGTATCTGGTGAAAACTTGCAATCCCAACATTTTTTCTCTGCGGGATTCCAGCTATTATTTTCAAAATAACATCAGCGATTTACAAAGCATTTCCCAACGCATTTCCCCGCCGGATATGAGCACATTGCGTCTGTTGTTTTTGATTTTGGCCGGATATGCTTTGCTCATTGGGCCATTGCTTTATGTGGTGTTGAAAAAAATGGATCGCAGAGAGCGGGCCTGGATAGTGATTCCCTGCGGCGCAGTGGTGGTCAGCTTGCTGGTGGTGGGCTATTCTTCCAGCAGCAAATTCCATGTGCCAGTTGTCTCCACTGCAGCCATCGGCAGGCTTTCGACTGATGGCACGGCCACGACAGCCAATGTGGCTGTTTCTGTTATGGCAGGGCAAAAGGGGCAGATGAATGTGGAGTTTGGAGAAAAAATCCAGCCCTATGGCATGAACAGTTATCAGGGATATGATGTTTATCAGCTGAGCAGCAATCAGCATGTTTTTCGCGGCCTGTTGCCTGGCGATTCCAGCGCCTTTGACACCATGTCGTTTTATAATGAAAGCGCCTGGCAAAAAAACAGTTTCAGTTTAAACCTGCCTTTAGAGCTGGAAGGACCGCTGGAGGTAAAAAGCTTTTTTGATGATGCAGGGTTGACGGTGACGGTGAAAAACAACACAGGATTTGATTTGCAGGATGTGGTCTATAACATTGGTTCTTCCTATGTAAAAATGGATTATCTGCCGGCGGGAGAAAGCGGCAGCATGACCATTTCCATGGATGAGGAACAGGCAGATCAGTATGACAATTTGAGAAATCTGTTTCCTTATCAAGATGGAGGAATGTTCCAATCTTCTGTGGAAAGTGAACAGATTTATTCCAAATGGCGGATGATCCGCATGGTGGAAAACGAAGTGAACCGTGTAAACGGCAAGCTGTATGCTTTTTTGGATCAAAGTTTTTGGCGTCAGCGCCCATTGGTAAATGGGGAAGAAACGCTGACCAAGTCTTTGACTTTGTTGAGCATGGAAGTGCCGCTGGAAATTGAGGCCAATGCCGCCTTCTATCTGCCCTACGGCGTGTTTTATGCCGATGATGTGGTCAACGATGCGGGCAATTCTTTATTGTACAGCCAGCAGGATTTGAGCTTTTATGCTTCCCAGGCCGGATATGCCACGGCAATCTTTGATTTAAGCGGCATGATGCCTCAGACTGCAGCTGTTCGCTGGGAATTGTATGGATACAGCAGCGACGTGCTGGAGTTTTCCATTTACAATGTGCAAAGCGGCCAGTGGGATCCTCTGGCTTTGGAAGAAGAATTTCCGACGGAACCATATCTGACAGAAGATGGACGGATGGAAGTGCGAGTGGCAGTAGATGGACATGGAACAGATGTCTGGATGGATGGGATGCGGCCGACGCTGATGATGAAAGGAGGCGCAGGGGAATGATTGAAGTCAAAGGATTGGTAAAATGCTATGGCCAGTTTATGGCAGTGGATAACTTATCGTTTCAAATTCCCACAGGCTGTGTCTTTGGCTTTGTGGGGCCAAACGGCGCCGGAAAGACGACCACCATGCGCATCATGGCAGGGCTGCTGCGCCAAACGGCAGGAGAGGTGCTTTATGATGGCAGAGAAATGACCTCCGACCGGAAGTTTTTGAAAGAAACGGTGGGCTATATGCCGGACTTTTTTGGCGTCTATGACAACTTAAAAGTAAAAGAATACATGGATTTTTTTGCTGGGACTTATTTCATCCCGGTGGGAGAAAGAAAAGCGCTGATTGATAACTTATTGCAGCTGGTGGATTTGGAAGAGAAAAAAGATTTTTATGTGGATGCTCTTTCTAGAGGCATGAAGCAGCGGCTTTGCCTGGCCCGCAGCTTAATCCATGATCCAGAGCTGCTGATTTTGGATGAGCCGGCCAGCGGTTTGGATCCAAGGGCAAGGGTGGAAATGAAAGAGATTTTAAAAACCCTGGGCGATATGGGAAAAACCATTCTCATCTCCTCCCATATCCTGCCGGAGCTTTCGGAAATGTGCACGCAAATTGGGATCATTGATAAAGGGCGGATGCAGATTCAAGGCTCTGTGGCTGACATCATGCGCCAGCTGACCAAAAAGCGTGTGTTCCATGTGAAAGTATTGGATGAAACAGATGTGGCCGCAGCCAGAGCCAGAGAGTTTGCTTCGGTGAAACATGTCATCGAGGCAGAACGAGAAATCCAGTTTGACTTTGACGGCACGGAGCAAGAACGGGCGGCCATTTTGGCAAGCATGGTCCGCGCCGGCGTACCGGTCATCGATTTTCGGGAGCAGGAAGGCAATTTGGAAGAAATCTTCATGACCATCACAGGAGGGGGGCAGACCAATGCGTAATCCAATTATCAAGCGGGAAATGCAGACGTCTTTGCGCAGCTGGAAGCTGTTTTATGTGGTCTGCGCCTATGTGGCGTTTTTGCTGTTGGTGGCTTATTTGTTTTTGGAAACCGTGATTGCACAGTCGATTTATGGCGGATTTAATCCGGAGGATGCCATGTATTTATATGCCCTGCTGTCAGGCATCCAGCTGGCCTTTGTGCTGCTGGCGGTGCCGTCGTTGACGGCAGGCAGCATCAGCGGAGAGCGGGAGCGGCAGACGCTGGATATTTTGCTGACCACAAAGATGACGCCGTTTTCCATTGTGTTTGGAAAGCTGGTGGCAGGCATTGGGCAGCTGCTGATGATGATTGTTGCCACACTGCCTGTGTATGCTCTGCTGTATTATTTTGGCGGCATCGGCCTGTGGAACATCATCAGCATCACCTTGTATTTGATGGTGACGGCAGTGTTCATTGGTTCGTTTTCCATTTTGTTTTCCTGCATTTATAAGCGGACGATGATTTCTATGCTGGTGGTCTATGTGCTGTTTGGGCTGTTGATTTTTGCCACAGCCGGCGGCTATTTGATTTATCTGGCTTATATCAACAGCGAAGCTGCGATGCAAAATATCATGGCTGAGCCAAGCGTACTGGTGTATTGCGGCTGTTTTGCCTTTAATCCGGGAGCCGGTTTTTTCAGTCTGATTGGGGAACAAATTGGCACAAACCCCATCCTTTCCTGGATGGGATTTTCCAAGGCCATGCCGATGCTGCCAGTGCCTACATGGGTGATCAATGTGGCGGCGGAGCTGCTTTTGTCTTTTGGCATTTTGGCTTTGGCGGCAAGAAAAATTAACCCATTGAAACGAAAATAAGAAAGGAGATGCGCCATGGACCGAAAAGATCTGCTGCGGTTATTAAAACCGCTGCGCCAAAGGCGAAACAGAGAACAATGGCTGATTTTTTTGTCCCAGGGAGTATGGATGGGGCTTGGCTGTGGCGTATTGCTGCGGGCAGCAGGCAAAGTGTTTGTCATCGACCAGGAAGGCCGCTGGATTGCGCTGTTTTTGTTGGCAGGACTTTGTTCAGCAGTTATTCGAAAATGGAAAAACAGGGAAAGCTGGTTTGCGACAGCCCAATGCGCCGACGGGCTGGGACTTTCGGAGCGGATGATTACGGCTTATGAGCTGCTGGGAAAAGAACAGAGGACTCCTTTGGAGAAGGCGGCAGTGGAAGATGCATTGGAGACGGCGCAAAAAACCGACTGGAAACAATATCGCTTCCATTGGCCCAAGCGGGAATGGAAGCTGCTTTTGGTGCTGTTGGCCGCCTTTTTTCTGCTGGGGTTTATAAAAAATCCCCATCGGGACTATCCGCTGGAACAGGTGCAGCTGGAAGTGAAGCAGGCAGAAGAAGCGGCAGAGCAGAGCAGAGAAAAGGAACTGCTTTCCCCGAAGGCGCAAGAAAGCCTGAAAAAAACACTTTCGTCCTTGAAAAAAGAATTGAAACAGTCCAAAACCATGGAAGAGGGCGTGCGCACGCTGGAAGAAACCCAGGCGCGCCTAAAAGAGCTGGAAAAGCAGGAAAATAAGGACTTGTTGTCATTACAAGAAGCCATGGCCGGGCAGGAGGCGCTATCGCAGATGGCTCAGGCCCTGCTGCAAAAAAACACCACATCTCTTTCGGCGGCGCTGGATAGCTTGGCAGAAAGTCTTTCTTCCATGAGCGAAGAAGAACGGGAGGCGCTGGCAAAGGCGCTGGAAGAGGCGGCAAGTGAGATGGAAGAAGGCGACTTGCAGGAGGCCCTTTTGCAGGCGGCAGGCGAAATTGCCAAGGGCAGTCTTTCTGTGGGCGCCGTTCACAAGCTGCAAGGCGCCATGGCCAATGCCATCGAACAGGCATCCAAAACCCAGGCGGCCATTTCTGCCGTCAATCAGCAGCTCAAAAGCGCTGCGCAAAAGCTGCAAGGCCAGCCTGGCAGCGGCCCAAATGGCACAGGCGGCGAAGGAGAAGGCCAGGGCGAAGGAAACGGCAACGGAACCGGCGGCGGAACCGGCGGCCAAGGCAACGGCTCTGGCGGCCAGGGCCGAGGCTTTGGCAGCGGCAAAGTCTTTGGAGAAGAAAATGCCGAAGCGGCCAACAAAGCAGGCTATGAAACCCAGCTGCAAGGCACAGACACCCAACAGGGCAAAAGCCAAACCATCTCGGCCCAAATCACCGGCCAAGACGGCAAGCAGGTGTCGTTAGAAGAAGTGTTTGGCCAATATGAGGCGCAGCAGCTGACAAGGCTGGAAGAAAGCACTGTGCCTTATGGATTAAAAGAAATGGTGGAAACGTATTTTTCCACCTTGGAACCGTAAGAAAATGCCGAGAGAAAGGAAGTGAATCTTTTGGGCTTTTCCAATCCCTGGGGGCTGTTGGCTTTGCTGGCCTTGCCGGTGATTTTGTTATTTTATATTTTAAAACAACGGCACAAACCAAAAGATGTGCCTTCGCTTTGGCTGTGGCAGAAGGTGCTGCAGCAAAATGCCGGCTATTGCTGGAAACAAAAATTGAAATGGAAAACGCTGCTGGTGCTTCAGCTGCTGGCAGCGCTTTGCCTGGGGCTGGCTTTGGCCAATCCGCTGTTTTTGGGTGCAGGAGAGGCGGCTCATCAAATTGTGGTGGTGGATACCTCGTTTAGCATGTCAGCCAAAACAGAAACGGGCACGCGGCTGGAAGAGGCCAAAGAAGACGCGGCACAATATATCCGCACCCACCGGGGCGCTTTTACGGTGGTGGAATGGAACAGCCAAGCTACTGTGCTGGTGCAGCAAAGCCAGGACCAATCGGCGGCGGTGGCGGCGGTGGAGCAGCTGACTGCCGGCATTGACGGCAGCAATGTAACGAACCTGGACCATTTGCTCTCGGCGCTGACAGAAGACGGGGCGCAGGCTGTGATTTTTTCCGACTATCCCTTTTCCGCATCGCCTGCCGGTGCAGCGGTGGTGGCCTATGGGGCAGAGGAGGAAAACCTGGCCGTTTTGGGCGTAAGCCGCCGGGACCAGTATCTGCTGGCCAAGGTGGCTGCCTACCATCTGGAGGAAGAAAAGACGGTGGAGGTGGCCCTCTTTGGCGACGGCATTGTGCTGGATACCCAGCAGGCGACATTTTCGCCTGAAAACAGCCAGGCTGATGTGGTTTTTACCTTGGAAGGAGAGCTGCCCAGCACAGTATCGGTGCGGGTGATGAGCGAGGATGCGCTGCCGGGAGATGATGTTTATGCCATGGCCCTAGGCGCCGAGGCAGAAAAAAGAGTGCTCCTTGTTGGCGATGGCAACTGGTATTTGGAAAAGGCCCTGGGGGCCCTGGACCATATCAGTTTGTACCGCCAAAGCAAGGATCAGCCCATTTCTGAAGGGTTTGATTTGACCATTTTTGACGGCACCTTGCCGCAGAAGCTGCCAACGGAAGGCCAGATATGGATTTGCAATCCGCCGGAAGGCACAGGCACTTTTTTTGCCACCGGCACGTTTGATCCCCAAACCAATGGCGTGATGGGCGAGCCTTTGGCTGAGTATATGGACCAGCTTTCTTTCTATGTGCAGCAGGCCAAACAGGTGGCGCTGCCGGAGGGAGGAAAGACGGTGCTGTCAGGCCAGGATGGGCCGCTGATTTGGCTGGGAGAAACGGGCGTACAGAAGGTATGTGTGTTTACCTTTGATTTGAACAATTCCGATCTGCCGCTGCAGCAGGAATTTCCCATTTTGGTCTATCAGCTGATGCAGTACTTTTTCCCGGGGCAGGCGGCACAGTCGGGCGCTATTTTGGGCGGCAGCACCGTAGAGCTGGATTTATCGCCCAGCACCAAGGAGGCCGTTGTCATTGCGCCTGACGGAACGGAGCGCACGCTTTTACTGCAGCAGCCTGTTTTTTCGGAGAATAAACAAAGCGGTATTTATCTGGTGGAAGAGACCTATGGCGATGGAAGCAAGGCCAACGTGGCCTTTGCCGTCAACGTCCAGACAGAACAAGAAAGCAGTCTGATACAGGCAGAGCAAATGGCAGGCACAGCAGCCATTGGGCTGCGCAGCGGCGTTTCGCTGCAGCAGTTTTTGCTGGCGGCCGTGCTGCTGCTGTTGCTTGGAGAATGGTGGGTGATGCGGCGTGGGCATTGAATTTACAAAACCAATCTGGCTGGCGGCCTTGGTGGCAGCACTGGTGTTTCTAGGCTGGACAAGCCGCAGCCTGCCGTCTTCTTTTCGCAAAAAAGCGGAGCTGGTGCTGCGAGGAACGGTCTGCACTCTGGTGATTTTTTCCATGGCAGGCATGACGGTGCGCCTTTCTTCCGGCCGGAAAGATTGTATCTATGTGGTGGACGTTTCTGACAGCGCCTGGGGCGCCCAAGCAGACGCCTTGGCTTTTTTGCAAGAGGCTCTTGCTGCAGCAGAAAGCCACACCAAACAAGGCGTGGTCACCTTTGGACAGGATGCCTTTGTGGCCATGGATCTGGGCGAGGATGTGCCAAGCAATCTGCTGGAAAAAGCCGTTTCGCCTGGCGCAACCAATGTGGCCGAAGGGCTGCAGACGGCAACGACTTTGTTTTCTCCCCATGGGAAAAAACATCTGGTGCTTTTGACAGACGGCATGGAAACGATGGGCGATGCCCTTGCTGCGGCACAGCAGCTGCAAAGCCAGGGCATTGTGGTGGATGGCTATGTTTTGCAGGGGCTGCCCCAAAAAGAAGTGCAGCTGACGGCCCTCCATACGCCTGACTATGTGGATGGCAACACGGCTTTTTCGGTGGAGGCAGAGCTTTATGCCACCGTCCAGACGACGGCCACACTGCGGATTTACCGGGGCAGTGCGCTGATGGTGCAAGAAGAGGTGGTCTTGGCGGCCGGGAATAACTTTTTTACCTTCCAAGACAGCGGCGAAGGCCAAGGAGCCCTGCTTTACCGGGCAGAGGTGGAAAGCAAAGACGACACCTGGTACCAGAATAACCAAGCCTATGCCTATACCTATGTGGAAGATGTGCCGGCGGTGCTGCTGGTGGATCATGGCTCCGGCAGCAGCCGGGAGATGGAAAAGCTGCTGCAGCAAAGCGGATTACGGGTGCAGGTGCTGCCGGCCGCTCAGGCGCCGCAGACGCTGGAGGCCCTCAGCCTCTATGACGGCGTGATCCTGGCCGATGTGCCTGCAAGTGCCCTATCTCATGCTTTTTTATCCTCCTTGGAGCAGTTTGTGAAAACAAGCGGCAATGGCCTGCTGGTCACCGGCGGGCCGGACAGCTACGCCCTGGGCGGTTATCAAAACACAATCCTTTCTGAGATGCTGCCGGTGGAGATGGAGCTGAAAACAGAAGGGGAACAGCCGGATTTGGCCATGATCATGGTGATCGACCATTCCGGCAGCATGATGGGCGACAATAACGGCATCAGCCCCATGGGCATGGCCAAGGAGGCCGCCGTGCGGGCAGTGGAGGAACTTTCTGACACCGACTGGGCCGGTGTGCTGGCCTTTGATTCTGATTATGTGTGGGTGGTGGAACCGGCGCTGGTGGGAGAACACAGGGAAGAGATGACCAATAAAATCAACACCATTGTCCCTGCCGGCGGCACCAGCATTTTGCCTGCACTGCAAGAAGCCTATGACACCATCCGGTCCCTGGATGTGAGGAAAAAACATATCATCCTTTTGACCGATGGGCAGGCGGAACAGACGGGCTATGACGGACTGATTGAGCGGATGAACCAAAACGGCATCACACTGACGACGGTGGCCGTGGGAAGCGGCGCCGATGTGCGGCTGCTCTCCTCTCTGGCGCAAAAAGCCGGCGGCAGGTATTACTATACAGACGCCTTTTCCGATTTGCCGGAGATTTTTGCCACAGAAACAGTATTGGCCGGGCAGGAATACATCAAAGAAGGCATCTTCTATCCCCAGACGGCAGGCAGCACAGGTTTGTTGACTGGCATCGATGCCCTGCCTGCCCTGGAAGGCTATGTGGGCAGCACACCAAAGGCCAGGGCCGATGTGGTGCTGCAAAGCGAAACGGGTGAGCCGATTTTGAGCCAATGGCAGTATGGCCTTGGAAAAGTCATTGCCTGGATGAGCGATACCAACGGCCTTTGGAGCAGCCAATATCTATCCAGCAGCCAGGGCCAGCAGCTGTTTGGCAATATGGTGGCGGCAGCCATACAGACGAACGTTGGAAAAGACACTGCGTTTTCCGGCCGCACCGAAGGCGGCAAGGGCATCTTAACGGCCACCATGGGGTATGATGCCAATGTGTCGGCTGTGCGCGGTGTGGCAGTGGATATGGAAAACAAAGAAATTCCCCTGACCTTTACGGCCATTGCGCCGGGGGTATATGAAGCCGTTTCTGAGCAGTTAAAAGAAGGCAGCTATCAATTACAGCTGGAATTGGAGCAAAAGGACGGCACAAAGGACTATGTCCGGGGCGGCGTTTACTTTTCCTATGGCGCAGAATATGATGTGACCAAGGCACAGGAAGGGGAAAGCAAGCTGCGTCAGTTGGTGGCAGCCACCGGCGGGCGGATGCTTTCTTCCGGTGCAGACGGGTTATCGGATGCAGGAAAAGAAGCGGTGCAGCAAAGGGAATTGTGGCCGTTTTTGCTGGCGCTGGCGGCAGTGGTATTTTTGCTGGATATTGCCTTTCGGCGGTTTGCAGTTATTGGCCAATGGCTGGAGCGGCAGATGGAAGGCTGGAAGAGAAAAGGCAAACAGCAAAAAGCGGCAAAAGCCAAAGAAAACACAGGCCAAAAAGAGCCGCAAAAAATGGACAAGCCCACAGGCACTCCATCCACACCGGCAGAAGAAACGGCCGCAGCCACTCGAAAGCAGAAAGCAAAGCAGGAAACGAAGGAGCAGCAGGCGCCGCCTGCCAGCACCATGGATGTGCTAATGGCCAAAAAGAAAAAACGAAAGTCATAAGGAGGAATACATAATGTTATTGCTGACGACAGAACAATTACAGGGAAAAGAAGTGGAATATCTGGGCATTGTGGAAGGCAGCATGGTGCAGTCGGTCCATGTGGGCAAGGATTTTCTCAACGGATTAAAAACACTGGTGGGCGGAGAACTGACCAGCTATACCCAGATGATGGAAGATTCCCGCCGGATTGCCACGGAGCGGATGATGGAACAGGCCCAAAAAAGAGGGGCTGACGCCATTTTGGCTGTGCGCTATACCACCAGCTCCATCATGCAGGGCTCTTCTGAAGTGCTGGCCTATGGTACGGCCGTGAAGTTCAAAGGCTAAAAACGCAATTTCGAGCAATCAAATAGCTGCCATCCTCAAAATATCAGGATGGCAGCTATTTTTATTTTCTGATGCAGTTTTGTGAAAGATAAGTCTGTGTTTAGGAAAAGGCAAAGGAGGCCGTTGGCCTTGGCTCAGGCATTGGGTGGCCAATGGGCTGGCACTGTCAGTTGAACACAGGGCCGCCGCCTTCGCTTAAGCAGCCTTCGGTGGTCTGGGCAGGCAGCTCTTCAACGGGGGCAGGCTGTGGGGCAGGCTGCGAAGTGGGTTGTGGGGCAGGCGCTGCAGGGGTTTCGGCCGGAGCCTGTGGAGATGCTTGGGTTTCTACTGGTGTTTCGGTGGCTGGTTCAGCTGGTTCTTCCGTTTCTTCCTCTGCCGCTTCTGCCAGACAAACGCTTTGGCCGGAGGCCAGGCTTTGGTATACCAGGCAGTACCCTTCTTCTTTTGCTTCTAAGGACAATGTTTCTTCCACATCAAAAAGCGAAAGGCCGTTCCAGTTGATGGTGGTGCCGTCTTCCAGTGTCACTTGCAGGCAGTAGGCGGCGGCAGTGTCTTCTCCGTCTTCTGGCAGATAGTAACAAGGGGCCTCTTCTTGCGAGGACAGGCTCCCTTTGGCCGGCATCAAATTGGAGGGCACACTTTCTGTCTGCTCTTGTTGCAGCGAAAAAGCGGTGACGGCTTGCTCCAGATTGTTTTTCACCGTCAGAGCCAAGGCGCCTTCTTGGGCAACACCAAGGACAAGGCCGTTATTTTCTTCTGCCGCGTCCGTATCTTCTGCGGCGGCAGAGGAAGTGGTCTGATCGGTTGTTTCTGTAACAGAAATGGGTGCAGGATTGTCTGCTGCGGCCTCCTTTTGCTGGCAGCCGGCAAAGGCCAGCGACAGGATAATCAAAAGCGGGATCATACAGTTGCGTTTCATGGGTTTTCTCCTTCCTCTTGACAAAAAGTTAAGTCCGTATGGGCAATTTCCATGGTGTTTCCTTCCTGCTGGGCCAAAAGGCAAAGGCGGATGGCGCCGGAAGGAACATGGCTTTCTTTGAGATATAAATGATAGCCTGGCTGGGCAGAACCGGCCGTATAAAAAACGGGATAGGTGGTTTTTTCACCACTGGTTAAGGACTGGATGGAAAGAAACAGTTCCGTGTTTTCAGTGGCAAAATCAGCATCCAAGGCGCCTTGAATCTGCAAAAAGGAGCCGTTTTTTTCTGTCTGCATGGTGGTGTCGGTGGCGATGGGCTCTGCTGTCAAATTTGCAACGGGTAATGGCTCCAAAATGGGCATATCGGTGAAAAAATCGTCCAGATTACGCTCCACCTTTTCAATGACCACCACATCGGGGTGATACTGTTCCACTTGTAAAAAGTTATAGGGCACAAGCCTTGTAAAATAGCCTTCTTCAAAGGCATCGGCAGCCAGGGGCAGCAGGCTTTCGCCAAAGGAATCCCGGTACATCAACAGCGTTCCTTCTGCCTGGGGATTTCTCGTTTCAATCCAGGCGTCCATGTTGTCGGTGACTTGGTTGTTGTAGGTAAAAAGCGGCTCTCGCATCCATACCAGGTCTTCCTCTTTTTCATAGGCCAGCGGAAACAGCATCTCATCCAAATCGCCGATGTGCTGCACCTCCACGGTGGATGGCACATTGCGGTAAGACTCGTAGGCAAAGCCTGTCTGCTCCATCAGCAGCCGGTACGCCGCCAGGGCGCCTTTGTTGTTCCAGTGGGAACCTCTGGAAAAGTATAAAGTTTCCTCCGCTTGGGAGAAGGTTTCCAACAGCGGCAGATAGGAGATGCCGGCATCGGTCAGCCGTTTAGAAAGCTGCTGCAAGTTGCTGCTTTCGCCCTTTTGATACTGGCTTGGCATGGCTTGGTCATAGAGGCTGTTTTTATTGGGCGGCACCATCAGATAAAACTGGCTGCCCTGGGCCTGGGTGTAGGATTGCAGCAAAGAAAGGTTATGGGTGAGGGCGTGCCACTGCCAGGGGGTAAAGAGGTTGCGCCCCAGATAATCGTCCAGGGTGCCGGCATAATAAAGCCAGCCCTCCTTGCCTAAGACCACCTGGTCGGTGGCGCTGGTGCCAAAGAGCTTGCTTTGCAGCAAGCTGTTGCAGGTGATAAGCTGCTGGCGAAAGGCCAGCCGGTCCTTCAAAAAAGCGCCTGCATCGCTGAGGAGGGAAACATTCCATTGGCCGTCTTTTTTCAGCTGTGGCGCCTCGGCCAGCGGCGTGTTTTCCGTCGTTGTGGTGGTGGGACAGACTGCCATGGCCAAAAAGGGAAGCAGCAGTATAACCCAGACAAGAATGAGAAATATGTAGTTGATGGTTTTTTTCACAATTTCCAGCCCCTAAAATCGAAAATAAATAAACGGGTTATAGGAACCGCCAAAAAGCCGCAGCAGGCAAAGGGGCAGCAGCAGCAGGCAAAGTCCGTTTCCAAGCAGCGCCACTCCTTCTTCTGACCAGCCATGGCGAAAGAAGGCTTGTCTGCACCAGGGCAAAAGCGGCGTGCTGGCCACGATGCAGCAAAAAAGCGTTGCCAAAAAAAGCGGCGTTATCTGTTCCAAGGCATAGCTCATCTGTGGCGGCAAAAAGGACCAGCCGAAAAACAGACGGCTGATCATCCAAAGGCCGGAAGAAAAAGTTTCGGAGCGAAACATCACAAACCCAATGAGGACCACCAGCATGGTATAGCCATGGGACAAAAGACGGGGGAGCTTTTGCACAGGCAGTTTTTGTTCCAGCAGCAAAAACAGGCCGTGCCACAGCCCCCAGACTACAAACGTCCAGCTGGCCCCATGCCACAGCCCCGTGAGAAAGAACACCAGCAAGCGGTGGAGACCGGTGCGCACGCTGCCGCAGCGGTTGCCGCCCAGGGGAATATAGACGTATTCCCGAAACCAGGTGGACAGGGAAATATGCCAGCGGCGCCAAAAGGTCTGGATGGAAGAGGCGGCATAGGGATAGCGGAAGTTTTCTTGAAACTGGAAGCCAAACAGCTGTCCAAGGCCAATGGCCATGTCGCTGTAGCCGCTGAAATCAAAATAAATTTGAAACAAATAAGAAAGGGCCGCAAGCCAGGCTGTGAGGATATTGATTTCGGCGCTGGGCACAGCAAACAAGGCGTCGGCCGTGACGGCCATGGTGTTGGAGAGCAGCACTTTTTTGGCAAGGCCCAGAATCAGCCTGCGCATCCCATAAGCCTGCTGGCTTACGGTGGCGTGGCGCTGGCTGATTTGCGCTTCGATGTCATGGTATTTAACAATGGGCCCGGCAATGAGCTGTGGGAAAAACGAAATATAGAGCATGACAGTGCCGATGCTTTTTTGCGCTTGTACCTCTCCCCGATAGACGTCGATGATATAGGAAAGGGCCTGGAAGGTGAAAAAAGAAATGCCGATGGGTAAAGGCAGATGAAGCAGGGGCAGCTGTGTGCCCCACAGATAATTCCAGGTGGAAAGGGCCATATCGGCATATTTAAAGACGGCCAGCATCCCAATGTGAAACAAAACGGCAGCCAGCAGCACCAGCTGCTTGGTCCGTCCCGTTTTTTTGGCCAGCACCAGCGCAAAAAAAGTGCTGGCAACGATGCTTCCTATCATGATCAAAACATACACCGGCTCGCCGTAGGCGTAAAAAACCAGGCTTGCAACAATCAGCAAGCCGTTTTTTGCTTGGATGCCAGGCAGCAGACCATAAAGGATGCGCACCACCGGCAAAAAGATACATAAAAAAACAAGCGAACTAAAAACCATACCATCTATCCTATCTTACATATTGAATCACCGGATGATCTGCCGGCTGCATATAAAAATTTCTGCTGGGCGCTTCATCTTGCATATCGGGATCGCAGATATAGGTGGCGCCATCGATGGTGATTTCCACCCAGCCGTGGGGACCGTATCCGCCCCGGGCCATGGCCACCTTCCCTTCCACAAAGCGGGCGTCATAACCAAGCCCTAAGGCAAGATGATAAAAGGCCGCCGCATAGCAAAAACAGTTGCCTTGTTGCTCTTCTAAAGCCAGCAGGGCATACCATTGGTCTGCTGTGTAGCCTTCCGGCGGTGTCAGCGGAATGGGCAAAGACTGATAACTGGTATGGTCTACCACATAGCGGTAGCAGCTGTATAAGTCACGGCCGGCCTGGGCATACACCTTCTGGAGGGCGCTGTTGAGACGGATTTGAGCCGGGCTTCCAGCAATTTCTGCCTGGCTGGTGCCGGCTGGCAGGCGCATCTGGTTGGAGAGGGTGACAAAAACCTGTACCTGATAGGTGCCAAAGTGGAATTGATGATTGGCAACACTGGCCTTTACCACATAGGCGCCGTTTTCCAGCTGGGCAGTGTAGGTAAACCGGTCGCTTTGGTCAGCCTGAGACCAGACGGCCACTTCCACCTTTTTGGCAGGCAAAGTGCTGACTAAATCCTTGATCTCGATGGCAAAAGTGCCGTCAGAAGGACTGGAAGAAAGAACCGTGATGGACTGCGCATTGGCCCTTATGCCCACGGTGGGAAAGGCATCGGGCAGATAGGCTTCGCAAAACCGCATAATCATAGTGGCACAGTCGGCCCTTGTGGCTGCCTCCTTTGGCAAAAGCGTTGTGCCGTTGGTGGGCAGCATTTGATGGGCCAAGGCCCAGGAAACGGCGTCCAAAGCGTTTTCGGCCACTTCCTGACTGTCCTGATAGCTGGCAAGAAGGGCCTGCTGTGTCGTATCAAACCCCTTGCTTTGGGCATAGCGGAACAAGATGACAGCCATTTCTTCTCTTGAAATGGAGCTTTCCGGCTGCACAGT
>CALWLF010000052.1 GCA_944381455.1 uncultured Clostridia bacterium | reverse complement strand
TTGGGTGCTTTAGCTTAACAAAACCCCTAGTTTTACTAGGGGTAAATAAAATACTTTAGTATACAAAACCTCCTAATTATAATTTTAGAATGAAGGTTTGGCGACCGCATTACTAAAATAAATTAGGAGGTTTTTGACATGAAAAATGAAATAAAAAGCACAGCACACTCTAAATATAGATGCCAGTTTCATATAGTATTTGCACCCAAATATAGAAGAAAAGTGATATACAAAGAATTAAGAGCAGATATAGGACAAATTATCAGAAAATTGTGTGATGAAAAGAAAGTTGAAATAATCGAAGCACAAGCATGTCCAGATCATATCCATATGTTAGTTAGTATACCACCATATCTGAGTGTAGCACAATTTGTAGGGTTTCTCAAGAGTAAGAGTGCGTTGATGATATTTGATAGACATGCTAACTTAAAGTATAAATATGGCAGAAGAAATTTTTGGGCAAGAGGATATTTTGTGGATACAGTTGGGAGAAATGAAAAGGCAATAAAAGAATATATAAAGAATCAATTAGAAGAAGATTATATGACAGATCAAATATCATTGAAAGAATATATTGACCTGTTTACGGGTAGCAGAAAAGAATAAGGCAAAAAACAGACAGCCACTTTAAGTGGCTGCCTGTGATTGTAATGCGTTGCCAAATCTTCGATATTCCCTTTTAGGGAATACGCACGCAATACCCCTTCTAGGGGCTGTTTAAACCATTAGGTTACTAGTGGTTTTGATTAGGCATGGACAGAAGAAGTTTGCTGTGCCAGCTGGCGGCGGAATAAAGTGCGGAAGATGAGGCGCACCAGTGGTCCGCAGTATAACAGCTGCCAAATCAGGGCCATGGGCATATTGCAGCCAAAGGTATGAATCCAGGTGCCAAAGCCTGGTTCTTTGAACAGCACTGTGGCAATGAGGCTCATAACCGGGCACATGATGCAGACAATCATGGTAGAGATGGCATAGGTGATAAACTGAGGCCGGTCCGTGGGGCGCATGAAGGTGAAAGCCAAGCGGGTTGCCAGTTTTTCCACAAGGAAAAATTCCAGCACAAAGGCAATGGGCGCCATGATGGGCAATTCATGTAGGGCCAGGAAAAAAGTTTCATTGGTGACGCCGCCGGTGTTGAGGGCGACGTTATAGACAATCATCCCGTAAACCATGATGACGGCCATGATCATAGTAAAAATGACGTTTTGCAGCTTTGTTTGTGGCATAAATAATTCCTCCCATTGGTTTTTGGCAAAAAAGAAGCGGAAACAAGTTGTTTCCGCATGACGCATGTGGTTGTCGTTTGCCGGATGGGCGCCGGTTCTTTTTTGCTCTGTTTTACATCCTGCTTATTTTACCATAGGGAAGTTTGGCTTCGTAAGCTTTTTTTCGCCCCAGTCTGCCAAAATATGTTACAAAAACATAGTTTTTTTATGGATTTTATCCAGTATGCAGCAAAAGAACGGGTTCGTCCGGTCTGTGCCCTGTGCTTTAGATCAAGATGGATTGCAGCAATTTTTTGGCATATGCATCGGTGGTTTGGTGCAAGGTGCAAACGGGACGATGGTCTGTGATGCGGCCGTGGTACAAAAACAGCACTTCATCGCACAGATACGTAATGGAAGTCAAGTCGTGGGTGATAAATAAATATGTGAGAGAAAGTTTTTCTTTCAGTTCCTGCAAGAGGTCCATGATCTGTACCTGCGTATGGGCATCCAGGGAAGAGATGGCCTCGTCAAACAAAATCACCTCAGGCTGGCAGGCAACAGCCCGTGCAATACAAACCCGCTGCAGCTGTCCGCCCGAAAGCTCGTGAGGAAATCGAGACAAAAAGGAATCATCCAGTCCCACCAAAGAAAGCAGGCCAGAAAGCTCTGCCGCCAAATCCTTCACCGGCTCCCCTTTCCGCTGTCTGGCCCGAATTCCCTCCAGCAGCACTTCCTGGATGGAAAATCGAGGGTTGGCGGAGGTGGTATAGTCTTGAAAAACGACACTGAGTTTTTGCTGCAGCAGCTTTCTACCCTGTTTGCTGCCGTAAATTGGTACGCCGTCCAGGGTAATGGTGCCGCTGTCTGGCTTCAGCAAGCCGCAAAGCACCCGTCCCAGGGTGCTTTTGCCGCTGCCCGACTCTCCTAAAATGCCAATGCAGCTTCCCTTTGGGATGGATAAATTGATATCAAAAAGCACTTGCGTGCGGGTGGTTTCAAACCATTTTTTTTGGTGTTCGCTTTTGAAGCTGACACAGATATTTTCCAATGTAATCATATCATGCCTCCCAAAACCTGTTGATAGCGTCCCATGACGGCTTGCCGCTTTTCAATCAAAAGCTTGGTGTAGCGGTCCTGGGCGTGATGTAGGATATGAGAATACGTGCCTTCGTCCACAATTTCGCCCTGGTTCATCACCAAAAGACGGTCAGCCACTTTTGCAATGGCGCCTAGGTCGTGGGTGATGAAAATCATGGCTGTTTGATGTTCCTGCTTGATTTCCAAAAAGGCATCTAGGATTTCTTTTTGGGTGATGGCATCGATGGCGGTGGTGGGTTCATCGGCAATAAGCAGTTTTGGTTTTAACGCCACAGCCAGACCAATCATAATCCGCTGCAGCATACCGCCGGAAAGCTGATGCGGATATTTTTGCAGCGCTTCTTTCGGATTTTGAATTTGCATCCGTTCCAAAATAACAAGGGATTCCTCCTGGATTTTTTGCGGGGACCAGTTGGTGTGGGCTGCAAAGGTTTCTGCCATTTGGTTTCCGATGCGATAGAGGGGATCAAAGCAGGTCATGGGGTTTTGCAGCACCATGGTGATGTCTTTTCCCCGCATGGCGCGCAGGGTTTCTCTTTTTTCCTGCAATAAGTCTTTGCCGTAAAAAAGAGCTTTGCCAGTGATGGAAAAATGCTGGTCCAGCAATCCCAGCATGGATTTAACGGTCATGCTTTTGCCGCTGCCAGATTCCCCCAAGATGCCCAGGCATTCTCCGGGATAAACGGCAAAGGAGGAATCTTTCACCAGCTGTTTTCTTTTTTTTCCCACAGTCAAGGTCACCGACAGATGGCTGGCTTCTAGCACAGGTGTCATTTCGCCACCTCCTTTGGATCCAATACGTCTCGCAGGGCATCCCCCATTAGGTTAAATACGGAAACCAGCACCACAATCGCTAACCCAGGGAAAATCATTTGGGAAGGATTGCTGGTTAAGACATTTTTTGCTTCGTTGAGCATGGCGCCCCATTCTGGTGTTGGCGCCTGTACGCCCAGGCCCAAAAAGGACATGGTGGAAATATTGATGATGGCCCAGCCCACATCAAGAGAGGCCAGCACAGCCAAATCTGCCGCAATGGAGGGCAGCAGATGACGCAGCAAAATAAACCATTCCGGCGTGCCGATGCAGCGGGAAAACTGGATGAAGTTTTTTTCTCGGTACTGCATCACGCCAGCACGAATCATACGGGCATACCAGGCCCATTTGATAAACACATTGGCCAAAACCACGTTTTGCACACTGATACCCAGCAAAGCCACCACGGCAAACACCATCACCTGGCTTGGAAAGGACAGCATCACATCCACAATGCGCATGATCAGTTCCTCCACCCAGCCGCGAAAATAGCCGGCCAAAAGCCCCATCAAGGCCCCGATGCCGATGGTCCCCAGCATGGTCAACAGCGCCAGGCCAAGTGTTGGCCGGATGCCGTAAAGCAGCCGGGACAAAATGCAGCGGCCCAAATGGTCTGTGCCAAGGGGAAATTGGGCGCTCATGGATTCGTATTTGTGCAGAATATCAGCGGCATAGGGATCATTGGGCGCGATCCAGGACGCTAAAATACCTAAAAGCGCGATGAGTACCACAAAAAAAACTGTACCAACGGCCGTTTTATTTTTCCAAAATCGTTTGGCCATTTTTTATGCCCCCTCCTTTCTCAATCTTGGATCGGAAACGGTTTGTAAAATATCAAATAGTAAATTAAACACCACAAATAGCACGCCAATCAAAAGCACATAGGCTTGTATGATGGGATAATCTCGGTTAAAAATCGAGCTGATGCAAAGGGTGCCAAGGCCAGGCCAGGCAAATACATTTTCAACAACAATGGTGCCGCTGATGAGCTGTGGGATGCTCATGCCAATGGCCACAATACAGGTGTGCATGGAATTTTTCAAAATGTGTTTTATCAAAATCACTTTTTGCGGCAGTCCCCGTACATTGGCATAAAGCACATAATCCTGTTTCATATTTTCCAGCATGTTGTTGCGGATGAGACGGATATAGGTGGAAATATAGCTGAGGGAGACGGTGAAGGCCGGTAAGATCAAATGGGCGAAGGAACCGCCGCCGCTGGTGGGCAGTAAATCCAGCTTGATGGAAATGAACCACATCAGTAAAAGCCCTACCCAATAAGGCGGCATTGCCGTGGTGATAAATACCAATGCCCGCATCACTTTATCAAAAATGCCATCTTTGTATACAGCACACAAAAAGCCAATGGGAATGCTTAATAAGATGACCAGCACCAAAGAGGCCCCGGCCAGTTGGAGCGTGGCCGGTAAGCAGCGGGCCAATTCC
This sequence comes from uncultured Clostridia bacterium, assembly GCA_944381455.1. Lineage (GTDB taxonomy): Bacteria > Bacillota > Clostridia > Lachnospirales > Anaerotignaceae > Neoanaerotignum. The sequence goes on along the minus strand of CALWLF010000052.1, from coordinate 2,505 downwards.
CCGGCCACAGTCCGGCTGGGGTTGACATAGCTGATGCCAAAATCTCCTTTCAAACAATCGAAAAGCCAGGAAACATAACGCACCAAAAATGGCCTGTTTAGCCCAAGCTCTGCCTCTACTTCGGCAATGGCTTCTTCTGTGATAATGGGGACTTGCCTTACCCGCAGGGCCACTTCTGCCGGATTAGAAGGGATCAAATTGATAAAGACAAAGCAGACAAAGGAAATAATCAGCAAGAGCGGAATGGTGCTTAAAATTCGTTTGAATACGTACTGTTTCATACGATAAAACTCCTTTCTGACCGAAAACGAGGCTGCCCGTCAAACAAGGCAGCCCGTTTGTGATCCATTTATGCGATTATTCATAATAAAAATCTTCAAAAGGCACTTCATATTGTGTTTGGGTAAAATGGAAGCCTTGCATATCGGATCGGTAGATCGCTTTGTTGCACTCATATGTTAATGGAATATAGACTGCATCTTCATGGAGGCTGGTCAGTACAAAGGTATAAAGTTCTTGGCGTTTTTGCTCATCTGTAGAGACCAGAATTTCTGTAATGGCTTCATCAATTTCTGCCTTGTCTTCCAAACCCTGCTGTGCGGCGTAATCTCCGTATACAGGTGCGCGCATGGCAGCCAAAGAAGATTGAGGATCATAAGGCGTTCCCCAACAGATATTGAAGACCAAATCAAAATTACCAGCTTTCATACGATCGCGGTAGGACTGTTCTTCTTCTCCATGGATGGTCAGGGAGATTCCCAGTTGTGCATATTCGCTTTGCAGATATTCTGCAATGGCTTTTTCTGTCACGCTGTCACTGTTATAAAGAAGTTCCAGTGCTAAGGGCTGTCCATTTTTTGTCAGCACACCATCGCTGCCAGCACTCCAGCCGGCTTCCGCCAAAAGGGAAGCCGCTAATTCCATATCATAGGCGTATGGCTCCAGATCGATGTCACAATAAGGTACTGTGGTGGCAAAAAGTGTATCTGCCGGTTCTTCCAAGCCATAAAAAATCCCTTCGGAGATAGCCTGTTTGTTGGTGGCGTGCTGCAAGGCCTGGCGGACTTTGACGTCTGAAAGCAATTCATTGGTGGTGTTGATTACAATGTGGCGGGTAGACGTAGGGTCAGAAAGAGCCACAGTAAAATCTTCGCTGTCCATGTACTGGTTTATAGCATCAGCGTCAATCATGTTTTTACCAAAGATAAAATCAATTTCTCCTTTTTCCAAAGCCAAGATTCTGGTTTGATTGTCCGGGATAACTTTTACGGTGATTTCTTTGATGGCTGGCTGCTCTCCCCAATAGTTTTCGTTGGCGGTGAAAATAGCATATTCATCAGTAACAAATTCGCTTAGTACATAAGGCCCGGTACCGATATAAGCATTGACGCCGTCTTTTGTGCTGCCGTCTTTCATGGCAGCCGGAGAAATCATGGCAAACGGTCTGGTTACGCCCAATTCTGTCAAAAGTGGGTAGTATGGTTCTGAAAGCTCAATCACAAAGGTGCTTTCGTCTGGTGCAGAAACTCCTACTAACAAGTTCATCATTTCCAGCCATGTGTGGCGGTCTTTGTTTTCGATGATGGCATCAAAATTGGCTTTGATGGCATAGGCATCACACACTTCTCCATCCGAAAAATAAACGTCGGGGCGAATATGGAAGGTATAGATTTTTCCATCCTCGTTGATGTCCCAACTTTCGGCCAGACAGCCTTCGTAACCATCGGCAGTGATATTAACCAATGTCTCAAAAAGCATTTCTTGGGCATACATTTCACCGGCATATAAATGCGGGTTCAAATCACGAATGTCGCGATAGTTCACAAAAACAAGCGAGTCTTTGGCCTCCCCCGTTTGGGAAGTGGTTTCGGTTGTTTCTGTTTCCTCTGTGGTTGTGCTGGTTTTGGTACTGCTGCCAGAGCAGCCGCCAAGCATTGAAACACAAAGGGCCCCAAGCAGCAACAAGCTGCACCATTTCTTTTTCATAAAGTTCCTCCTTACTACAATGGTTTGATTTAGTTCGGAGGTAATCATATCATGGTTAGTCAAAACTTACTACTGTTTTTTTTCTTATGATGGGCTCTAACAAAAAGTTATAACAAAGGTCAATTTTCTGGCTTTTTTACACACCATTTCACGTGAAACCAATAAAATCAAAGGATTGTTTGAAAAGCATCCAAAAACCAATGCGCCGCTTCGCTTAGGACAGTCTGTTCTCGTTTCAAAAAACCAATGGTCAAAAAAGGTTCACAGTCACAAATGGGCAAAGCTTTGATGTTGTATTGCTGATAATTTGGATAAAGAAAATTGATGCCCAGGACGCAAAGATCGGTATGTAAGAGAAGATTGGTTATGGCATGATCGCTGTTGGTATACATGGCAAAATGCAGCTGCTCGGTACTGATAGCACCCAAAGAAAGGTGGTCCAAATGATGTTCCAAGGAAAAATAATCCCGTACGCCGCGCATGAAACGCAGCTGCTGCAATTCGGAAAAAGAAATATGG
>CALWLF010000051.1 GCA_944381455.1 uncultured Clostridia bacterium | reverse complement strand
AAAGGGGACCATGTATCATGGGAAATGGAACAATGAATCAACAAGGAATGCTGCTTTTGATGATGATGCTGCTCAATGGAGGGTTTTCCGGCATTTCAGAAGGGGAAGATACATCCTGGCTGCTGTTGTTGCTGCTGTTGATGAGCTGTGGCCAAGGCGGCTTAACGGCCACAGGCGGCTGCAATGTGTGCGAAGCCTAATCCTTTGATGGGTGCTTCTTTTTCGGCCGAGGATTGGGAAAAAGCACGCGCCCTATATGAACAGTTGCAACCATGGCTTTCTTCCCAGCCATCATCCCCCCAGATAGAACCGACCGATGCCGTAGAGCAAGCAGAATGCAATGCTTTGGCATCACAAAAAACTTCTGTCGACGAAACAACTGCGGCGGCGAAGGAAGGCGATGCTGCCAAGTCCTCTTCTTTGCGCCCAGCCTCTTGGATGAACGCCGCCTGCACCACATCCTTTTTCCTGCATCAAACGTTGCTGCCCTATTTGCCACCCGCCTGGCAAAAGGCACTGGTGTGGTATGAAGCATTTTGCGCACTCTCCTCTTTCACACCGACCACACCGCCCCAGGGAAAAACGCTGTGGGACACCCTATGGGAGGCATTGTTTGAGACGCTGCCCCATGCCTGACAGCAAACATTGGTTTCAAACAAAAAAACACCGTCTTTGGAAACTCCAAAAGGCGGTGTTTTGTCTCATTTCGTTTTTCCGAACAGCCGTACCTTAGCGTTTGATGTTAAAGAAAGCATCCATGCCAGGATAGATGGCTACATCGTCCAGTTCTTCTTCGATGCGCAGCAACTGGTTGTATTTAGCCACCCGGTCGCTTCTGGCCGGTGCACCGGTTTTGATCTGGCCTGCGTTCACAGCCACAGAAATGTCGGCGATGGTCGCATCTTCCGTTTCGCCGGAACGATGGCTCACAATGGCGGTCATGTTATGACGGTGTGCCAAAGCAATGGCGTCGAAGGTTTCGGTCAAAGTACCAATCTGGTTTACTTTGATCAAAATAGCGTTACCTGCTTTCAGGTCAATGCCTTTTTGCAACCGTTTGGTGTTGGTTACAAACAGGTCGTCGCCCACCAGCTGCACTTTGTCGCCCAATTCTTTGGTCAACAACTGCCAGCCTTCCCAGTCTTCTTCGGCCAAGCCGTCTTCGATGGAAACGATGGGGTATTTTTCGCAAAGGGCCTTCCACAGTGCCACCATTTCTTCGCTGGTGCGGATGATTTCTTTGCCGGCCATTTTGCTTTCGCCTTCAAAGTGATATTTGCCGTCTTCTTTGTACAGCTCGCTGGTAGCTGGGTCCAAAGCAATGACAATGTCTTTGCCAAACACATAGCCGGCCTGTTCTACGGCTTCTTTGATCTGGTCGATGACTTCGTCTGCCGTCGCCAGGTCTGGTGCAAAACCGCCTTCATCGCCTACGGCGGTGGACAGGCCTTTGCCCTTCAATACTTTTTTCAGGTTATGATATACTTCGGCACACATCCGCAGTGCTTCTTTAAAGGAAGGTGCGCCTACAGGCATAATCATAAATTCCTGGAAATCCACGGTGTTATCGGCATGTTTGCCGCCGTTCATAATATTCATCATAGGCACTGGCATGGTTTTGGCATTGCAGCCGCCCAAGTATTCATATAGAGGAATATCCAGTGCGTTGGCTGCGGCCTTGGCCACGGCCATGGACACGCCCAAAATGGCGTTGGCGCCCAATTTTGCTTTGTTGTCTGTGCCGTCCAAAGCGATCATGGTTTTATCCACAGCCACCTGATCCAGCGCATTCATCCCAATGATTTCATCGGCAATGACCGTATTGACATTTTCCACGGCTTCTTGCACGCCGGCGCCGTTATACCGTTCGCCGCCGTCCCGCAGCTCTACGGCTTCAAACTGGCCTGTGGATGCGCCACTTGGTACGGCCGCACGGCCCATCACACCGCCATCCACCGTGACTTCCACCTCTACGGTTGGATTGCCTCTGGAGTCGAGAATTTCTCTTGCATATACATCCAAAATTTCAAGATAGCTTTTCATTGGAATCATTCCTCCCTTATTTTTATAACGACACCAATAACGAGGTGCCCGTCATTTCTTTTGGAATTGGCAAGCCCATCAGCGCCAACAGCGTTGGGGCAATGTCTGCCAGTTTACCGCCTTCTTTTAACCCAAGGCCGTCAGGGCCATTGATGAGCAAAAACGGCACCGGATTTGTGGTATGGGCCGTAAAAGGCGCATTGCTTTCATAATCGATCATCTGATCGCTGTTGCCATGGTCGGCGCATAAAAACATCTGGCTTCCCGTTTGTAACAATGCATCATACACACGCCCCACACAAGTATCGATGGCTTCCACCGCCGCCACGGCCGCTTCCATCACGCCTGTATGGCCCACCATGTCGGGGTTTGCATAGTTGATGATAATCAAATCATATTTTTGTGCCAAAATGGCCTCCACCAAGTGGTCGGTCACTTCATAAGCACTCATTTCCGGTTTCAAATCATAGGTAGCCACTTTGGGTGAAGGCACCAAAATCCGCTCTTCCCCTTCGTATGGCACTTCCACGCCGCCGTTAAAGAAAAAGGTCACATGGGCATATTTTTCCGTTTCGGCCAAGCGCAACTGTTTTAAGCCCAGGGAAGAAAGGTATTCGCCCAAGGTATTTTTCAACGTCTGCGCTTCATAAACCACCAACTTATTGGGAATGGTTTTATCGTAATTGGTAAAGCAAACAAAGCAAATGCCATCTTCCCGCTGTTTCCGTTCAAAGCCAGTAAAATCGGGATCACAGAAGGCTCTGGTCAATTCTCTGGCTCGGTCGGGACGGAAGTTAAAGAACACCACCGCGTCTTCTGGATGAATCACGCCAATGGGCTTTCCTTCTTCATCCACCACATGGGCCGGCACCAAAAACTCGTCGGTGACGCCTGCTTCATAGCTTTGGGCTATATAGGCGCCCGGATCGGTGATGGCTTCTCCTTCGCCCAGCGTCATGCAGTCATAAGCCTTTTGCACCCTCTCCCACCGGTTATCCCGGTCCATGGCATAATAGCGGCCCATGACAGAGGCCATACGCCCCACGCCAAGTTCACGCATTTCTTCTTCCATCTGGGCCAAAAATCCGGCGCCGGAAGTGGGAGGACAATCCCGTCCGTCAAAAAAGCCGTGGACATAGACTTTCGTCAAGCCTTGCTCTTTGGCCAAGCGCAGCAATGCTTTCAAATGGTCCATGTGGCTATGGACGCCGCCGTCGCTGAGCAGGCCGCAAAAATGAAGGGCAGAGTTCTTTTGTTTCACCTGCTCCACAGCTTTCAGCAAAGCCGGGTTTTCAAAAAAATCTCCATCGGCAATGCTTTTGGTAATCCGTGTCAATTCCTGATAGACAATACGCCCGGCCCCCATGTTCAGGTGCCCCACTTCGGAGTTACCCATCTGTCCGGCCGGAAGTCCCACATCCAGCCCGCTGGCATAGCCTTTGACATACGGGTATTTTTCCCGCAGCATGTCCAGCACCGGTGTCTTGGCCTGGGCAATGGCGTTGCCTTCGGTGCGGTCATTGATGCCAAAGCCGTCTAATATCATTAAAACTGTTGTCTTCATCATCTCACCCAAACTTTACAATCTGTTCAAATTCAGCCTTCAAGCTGGCGCCGCCCACCAAGCCGCCGTCAATGTCGGCTTTGGCAAAGAGGGATGCGGCGTTTTTGCCGTTGACGCTGCCGCCGTACTGGATGCGCACAGCTTCGGCCGTGTCTGCTCCAAAGACTTCGCCCACCACCTGGCGGATGGCAGCGCACACTTCTTCTGCCTGTTCATCGGTGGCCGTTTTGCCGGTGCCAATGGCCCAGATGGGTTCATAGGCAATGACCATGTTTGCCACATCGCTGGCAGCAACACCCAGCAGGCCCCGTTTGATTTGGGTGCGGATGTGTTCCATGGTGACGCCTTCTTCCCGCTGCTGCAATGTTTCTCCGCAGCACATGATGGGGGTGAGGCCATGTTCCAAGGCTTTTTTCACTTTTTTGTTCACCGTTTCATCGCTTTCGCCAAAATATTCTCTCCGTTCCGAATGGCCCAGCACCACATACTGCACGCCGCATTCTTTGAGCATGGCGGCAGAAATTTCGCCGGTAAAGGCGCCGCTTTCTTCAAAGTGCATATTCTGGGCGCCCAAGGCAATCTTGGTGCCTTTCAGGGCTTCTGCCACAGGGATGATGTCGATGGCTGGCACGCAAAAGACCACATCCACCTGATCCGTATCCACTTTGTCTTTTAACAGCTCCACCAATTCCAAAGCTTCCTTTGGGGTTTTATTCATTTTCCAGTTGCCAGCTACAATCTTTTTTCTCATCGCTTTTTTCCTCGCTTCTTATTTATCGTTCACTGCTGCAACACCGGGCAGTTCTTTGCCTTCCAAAAATTCCAGCGAAGCGCCGCCGCCGGTGGAGATATGGCTCATTTTGTCGCCAAAGCCCAGGATATTGACAGCTGCTGCACTGTCGCCGCCGCCGATGATGGTGGTGGCATCTTCCAGCTCTGCCATGGCCTTGGCTACGGCAATGGTGCCTTTGGCAAAGTTTTCAAATTCAAAGACACCCATTGGCCCGTTCCAAACGACGGTTTTTGCTTTTTTCAGGGCATCGGCAAACAAAGCGCAGGTTTTTGGCCCAATGTCCACCCCTTCCCAGCCTGCTGGGATGGCGTTGGAGTCCACCGCCTGGTAAGGCGTATCGTTTTTAAATTCCTGCACCACAATGGTATCCACAGGCAGCAAGAATTCCACGCCTTTTTCGGCCGCCTTTGCCATCATCTCTTTGGCATAGCCAATGCTGTCCTTGTCCAACAGGGAGTTGCCCACTTCATAGCCTTTGGCAGCCAGGAACGTATAGGCCATGCCTCCGCCAATGATGAGGATGTCCACTTTTTCCAGCAGGTTATTGATGACTGCAATTTTATCGGCCACCTTGGCGCCGCCCAAAATGGCAGCAAATGGGCGCACTGGGTGGTTGACGGCATTGCCCAGGTAAGCAATTTCTTTTTCCATCAAATAGCCCACCGCCGATTCTTTCACAAATTTGGTCACGCCCACCGTAGAACAATGAGCCCGATGGCTGGAGCCAAAGGCATCGTCCACATAAATGTCGCAAAGGCTGGCCAGTTCTTGGCTGAAAGCGTCTTCATTTTTCGTTTCTTCTTTGCGGAACCGGGTGTTTTCCAACAGCACCACATCGCCGTCTTTCATTTCTGCCACGGCTTTTTTGGCGTTTTCGCCCACCACCGTTTCATCGGCGGCAAAGACCACCGGACGCCCCAGCCGTTCAGAAAGCCGTTTGGCCACCGGCGCCAAAGACAGCTCTGGTTTATATTCTCCCTTGGGTTTTCCCATGTGAGAGCACAAAATCACCCGGCCGCCTTCGTCGATGAGTTTTTGGATGGTTGGCAAAGCTGCCGTGATTCTGTTTTCATCGGTGATGACACCGTTTTGGATGGGTACGTTAAAATCGCAGCGCACCAGCACCCGTTTTCCTTTCACCTGACAATCGTCTACTGTTTTTTTCTGTAACATCATATGCAAACTCCCTTTCCATGGATATTTTTCCCAAATCATACCACTTCCTTCATTATACACCATATCCAAATGGGTTGCAAGGTAAGGCAGGACAGGTTCTTTCCACCGCTTTTTTCTATTTTCCGCAAAAACATTTCTTTTATGTAAAAAGGCGCTGTCCAAAAGCCTGTTCCTCAAAGTCCGATGTTTTTCCTTGATTTTTGAAAACACTGCGGCGCCCAAAAAATAGATTCTGGTTGAATCCAGCTGAAATAAGCCAAAAAAAAGCAGAAACCCTTCTGCAAAAGGATTTCTGCTTTGTTTCATAACGGATTGCCGTTTTCCAGCTGCTTTAGGCCACAGCTTTTCTCTGCTGTAAATACTGCATCACAAAGACAACGCCAATGAGGGCAATCCCAATGACATCAGTGATGGCGCCAGGGATAATCAGCGTAATGCCGCCAGCCAGGCAAAGAAGCCGCTGCAATGGATGCAGTTTGCTCATCATATAGCCTTCCATACCGGTGGAAACGCCCAGCATCCCAATAAATGCCGTCACCATAATCAACAGCGCATCCACCAAAGAGCCGCCCACCAGCAGCAATTCTGGGCTGAAGGCAAAGACATAAGGAATGATGAAGGCCGTGATGGCAATTCTCGTCGCCGTCACCCCTGTCTTAAAGGGATCGCTGTGGGCAATGGCGCTGCCGGCATAGGCGGCCAAAGCCACCGGCGGCGTAATATCGGCCACGATGCCGAAATAGAACACAAACATATGGGCCGCCATGGTTGGAATCCCCAATTTAATCACGATAGGTGCCGTGATGGTAGCCATAATGACATAGTTGGCCGTCGTCGGCACACCCATGCCCAAAATGATGCAGGCAATCATGGTAAAGAACAGCGCCACAATGGTGATGCCGCCAGAAAGGCTCAAAAGCCCGGTGGCCAGTTTCAATCCCAGACCAGTCAGCGTTACCGTACCAACGATGATGCCGGCAATGGAGCAGGCAATGGCAACCCCCAGGGTGTTTCTTGCGCCGTTTTCCAGCGCTTCAAAAAAGGTATTGAGGCTCATTCTGGTGTCCTTGCGGAACATACTTACCACAATGGAGGTGATGATGGCATAGACGGCACTCATGGAAGAGGTTTTGCCGGACATCATACAATATACCAGCACCACCAAAGGCAGCAGCAAATAGCCCCGGGAGAACATCAAAGAGAAAAATCCTGGGATGTCTTCCTTATTCAAACCGTTTAACCCCAGTTTTTTTGCTTCAAAATGCACCATCAAGAAAATACCGGCAAAGTATAAGAATGCTGGCAGCACAGCGGCAATGACAATTTCTGAATACGGCGTGTTGGTCATTTCTGCCATCAAGAAGGCGGCGGCCCCCATGATGGGCGGCATAATCTGTCCGCCGGTGGAGGCGGCAGCTTCCACGGCTGCGGCAAATTCCGGCGGATAGCCGGTTTTTTTCATCATTGGGATGGTAAAGCTGCCGCTGCCAACGGTGTTGGCCACAGAAGAACCGCTGATCATCCCCTGCAAGGCACTGGCAATGACGGCAACTTTTGCAGGGCCGCCAGTGGCAGCGCCTGCAATGGAGTTGGCAATTTCAATAAAGAAACGGCCGACACCCGTTTTGTCCAAAAAGGATCCAAACAAAATAAAAAGAACAATAAACGTAGAGCAAACACCAATGGGCGTGCCGATGACACCTTCTGTGGTAAAAAATAAATGGGAAATGATTCTCTTTAAGCTAAATCCAGATACAAAGGCATATACCACAAAACAAGTGACCACCACCAAAATGGGGATACCCACCACACGGCGGCAGATTTCTGCTAAGATTAAAATACCAATGATACCGATGACAATATCCAGCGTGGTGCTGCGGCCGGCACGATTGACGATTTCTTGAAAATTCACCACATAATAAAAGAAACAGCCTCCGCCGACAATGCCCAGCAAAAAGTCATACCAAGGCACATAATTGACCTTCTTGGCCCCGCTTTTTTTGGCTGGATATAAAATAAACGCCATAAAAATGACAATACCCACAAAAGACGCCCGGCGAATCTGCTCTGGCAGAGAGCTGAACACATTCATCCACAACGCATAGATGGAAAAGGCAATCAGCATGATTCTCGTTACCAGCTTTGGCACGCCTTCAAACCGGCGGGTGTTGCTTTCCCGGTCAAATTCCGCCAGCACTTCCTGCATCCGTGCTTCATCTTCTTGCATCAATTCATCTGTTGCTTTGACTGCAGCTTCTTTTTTTTCTTCCTGTCCTTTTACAATTTTTTTTCTTTCTTTATCCAAAAACTCAGACATACAATTCCTCCTTCTCGCTCAAGGCAGCAACTTGTCCCATGGGCGTTTTTTTTGGATCGAAAACTGAACGGTACTGTTTCTTCCGCACAATTGACGCAGACTAATTTCCTCTGTTCCCAACTGCAGTACATGATCAGAAACGGTGCCCACAATATAAGAAAGGTGATTCATCTTTCGATGAAATCCCGCTATCAGCATCTGGCCGTCTTCCGTATAAGAAAGGCTTTGCCCCTCTTCCACTTCTGTGGCCACGCCCGCGCCAAAGGCGCTGTACAAACATGACTCCAGATAGATCTCGTCCCCATCAATGATATATCCTTCTGTCACCGGGCTTTTGTTGACAGAATGAATAAAGGTGATGGAAAAAGTATCTCCATCTGCCACCTCATATTCTGCATACACCTGGCCCGTTTCCCCGTTTGTTAAGCGAAGCACCGTTTCTCCGGGTGAAAACAGCGCAAACACAAAGACAGCCGCAACAGCGAAAATCGCCGCTGCGGCCAAACGTTTGGTTGGAACACTTTGTTTGAAAAACGGAATTATTCCATCACGCCTACTTCCTGGAAGTATTTGATTGCACCCGGATGGAAAGGAACGGAAATACCGTCTACTGCATATGCAGGATCCAGTTCTTCCCCTTTGGCATTGCCTGCCGTAATATCTTCTTTGTTTTCAAACAATGCTTTTGTCATGTTATAAACAGTGTCTTCCGACAAATCAGGATTTACAATCAGCGTTGCTTTTACAGCCACCGTCTGAACGTCGCCATCCATGCCGCTATAGGTATCGCCTGGGATGCTGTAAGCAGTATAGAATGGATAATCAGCCATCAGCGCTTCTGCTTCTGCGCCGTCAATGCTGAGCACTTTGATGTCATTGGTGCTGGACAGTTCCATAATGGCAGTGGTAGGTGCACCGGCGGTGCAGAAAAATGCGTCGATTTTGTTGTCTTTCATGGCATTGGCAGAGTCAGAGAAAGACAAGTTCTGTACTTCAATATCGTCAAAGGTTACGCCATAAGCTGCCAAAATTTGTTTTGCGTTAAATTCCACACCGCTGCCGGCATCGCCGACAGAAACGCGTTTGCCTTTCAAATCTGCAACTGTTTCAATGCCAGCGGCAGGATTTGCAATAACCTGGCAAACTTCTGCATACAGCCCTGCCATGGACTGGAAGTTTTCTGTTTTTTCCCCATCGAACAAGTCTGTGCCATTATAAGCATAATCCATCACGTCGTTTTGCACCATGGCCATATCCACTTCACCATCGGCAATCAAACCGATGTTTGCTTTGGATGCACCGGTGGACTGCACGTCAAAAGAGATCCCTGTGGTATCGCTGATGGACTGCGCAATGACACCACCATAGGCATAGTATGTACCGGATGTACCGCCTGTGGCCATTCTTACTTTGCTGGTGCCGCCTTCTGCCGCTGCTCCATCAGAGCTTGCAGAACAGCCAGTCACCACCATCGTCAGCGCCAACAGGGCAGCTGCAATGCCTAAGGTTCTTTTTTTCATAATTATTCCTCCTTCAGGTTGTTTTCCTGCCTGTTCTCTCCCATGGTAACAGGCACTCGTAATTCGATTATACCGTAAAAACAGGTCTTTTTCAAGCGTATTTTCCCGTTATACGAAAGATAAATCAAAAAAACGTCATTTTATTTGATTTTTGCGCAGATACAAAAAAACAAAAAAAATCCATATTATCCAAAAAAACCGAGGATTTTTTCTTTTTCTCCCCGGTTTTTTTGATTTATATTCTTAATTTTTGCATATTTTATCTTTTTCCATTTTGCTTTTCAGTTGACCAAACCTATAATTCCACGGGAATGCCCGCCATCATTTCCGGCTGCTGCGGTTGTTTTTCCTGCAAAAAGCGAGTTACCATGTCGGCCTGCTCCAATAACCATAGGGGAGGCATCTTTCCCGTATAAAGTATTTCCACCTCTGCAGGCAAGGCGGCCAAAGCCTTTTGCAGCTCTTCTTCTTCCACCAGGCCAAAGCTTAAGGCATTGAGCACCTCATCCAGCACCAGATATCCGCCTGCTTGGACCACCTGCACTGCTTCTTTTAGCAAACGATGGTGGGTTGATGTCACTTCTTCTTGCACCTGCTGAGGCAGAATACGGAAAAAGTCAAACTGCCTTCCGAGAGAAAACCAGTGCAGTGTGGGCAAAGAAAACGCGCTTGTCTCTAAGCCGTCTTTAAGAAACTGCACCACTGCCACCGTTTTTCCCTCTGCCGCTGCCAGCAGTGCATTTCCCACTGCTGCGGCAGACTTCCCTTTTCCCGTGCCATAATAAATTGTTTGCATTGTTTTCTCCTTCGCTCATGCTGCCGTTTGTTTTGTTTTTCCAAAAATTTTGCGGTACAAATAAAGCATACAGACCACATCCACACTAAGGGTGATAATCCAAGTCACTGGATAAGACAGGTAGAGTGTAAACGGCGTCGGATACCAAACGCAGACCGTTGCCATCCACAAAATACGCAGCCCGCAAATGCCCAAAATGGAAATAAACATGGGCACAATGGCATATCCAAGCCCCCGCAGGCTGCCCACCAAAACATCCATGACGCCGCAGAGGAAATAGGTGGTACAGACCACTGCTAACCGTTCTGCGCCAATGGCAATGACCTCCTCATCTGTCGTATAAATCCCCAGGAAAAAGTCAGAAGTGAACAAAAGGGTGATGCCCATCACCAATCCCACAATGGTCACCATTGTTGCACACATCCAGATGGAGCGGCGAATCCGATCTTTTTTCCCAGCGCCGAAGTTTTGCCCCACAAAGCTGACGGCCGTTTGAGAAAAAGCATTCATAGAGGTGTAGACAAAGCCTTCAATGTTGGCCGAAGCAGAATTGCCTGCCATCACCACAGAACCAAAGGAATTGATGTTGCTTTGGATCATCACATTGGAAATGGAAAACAAAATCCCCTGCACCCCCGAAGGCAGCCCAATGAGCAGCACTTCTTTCACCCGCACCAAATGCAGATGCATCTTACGAAAATAAAACTTACACGGCCCGTCCAGCCGCACCAATGTCAGCAGCACCAGCACAGCCGAGATATATTGGGAAATGATCGTTGCCAGGGCAACCCCCATGACATCCAGCGAAAACCCAATCACAAAAACCAGATTCAAACAGACATTAACCACCCCTGCTGCAAAAAGAAAATACAGCGGCCGCTTGGTGTCTCCCATGGCCCGCAGGATGGAGCTGGCAAAGTTATAAGCCATAAAAGCCGGCATACCCAAAAAATAAATCTTCAAGTAAAGTGTGGAAAGAGAAATGACATCCTCCGGCGACTGCATCAGCTCCAGCAGCGGCCGAATAATCACCTGGCCCAATAATGCCAAAAAAATGCCGCTTAAAAAACTTAACAACATGGCCGTATGCACCGTATCAGCCACAGCTTCCATATCCCGGTTGCCGTAATGCCTGGCCACCACTGCATTTACGCCCAATGAAATACCTACAAATAAATTGATGGTTAAGTTGATAAAAGACGAGGTGGAGCCCACCGCTGCCAACGACTGCTGTCCGGCAAACCGCCCCACCACCACAATGTCTGCCGCATTAAACAGCAGCTGCAAAATGCCGGAAAACATCAGCGGGATGCTAAAACGCAGCAGCTTCCCCAACAGTGGTCCTTCACTCATATCCATCTCATAGGATCTTGCCATACCATTCACCTTCCCCGTTGTCGTTATTCTGCCTGGATGTTTTCTCCCACCGAAATTTCCCGGATAGGCGTTATCCGATGCAGCGCGGCTCTGGCTGCAAAAGAAATACAATGGCAAGGATACAAAGAGGCAATTTGTTCTTTTTGTAAAAACTCTGCCGTCCGTTGCAGCTGTTCGTTTTCTTCAAAAAGATGAAAACCGCCCAAAACACCCAAAACAGGCCGATTGGCAAACAATGTTTTGGCATAGGAAATAATATTGCAAATACCACTATGAGAACAGCCTGCAATGATGAAAATTCCTTCTTTTGCCTCATATACCAAAGCACTGTCATCCAGCAAAAAGTCCGGCTGTTCCTTTCCGTCTTTTTTGCACAATCCCAAAGGTTTTTTATTTTCAAAATCATTGGTCCGGGGAATCTCACCCAAAAACATCAGATGCTTGGAAACGCGCCTTGGTTTTTTGCTCATGCGCACGGTGGCCACCCGTTCCAGCACATCTGGTCCCATGGGCGCACCAATATAGCGGCCGTCATCCACCTTTTCCAGCCACGCATCCGGGTGACAAGTGATGATTTTTTTCTCTAACACCCCCGCCGCCAGCAGCTGAGGCAGCCCGCCAGTATGGTCATAATGACCGTGGGACAGCACGATATCTGTGGCTTGACGAAGGTCAATGCCCAGCTTTTGCGCATTTTGCAGCACAATGCCGCTTGCCCCCGTATCGAAAAGCACCCGGCTGCTTTCGTCTTCTATCCAAAGAGCCAATCCATGTTCTGCCAAACAGCGGCTCGCTAACGGCGCATGATTTTCTACTAAAACTGTCAGTTTCATTGCCGCTCCTCCTCCCTTTGTCTTTGTTTCATCATAACACAAAGGAGGAAAAAAGCCAAAAAAAACCGAAATTTTTCCATAAATTTTTTTCATCTATTCCATTATTTTTTCTTACTAGACAAAAAATGGCTTTTGCTTTTTCCCTGAATTTTGCCGTTTTTGCTTCACATCCTCTCGCTTTTTCTTTATAATAAAAAGAAAAAGGAGGAATGACGGGGATGTCTGCAAAACCTTGGAAACGGCGCTGTTTCGCCTTGTTTTTGATGCTCTTTGGTTTTTTCTTCGGCAGCCACTGGAAAAATGCACCGCTTTGTCTTGGCGGAAGGCTTTTTCAGTTTTTGGGACTGCCTGCCTGGTCCAACGGCACAGAAGGCACCCATTATCCAGGGCTCATTGGGCTGTTGTTTTTCTTCGGCGGCATGATTCTTTTTGCCAACACCACAAAAAAAAGATGGCGTACTTATCTGCTTTTTCTTCTCCTCATTTTATTGCTCCAACTTTTCTCTGCCTTCTGCACATAAAAAGGCTGTCCTTTTTGCCGGACAGCCTTTTTTCTTTCTTCTCTAAATCAAGCAGGAATAGGGATTGTGTTTTTTCCTTCCAAAAACAAAAGCCGTCTGCAACACAGACGGCCTGTTGTTTTCTCTTTGAAGGGGGGCGCCTTCAAAAAGGAAGGAAGGATGGTATTTATGAATTTTGGGGTTTTGGGTTTTTCTTGCTTGCAAAAACAGCATACAAAAGTGCTGTGACATAGATATGACGAATTTGTAACTTTTTTTTGAACTTCTCTTTTTTTGCTCTGGTTTTCTGTTTTGCTTCGTGCTATACTCGCAGTAATAGAGGAAAAAGGAGGGGTTTCGGTGCGATATCAACCACCATATTTTGATTTTGAGCTCTATGGCGTGAAGCGAAAACTACCATTTGTAAAAGTAAAAGAAAATATGGCTCTGGCCAGCTTTTGCATTGTTTCAGATACGGAGCTGGTGCAGGTGGCTGCGCCAAAGCTGGCGGAACAGCTGCCGCCGGTGGACGTATTATTGACGGCAGAAGCCAAAGGCATTATTTTGACCTACGAAATCAGCCGTCTTCTGGGCATGAAAGATTTTGTGGTGGCCCGCAAAAGCAAAAAGCCTTACATGCAAAACGTCGTGGAGGCCAACGTCTTTTCCATCACCACCCAGGCCAAGCAAACCCTTTATCTGGATGGGTGCGATGCCGAAAAACTGCAGGGAAAACGGGTGGCCATCATTGATGATGTGTTTGCCACCGGGGAATCCTTGGTGGCGTTAGAGAAGCTGGCCGCTGTGGCCGGGGCCAATGTGGTGGCCCGAGCTGCTGTGCTGGCAGAGCTGGAATCGGTTTACCGGGAGGATGTCATCTATTTAAAAGAGCATTATGTCTTTACCCCAAACGAGGACGGCACTTTTACCCCCATCGACTGCGAAACGAGAAAAAGACGAAAAGCAGAAGGCAAAGAATAAACCACACCGGCTGTCAAAGAAAGACAGCCGGTGTCTTTTTATCTTGTCATCAATCGATAAGCGTTTTCATAAAACACATCTGCCAAAGCCGCCTCTTCTAACCCGCAGGTCAACACCTTTTGTATCTCCACCGACGGGTGGTGAAACGGCGCATCGGTGCCAAAGAGAATCCGCTCTTTGCCCACCGTTTCATAAGCTTCTTTGATTTTGCTGCCCATGGGCATGCCGGACATCTCCAAATATAAATTGGGAAACCGCCGCGCCATCTTCAGCGCCGCATCGATATATACCCCATGTCCATGGCCCATATGAATCATCACCGTAGGCACCTGGGCATGGCGTTCTGCCAAAAATGCAATGCTCCAGGGCAGAGAATAAGGCGGATGACCACAATGGATAAACACCGGCACCCGCAGCTTTTCCGCTGCCTCCATCACCGGATCCACCACAGCGCTATCGGCCACATAGGCATGTTTTAAAGGCTGCAATTTGATGCCGCAAAACCCTTCTTCTTCCACATAGCGGTAAATTTGCTCCACCGCCTTTTTCCCTTCCAGCGGATTGGTATACACCAAAGGCCAAAACCGGCCGGGATAGGTGCGGGCCGCCTGGGCCGCCAAGTCATTATCGGTGCTGTCGCTGCTGCAAAGCACCGCCTTTTCCATTTCATAAGCATCCATTTGTTCCACCAGCTGCTGGGCCGTAATGGAAACACCGGCCCAGCCGCCAAAATCGCCCACATGGGCATGGGCGTCGATTTTTTTCATTGTCCGCTTCCCCTTTGCATCTGCTGAAGCAGTCCGCTTGTTTGCAGCACGCCCACCAAAACGCCTGTCACAATCCAGCCAAAAACGGTCTGCATCAAAAGCGTCGGCGTCATCACCATGGCCGCCCAAAAACCGTAATACACCACTTTCATCGCCGTATATCCCACAATTTGAAATAGTCCGCCCAAAACCGCACCCCAAAGCCAGGGACAAGGCACCTTTCCTTCCAATTTTTCCATGGTCTTTGCCATGATTGCCGCCATCAGCGCCTTGATGCAAAAAGAAGGCAGCACCCATTGCAAATACCCGCCGCAAAAATCGGCCAGCGCCGCGCCAATGCCGCCGGCCAAAGCGCCTCTTTTTCCTCCCAATACCAGCACCCCAAGCAAAATCATGCCGTCACCCAAATGGGTGTAACCGTGCAGCGTTGGAATTTTTACCACAGAGATGGCAAGAAAAATCAATGCCGCCATCATAGCCGTTTTTGTGCTTTCTTTCGTCTGTTTCATCTGCTTCCCCTCTTTCCAAAATGATTAGGATGAGGATAGCATAAAACCAAAGAGCAACCTAGGGGGTTAGCAAAAAAGATTAAAATTGTATCGATATAATTCGGCCATTTCTACCGTTCCTGTTCCGCCACCTTCGTCACCGAAAAGCCCTTTCCGTGGGTTTCGCCCGAGTCCAAAATGACAAAAAAAGCATCTTCGGCCGCTTCCTTTACTGCCCGCTCCACCAAAAACATATCCCTTGTGCGGCAGGCCACCATCACCAGTTCTTTCTCCTCTCCCTGATAACCGCCTTTGGCTTTCAAAATGGTGGAGCCTCTGTTGCAGGCTTTCTCCACCGCATCGGCCACCGCCTTTCCTTGCCCAGTCACCACAAAAGCCACCTTGCCTGCATTGAGCCCCAGCATCATCCGGTCCACCATAACCGCAAACAGATAATTGATGATCATGGCATAAAGAATCCCGTCCATATCACGAAACAGCACGCCGCCCAGCAAAATGATGCCCACATCCGACCAAAAAGCAATGGTCCCCAGCTTAAGATAAGGCTTTTTTGCCTTCATGGCCATAATCAAAAAATCCGAACCGCCGGTGGAGGAATTGCGGCTATAAATCATGGCATACCCCATCCCGCCCAACACGCCGCAGGCGATGGCCGCCAACATCCGGCTGCCGGTATAAACGGGAAAAAGCGGTGCAATGTAATCCACAAACACAGCCGAAATGGCCATGCACCGCAGCGACCGCAGCAAAAACCCCCGCCCAATCACCCGGTAACAAAGTAACGCCACCGGAAGATTGAGCACCAACGTGCTCAGCCCAATGGGAAAGCCAAAGAGCCGGTATCCAATGAGCGCAAGTCCCGAAAAGCCTGTCATGGGAAACTGGGCTGCCACCGCAAACTGGTATAACGCCACGGCAATCAAGCTGCTGCCAAGCACCTCCACCCCCAAATCCGCCAGCATTCTTTTTGCTTTTTCTGTCATGTTTCGTCACTCCCTTCAAAAAAAAGAGCTTGCGAATGGATAGCTTATCATTCGCAAACTCTTTTGCTCTTTTTTTATCATAACAAAACCCGTCTGCACTGTCAAGGCCATCTCTTTTTCCTCTTTCGTGACACAAAAACTAGCCTTCCCCCTTGTCATAGAGCATCTCCCAGAGTACAATAATCATACCGAAGAAATTTCTTTTTTCTTCTTGACGACATCATTCGACCTATTTTGCACCAATTTTACATAATCCTCATAAAACTATGATTGCGGACCTTTTTATTTTGCACCATACTGTCCGTAACGGAATCAAAAGGAAAGGATGAAATCACATGAAATGTGCAGTGATTGACATTGGATCCAACTCCATGCGCCTGACGGTGTATGAAACAACGGCAGAACATTTTACCATTTTGTTTAAAGAAAAAATCATGGCCGGTTTGGCCAGCTATGTGGAAAACGGCGCCTTAAGCCAAGACGGCATCGCTTGTGCCATCCATGGCCTGTTGGAATTTCGCAGCGTCTTACAGTCTCTGTCCATCGAAAAAACGGCCGTCTTTGCCACCGCTTCTTTGCGCAATGTCAAAAACACCAATCAGGCCGTTGTGGCCATCTCTTCTTCCACCGGCTTTCCGGTGGAGGTATTAAGCGGAGAAGAAGAAGCGCGGCTTGGCTATGCCGGAGCCATGCTGGAGTTTCCCATTCCAGAAGGAATTTTTCTCGATATCGGCGGCGCCAGTACGGAAGTGGCGCCCTTTCAAGACGGCGAACTGCTTTCAGCTGCCAGTTTTCCTCTTGGCTCTTTGAAACTGTATCGAGAAAGCGTAAAAAAAATTTTGCCCAGCAAAAAGGCAATCAAGGAAATGGAACAGCGGATGGAAGAAATTTGCAGCCAGGCGCCAGCGCCCCAGGCCAAGGCCAACTTCCTTTGTGTTGGCGGTACAGCCCGGGCAGCTTTGCGCCTCATCCGGCGAAAAGACGGTCTCTCCAGAGACTGCCGCACCTTCACTGCCGCCGCCTTGGAAGACTTATATCGCTGCCTGGCAGAAGGCGACCGTGCTGCCATCGATCTGATTTTAAAAACCACGCCGGAACGGATTCACACCATCTTGCCAGGTCTTGTGATTTTTCAGCGGCTTAGCCGCCACTTCCAGGCCGAAACATTTACCGTCAGCCACTATGGGGTTCGGGAGGGATATGTATGTCAACGGATTCAAAAAATCATGTGATTGCCAATTACACCTATACCCAAAACCGGGAACTGAGCTGGCTTCGGTTTAACGAGCGTGTCTTGGATGAAGCCGCAGACGAAACGGTGCCTTTGGTGGAGCGGTTGAAATTTGTCTCCATTTTTTCCAGCAATTTGGACGAATTTTTTATGGTCCGGGTGGGCTCTTTGTTTGACCTTTCGGTGCTTTCCCCCAACGAACAGGACAACAAAACAGGCTGGACACCCAAAGAACAGCTGGAAGAGGTATATCGTGCCGTACCGGCGTTATTGGTGAAAAAAGACCGTGTCTATCGCAATCTTTGCCGCCAGCTGGAAGAAAAAGGAATCTGCGACGTTCCATTTTGGCAGCTGACTGAAACAGAACGCACCTTTGTGCGCCGCTATTACAAAGCCAATATTTTGCCGGTGCTTTCTCCCCAGGTCATCGACAGCCTCCATCCCTTTCCTCATCTGCTCAACAAGGTCATTTATATCGCCTTGCGCCTGAAAGGGAAAAAAGACACCATGGCCCTGGGGCTTTTGCCCATGGCTTCCGATCTGCCGGCGGTGCTGCATCTGCCAGAAAACCCCGGCCGTTTTATCCGCATGGAAGAAATTCTGCTCCACTATGCGCCTTCCCTTTTTGGAAAAAACAAGGTGGAAGAAACTTGTCTTCTTTCTGTTACCCGCAATGCCGACATCAATTTTGACGATGAGAAATTTGATGACCATGAAACGGATTTCCGCTCCCGCATGAGCAAGCTGCTGAAAAAACGAGCCCATTTGTGTGTGGTGCGGCTGGAAATTGGCGGCAGCATCAGCCAAGAGTTTTTACAGCAGCTTAAAGACCGCATTGCTGTGGAAAGCCATCAAATTTACTTTGATTCCACGCCGCTGAATATGAAGTATATCTTTGATCTTCCTTCCCATCTGACCGAAGAGACAAAACAAGAAGTTTGCTTTGCTCCCTATACGCCCCACTGTCCGGCAGCCATGGCGCAAGCAAACAGTATGATCGACCTGATTCGTCAAAAAGATCAGCTGCTGTTTTACCCCTTTGAAGAGGTGGAACCGTTTTTGCGTCTGTTGCGGGAAGCAGCCGACCGGCCGGACGTGGTGGCCATCAAAATCACCATCTACCGCCTGGCCTCCTCTTCCAAAATAGCACAAATGCTCTGCCGGGCTGCAGAAAACGGTAAGGATGTGACGGTCCTGATGGAACTGCGCGCCCGTTTTGACGAAGCCAATAACATCTCCTGGTCCAAACTGATGGAAGAGGCCGGCTGCCGTGTCATCTATGGCATGGAGGATTTAAAATGTCATTCCAAAATTTGCCATATTACGCTGCGGCAAAAAGATAAACTCCATTATATCACCCAAATTGGTACCGGTAACTATAACGAAAAAACCAACACCATGTATACCGATTTGAGCCTCATGACTGCCAACGAAGAAATCGGGCAAGACGGCGCCGCTTTTTTCCGCAGTATGCTCTTAGGCGAAACGGAAACCCAGTACCAGCATCTGCTGGTGGCGCCGGAAGGCATCAAAAAACGGCTGCTGGAACTGATGGAAGAAGAGGCCAAAAAAGGGGCCGATGGCTATATCTGCATCAAAGCCAATTCCCTCACCGACCGACAAGTCATTGACGCCTTGGCCAAAGCCTCCCAAGCCGGCACAGAAATCCAGCTGATTTTACGCGGGATCTGCTGCCTGCGCCCCGGTCTTCCTCATCTGACCGACCATATCACCGTCACAAGCATCGTCGGCCGCTATTTGGAACATGCGCGGATTTACCGCTTTGGCCGGGGAGATACTGCCCGCTTTTTCATCTCCTCTGCCGATATGATGACCAGAAACTTAAACCGGCGGGTGGAAATTGCCTGCCCGGTGCTGGATAGCGATTTGCAGAAAAAACTGGATTGGATTTTGCAAACCCAGCTGGAGGATAATGTGAAGGCAAGACAACTGCTGCCAGACGGATCTTATCTTCCCAAGGAAAACCATCTGCCTCCTTGCTGCAGCCAGGAAGTCTTCCAAAAAGTTTTTCCAGAAACAAAGCAGCCTGCACCCATTGTGAAAAAGCAATCTCTTTGGAAACAAATTTCTACGTTTTGGAAAAACCATAACTAAACTTTTTACCCCGGGTTTCTCTGCTGAAATCCGGGTTTTTTTGTTCATCGTTTCTATTTTCCCCTCAAATTTGCAAGAAAAGAAAGCAATTTGCAAAAAAGATGTCCTTTTTACTTGTATCAACGGGAAAATTGGGTTACACTGATAGTAGCACGCCAAATGCTGTGCGTTTTGGAAAAACAAATCCGGCGGCAAGGCGGTTATGCCGCCGGTAAAAACGTCACAGTCCGTTATGATTTTTATTATTTTGTAAAGAAAAGGGAGAGAATTATGAACGAAGAAAAAAGCTTCAAACCTTACATCCCTGCCGATCGCGTCATGCCGGAAATCACCGTCGTATCGGTGTTGGTCGGCGTGATTTTGGCCGTGGTGTTCGGGGCCGCCAATGCGTATTTGGGGCTGCGTGTCGGGTTAACCGTATCCGCCTCCATCCCTGCTGCCGTGCTTTCCATGGGGATTATCCGCGTTTTGATGCGCCGCAACTCCATTTTGGAAAGCAACATCGTGCAGACCATCGGTTCTGCCGGGGAATCTTTGGCCGCCGGCGCCATTTTCACCATGCCTGCCCTGTTTTTGTGGGCAGCAGAAGGTCTGGGCGAAAAGCCGGGACTTTTGGAGATCACCATCATTGCCCTTTGCGGCGGTGTGCTGGGCGTACTGTTTATGGTGCCTTTGCGCAGCGCCTTGATTGTGCGGGAACACGCCACACTGCCCTATCCGGAAGGCACCGCCTGTGCAGAAGTGCTTTTGGCCGGGGAAGAAGGCGGCTCCAACGCTGTCACGGTATTTTCCGGTATGGGCATTTCTGCCCTCATCAAACTCATTGTGGACGGCTTGAAAGTCATCCCCAGTGAAATCAACTTGACCTTCCAAAGCTTTGGAGCCCAGATTGGCACCCAAGTTTATCCGGCCTTGGTGGGCGTTGGCTACATTGTCGGCCCAAGAATTTCTTCTTATATGTTTGTGGGCGGCGTCATTGGCTGGTGTGTGTTGATTCCCATGGTGCTGCTGTTTGGGGCCGATGCCATCATCTATCCCGGCACCAATACCATTGCCGCCATCTTTGCCGCAGACGGTCCCAGCGGCATTTGGGGCAGCTATATCCGCTACATTGGTGCAGGCGCCATTGCAACGGGCGGCTTTATCAGCTTGATCAAATCCTTCCCGCTCATTTGCCGCACCTTTGGCGATTCCATGAAAAGCTTAAAAGGCGGCAGCGCCACCTCTTCTGAACGGACAGCGCAGGATTTACCTATGAGCTTTATTCTCATTGGCGTGGTTTTGATGGTGCTGTTGATTTGGCTGTTCCCAGCCATCCCCGTTAATCTTTTGGGCGCTGTGCTGATTGTGGTTTTTGGTTTCTTTTTTGCCACCGTTTCTTCCCGTATGGTCGGCTTGGTTGGCAGCACCAATAACCCCGTTTCCGGCATGGCCATTGCCACACTGATCATTGCCACCTTGGCCTTAAAAGCCAGCGGCGCCACCGGTATTGCAGGCATGACCGGCGCCATTGCCATTGGTTCTGTCATCTGCGTCATCGCTGCCATTGCCGGCGATACGTCTCAGGATTTGAAAACCGGCTACCTCTTAGGTGCCACACCGAAAAAACAACAAATTGGCGAATTGATTGGCGTCGTTGCCTCTGCCATTGCCATCGGCGGTGTGCTCTATTTGCTGGATGCTGCCTGGGGCTTTGGTTCTCCAGAAATTTCTGCACCACAGGCCAACTTGATGAAAATGCTGGTAGAAGGCATCATGGGCGGCCAGCTGCCTTGGGGGCTGATTTTTGTCGGCGTGTGCCTGGCCCTTTGCTTTGAAGTGCTGCGCCTGCCGGTGATGCCCATTGCCGTCGGGATTTATCTGCCGGTACAGCTGAACGCTTGTATCATGGTGGGCGGTTTGATTGCTCTGTTGATGGACCGCCGCAAAAATGTGGATGAAAAAACAAAAGCGGCTCAAAACAACGAAGGCGTGCTTTACAGCGCCGGTATGATTGCAGGCGAAGGCTTGGTTGGTATCGCTTTGGCCATTTTGGCTGTCTTTGAAATCGATCCTTCCGTATTGGCTCACGGCTTTAGCTTTGGCACCATCGGCAGCATTGTCATCTTAGCCCTTGTCATCTTGTCTTTGTTAAAATACTCCCTGTGGAGCAAAAATGTAGGGAAACACTAATATGAAACAAACAAAAAAACCGCAAACCAACTATCTGGACCTCATTCCCCTGCGTGCACCATTGGCTTGGACAGTCGATGAATCGGGAATGGTCACATTGGAAAAAGAAAATACTGGTCTCTTTTGCCGCATCACTCAAAAATTATTGAAAAAGCCAAAGGTAACACAAATCCATCTGGATGCCATTGGCAGCTTTCTTTGGCCAAAACTGGATGGCAGCCAAACAGTTTATCAGCTGGCTCATGCCGTAAAAGAGGCATTTGGAGAAGCAGCGGAACCGCTTTATCCTCGCATCGTCAAGTATTTTCAAATTTTAGAAAGCTATCATTTTATCCAATGGAAAGAAAAATGACCGTCAAATAAAGACAAGAAAAGAGCAGTTATTTCTAATATATGCAAATAACTGCTCTTTTTTATTTTCTTTTTTCATCCCTTTTTTCTTTTTTTTCGAATATCCTGGTTCCATTTTTGAATCCAGGCCTCTTCCCATCGATCACCATAGCACAAGGCCAGGACGAAAAAAACCATGCCCAAAATACCAAAAGATGCCATCCAGTACCACGGCACATCAAATGCAGCGCTGCCTACGGCACAGGAAACCAGCATTCCCCAAGGCCTGGTGCAAACTAAAATGCAAAAAAACCGCTTGGCCGATATGGTGGTAAGCCCTGCCAAAATACAAATCACATCATCTGGAAAAAAGGGGAACAAAAACACTAAAATCAGCACCACATCCCGCTTGCGCCGAATCAAGTCCAAATATCGTTCCGAAATTTTTCGTCCTACAAACCCATCTGCAAAATTCTGCCCCAACAATCTGGCACAGAAAAACACCGTCATACTGCCCAATATCACAGCACCGGCCGAAAGCAGAAACGACATCAAAAACCCAAACAATACGCCGCCGGCTAACGCTGTAATATTGCTGGGAATGGGCGCCAGCACCACTGAAATCCATTGGATAAAGAAAAAGAAAAGATGGGAATAAGGCGTAAACCGATCGATATAATCCCGCATTTCTTCCACTGAACCAATGGCCGCAAAAAAACCTGTCTTCCATAGCAACAGCCCTCCGCATAGCGCCAAAAGAGCCGTCACCAGCAGCATCGCCAGCTGGTTTTTTTTCATGGCAAACCGCCTCTCCTTCTTTGTACTTTTCGTTGCCATTTCTTTTTTTATTATACCACGGTTTCTCTTTTTACAGCAAGGCACCTGGCTGCTTCTTTCTTTTTCACTAAAAAAGAAGCCTCTCCTTCAGGGCATTGCCTAACTTTTTTTCTTCAATAATCTCTTCTCTATCCGTATGATACTTTTCTTTTTGAAATGGCAATGGCGCCCTTTAACAGAAAACAACCTTAATCAAAATAGAATCGCTTGGAGGGCTTTATCTTGCTTGCCGTTTTTCATTTTCCTCTTCACAGTACGATTGTAAAATAAAACCATGATTAGCAGTGCATAAAAAAACCCCCGATTTTCGGGGGTTTTTCACTGCGGATAACAGGACTTGAACCTGCACGTCAAAGACACCGGAACCTAAATCCGGCGCGTCTGCCAATTCCGCCATATCCGCACAGCACTGGCGCAACCCTATGATAGTATATTTTTCATTTTTTGTCAACTCTCCGCCCCTTTATCCGCTTTCTTTGCATCCATCTTTCCTTCTCCCTGCTCCGTTTCCTCCTCACCGGCCTCCTTCCTCCCTCAAAGGGAAAATCGGATGGAAAAATTTTCCTTATTCCATGAAAATCTCAACCAAAACCCTTAGAAATTTATTCAAATCTAATCAAAATTTTCTTTTTCATAGAAAAAAGTTGAAAAGAACTTGTAATTTTTCTGTTTCTTGTTATAATATTGCTTGTTTATTTTTAGTAATACAAAAGTTTTGTATTACTAAACTTTTCTCATCATTCTACTTGCTTGCGTAGAAATCTGTTTCAAAACGAAGGAGGCAAAGAAAGAAATTGAAAAAACTTGTTTGTACCGCTTTATGTGGGGTTATGGTCCTGTCTTGTTCCATGGCAGCATTGGCACAGACAGACTATGTGGTGAAAAAAGGCGACACCCTTTGGCAGATTGCCAAAACCTATGGCACCACGTATCAGGAACTGGCAAAGGTAAATAGCATTGCCAATCCCGATTTGATTTATCCAGGCCAGGTGGTTTCCATTCCAGAGAAAATGGAAGAAAAAACAGAAACGGCAACACCGGTAACCACGCCACAAGAAACGGCACCGGTCGCTACACCAGAAGAAACGGCACCGGCCGCAGAAGAAGTGACATCCTTTGCATCTGCCATTGACATTGCTTTTTCCGAATCGGTTATCGACACCATCTCTGCCTTAGGCGATAACCCCGATGTGGGTAACCGCAGCGCCGGCAGCGCAGCCGAAAAAGAAGCGGCAAACTATTTATATGAAACCATGCAGTCCATCGGCCTTTCCAACGTGACCATGGATACCTTCACTTGCGATAACTGGAGCTTTGAAAAAGCCAGAGT
>CALWLF010000050.1 GCA_944381455.1 uncultured Clostridia bacterium | reverse complement strand
ATAGGCCGCCCAAATGTCTTTGACTGCTTCATACAGTTGTTCTGATGGTTTCACTTGGTAATAACCTCCTTTTACCTACTTAGGCCCGCCGGTTTGCCACGCGAAAAAAAAGACATCTCCCAAAGCGGGAAATGTCGTAAACTGCAAAAAAACGTGTTGCAAGCACTTCCTGCGCTGGTACTAACCAATCAGGTTCAAAGGGACTCTCTCAGCATCGGTTTTTCACAAAACCGCAGCACCCCCGGGCTTTCCTTATGGAATTTGCTTCATTATATACTGCATGATGGAAAATGTAAAGGGGTTTTGAAAAAAAGCTTTACATTCCATGGAAATGGAAATATAAATATAATAGAAACCACAAACCACACCAGAAGAAAGGGACAGAACCATGAACGAACGAATGCTGCTGAATTTTGCCATCGGCGTTGGGGAAATCATGCTGCGCAGCGGCGCAGAAACCAACCGCATTGAAGATACCGTCGAGCGCATCTTATCGGTCAAAGAAGGGGCCATGCCGGAAGTCTTTGTGACACCCACCGGCTTTTTTGCAAGCATACAAGGAGAGTTGACCGGTGTCATCACCAGCTTTGTCCGTGTCACCAACCGCTCCATCGACCTGGAACGGCTGGTGCGGGCCAATGCCCTTTCCAGAAATTTTGTGGAGGGAAACATCACTTTGACAGAAGGCTTTGCCGAGCTGGAACGAATCAACCAGTCCAAGCCCTTTGCCCGATGGCTGGTCACTGCATCCACAGGACTGCTTTGTTTTTCTTTTACGCTGTTGTTTGGCGGCCACATTGCCGATGCCGGTTCTGCCTTTTTGGTCGGACTGCTGTTAGGTCTGCTGCAGCTGCTGTTATCAGCAAAAAATGTGGCGTCTTTTTTGAGCAATTTTTTTGGCGGCATGCTGGTCTGTGCCGCCGCCCTGGGGTTTTATTTCCTTGGTTTTTGTCAAAATTATGAAACGGTCATCATCGGCTCCATCATGCCTCTGGTTCCAGGCTTTTGCATCACCACAGCCGTACGGGATATCATGAGCGGCGACTATCTGTCCGGCACCAGCCGCATCGCCGAAGCCACGCTGGCGGCCACAGCCATTGCCGCGGGGGTAGGTATTTTGTTAAGCGTCTATTTTTCCTTTGGAGGTGGCCGTCTATGAAAGAAGCTCTGTTCCAGTTTCTTTTTCATTTTTTCTTTTCCTTTTTGGCTGCCGCCAGCTTTGCTGTGCTGAACAACGCGCCAAGGCGGGAACTTTGGGCCTGCGGCGTAGCCGGCGCCGCCGGGTGGGTGGTCTATTTCTTGTTGGAACAACTGGGGATCAGCGTCACCATCGGCATCTTTTTGGGCGCTGTGGTAGCTGCCGCTTTTT
This sequence comes from uncultured Clostridia bacterium, assembly GCA_944381455.1. GTDB lineage: Bacteria > Bacillota > Clostridia > Lachnospirales > Anaerotignaceae > Neoanaerotignum. Next base: position 15,188 of record CALWLF010000050.1, on the reverse strand, counting down.
CCCGGATTTTTTCCTATTCCCACCGGGCCCCTTCCACCCTTTACCTCATCCCCGGCATCATTCCCCTGGTGCCCGGCAGCTTCATCTATTACACCATGCAGTCCATCCTGGAAAACGACAGCAGCGGCTCCTTTGCCAACGCCGTCATGACATTAAAGCTTTCTGGCGTCATTGCCATTGGCATCATTGTCATTTTCACCCTGCCAGCCCCCCTGTTCGCCCTCTTTTCCCCAAAAGAGCGCAAAGCGCCGCCCAAGCGGGAGTGGCTTTATCAAAAAAAAGCAGGTTCCACCCACAAGCGGTCTTAAAAACAACAGGTTTCAACAAATGGATCAACGAACCGGATTCCGGAACAAAAAACGGGATTTGGCGCAGCTGCCTGAAAAACAAAAATAGCTGCAATCCTTACATACAAAGGATTGCAGCTATTTTCTTTTTGCTATTTTCTTCTTGGGAAACTGCTTTCTGTCTCTCTTTTTCTTTTGATGCCGCCATGCCAAACTGGCTTTGCTTTTTTATTGGTTGGAATGGCAGTGGCACACATGGCCTTCTTCATGATGGTGGCCTTCGTGGTGGCCTTCGTGGTGGCCGTGGCAATGATGACCTTCGTGATGGCCTTCGTGATGATTGCAGTTGGCTTCGCTAGAACCCATTTGTTTGCCGCTTAAATAATCGGCAATGACTTGGGTTACCTGGCCGCTGACGCCGGCCAATACTTCAATGCCGCTTTCTGCCAGCGCCTGTACGGCCCCGCCGCCAATGCCGCCGCAGATCAGCAAATTGACATGGGCTTCTTTCAGCCGTGCCGCCAAGGCTCCATGGCCGGAATCGGTGGTGTCCATCACCGTGGTGTTCACCACCATATGGTCTTCCACTTCATAGAGGGTAAACGCCGGTGTATGGCCAAAATGCTGAAATACCTGTCCGGCTTCCGTTGGAATTGCAATAATCATAGGAAAACGCTCCCTTCTTTTTTCAAAACAAATACTTTTTCTTCCAATCTGAAAGCAATTATAGTCTTATTTCTGACATAAGTCAATAACCCGATTGACTTTTTTTTTGAAAAAGTGGTACAATACCTCTACCGAATAAGACACCGTTTGCTGTGATTGAAGGAGGGAACCACATGGATCCAAGAGATACCCTATTAGCCAAAAACTTAGTACAATATTCCTGCCAGGTGCAGCCTGGAGAAAACGTCTATATCAGCTGTAACGGCACAGCACCGCTGCCCCTGGTCAAACAACTGATCAAAGAAGTCTATGCCGCAGGGGCCACGCCCTTTTTGGAAATCAAAACCAGCACCACCGAGCGGGAGCTGTTATTGGGCATTCAGGAAAAACAATTAAACCAAATGGCCCAATGGGAATGCGAAAAAATGCGCCACATGGATGCCTATATCGGCGTGCGGGGCGAGGACAACCAGTGGGAACTGTCTGATGTGCCAAACGAAAATTTGCAGCTTTATTCCAAGCTCTTTACCCGTCCCGTCAACGACATCCGGGTGCCCGATACCAAGTGGGTGGTGCTGCGCTATCCCACCCCGTCCATGGCCCAGGCTGCTGCCCAAAGCCAAGAAGCCTTTGCAGACTTTTTCTATCAGGTGTGCAATTTGGACTATGGCAAAATGTCTGTGGCCATGGATGCACTGGTGGAGCTGATGAACCGCACCGACAAAGTCCATATCGTGGGCCCCGGCACCGATTTGACCTTCTCCATCCAAGGCATTCCTGCCATCAAGTGCGACGGCCGCTGCAACATTCCAGACGGCGAAGTGTATACAGCGCCGGTGAAAGACTCCATCAACGGCACACTGACCTATAACACCCCCAGCGAATACAATTCCTTCACCTTTGAACACGTTTCTTTGACGTTTGCGGATGGGAAAATTGTGGACTGCTCCGCCAACGACACCGCCCGCCTCAATGAAATCTTTGACACCGACGAAGGCGCTCGCTATGTGGGCGAATTTGCCCTGGGCGTCAACCCCTTTATCACAAAGGCCATGAATAACATCCTCTTTGATGAAAAAATCCGCGGCAGCTTCCACTTTACTCCCGGCTGCTGCTATGACGATGCGCCAAACGGCAACAAAAGCGCCATCCACTGGGATCTGGTCTGCATTCAAACAGAAGAAATGGGCGGCGGCGAAATCTATTTTGACGATGTGCTCATCCGCAAAGACGGCCGCTTTGTGCTGCCAGAACTGCTGTGCTTAAACCCGGAAAATTTGGCTTAATTTTGTCGAAAAACCATGGACAGATGGCGTTTTTTGGTGTAAAATCTTACCTTAAAGACTGTCGTTGTTTCATAATTAGAAACACGTTCTAAATTATAAAAGAGGAGAAGATCCACTGTGGAAAAGAAAAACGAAATTCTGGTCATCGGGCACAGAAATCCCGATACCGACTCTATCTGCTCTGCCATCTGCTATGCCTATTTAAAAAACAACATGAACCCCAACCAGACTTATGTGGCCAAGCGCTGCGGTGACGTCAGCAAGGAAACAGCCTTTGTGCTGGATCATTTTGGGGTGGATGCACCGGAATTTGTCAAAGACGTACACACGCAAGTCAGTGATATTGAAATCAAATACACTCCAGGGGTGGACGGCGGCATCTCCATCAAAAAAGCTTATACCATGATGAAGGAATTAAATGCTGTCACGCTGCCCATCACCAATGAAGACCACCACCTGAAAGGCTTGATCACCATTGGCGATATTGCTGCCAGTGATATGGACGTTTACGATAACCGCATCGTCTCCAAAGCCTCCACTTCCTACCGGAATATTGTAGAAACCCTGGATGGCACCGTTTTATGCGGCGATATTGACCGCACCTTCACCGAAGGAAAAGTGACCATTGCGGCCAACTCTCCGGAACTGATGAAAGAATATATTGCCGAAGGCGACTTAGTGATCATGGGCAATCGGTTTGAAAGCCAGTTTTTTGCCGTGGAAACAGGCGTCGGCTGTCTGGTGCTTTGCACCAACAACACGGCCAACGAAACGATTCTGGCACGGGCCAAAGAAAAGGGCACCATCATCATCTCTTCTCCTTACGATTCTTATACGGTGGCAAGGCTTATCAACCAAAGCATGCCCATCCAGTATTTTATGACAAAAGAAAAGCTGCTCCACTTCCATCTGGATGACTATACCGATGATGTCAAAGAAGTGATGGCCAAAACCCGCCACCGGTATTTCCCTGTGGTAGATGATGAAAGCCGCTATGTAGGTCTCATCTCCAAACGCAGCTTTTTGGATACAGAGAAAAAACAAGTGATTTTGGTGGATCACAACGAAAAAAGCCAGGCTGTGGAAGGCATCGAATGCGCCGACATTTTGGAAATTGTAGATCATCACCGTCTGGGCAGCCTCGAAACCATCAACCCTGTCTTTTTCCGCAATCAGCCTCTGGGCTGTACGGCCACCATCATTGCCCAAATGTTTGAAGAAAACGGCGTAGAAATGCCAAAATCCATCGCAGGTCTTTTGTGCAGCGCCATTTTGTCCGACACTTTGATGTTCCGCTCCCCCACCTGCACCTCTTTGGACGAACAGGTGGCAAGGAAACTGGCGCAAAAGGCAGAAATTGAAGTGCAGCCCTTTGCCGAGGCCATGTTCAGCGCCGCTTCCGACCTGGCCAGCCGCACCGACGAAGAAATTTTCTACCAGGATTATAAAGAATTTTCTGCCGGCGGCGTAGAATTTGGCGTAGGCCAGATTACTTCCATGAACTCTGCCGATTTGCAGACCATCAAAGAACGGATGGAACCCTTTATGGAAGATTTGGTGGAAAAAAGCGGCAAGGATATGATTATTTTGATGCTGACCCACATCATTGAAGAATCTTCCATTTTGCTTTTCAAAGGTCCAAAGGCCAAAGAACTGCTGGGCGCCGCCTACGGCACAGCTTTCGATGGCGACACCATTTTTGTTGCAGGCATGGTTTCCCGCAAAAAACAGCTGATCCCTGATCTGCTGGCGGCCAGCCGTCAATAATCAAATCAGCAACAGGGCGTATTGCAGCCACCTGCAGCGCCCTGTTTTTTTCAAACACAAAGGAACTTTTTCCCTCTTTCTGCGTCTATCAACAAAAAATCAATTTTTTTCCATCCAAATTCTATGTTTTAGGGCTTGTATCTGCCGGACACATCCCCTATACTAGAGATAGTTTGAAAAGAAAGGAAGATTTGCCATGAACCTACTTGTTCCTGTTTTAATTGCCTCTTTGGCCATGGGCAGCGGTGCACCGGCTGCTTCTTCTGCCACTGCAGATACTTCCCAAGACAATACCTCCATCATCGTCTTTGAACAAACAGCAGAAGAAAAGGCCCGCTTGGAAGAAGAAGCCCGTCTGCAGGCAGAAGCGGAAGCAAAAGCAGCCGAAGAAGCGGCAAAACAGAATATGGAAAACGGCAATTATCAATATGACATTGCCTCCTATACCACCAACTACTCCACCTCTGCTGCCAATACGGACCGGAATTATAACATGCAGCTGGCCTGCAACGCCATCAACGGCACCATTTTGCTGCCTGGGGAGGAATTTTCTTATAACGACGCCCTCTTTGCTGTGGGTAATCCATACGAAGACTATCGCTATGCCGGCGCTTATTCCAACGGCGAAGTGGTCAGTGCCATTGGCGGCGGCATCTGCCAAGTGTCCACAACCCTCTTTGACGCCGCCCTTTATACCGGCATGACCATCACCTACCGGCAAAACCATTCCATGCCTGTGGGCTATGTGCCAAAGGGCATGGATGCCACTGTCAGCTGGGGCAGCATTGATTTTCGCTTCCGCAACGACTATGATGCGCCGGTGAAAATTGAAGCCACCATGAATAACGGGGCCCTGAAAATCCGGTTCCTTTCCACTGAAAAACTGGATGTCAGCGGCATCACCCTGGAAGTAACCCAAAGCGGCGGCGGGTATCATCTGACCCGCTATCGAAACGGCGTGGCCGACTATACCACCAGCAGCTATTATCGCTCTGCCCAGCAGCAGCAAACGCAGCCGAAAGTGCAGGAAGAAAAGAAAACGGAAAACAAAATCCGCCTGCCTTGGGAAATTTAATAAACCTCTTTGGGGAGCAACCCTGGTTTTCAAAATAAAAACGGCTGGAATCCAAAAAAACAGAAGGATTCCCGCCGTTTTTTTATTGCTGTCTTTTAAAACACCTGTTTTACAGTGTTTTTTTATGTTCCGTTTTTCTTCCCTCTGTTTTTTTTCCAAAAACTATACTATAATAAAAGAAAAGCGGGAACGTGTCCTTTCCCGCCCCAAAAGGAGGAATTTGCCTATGATCGCCATCATTGCCGACGATTTGACCGGCGCCAACGACACCGGCGTCCAATATGTCAAAAACGGCTATACCACCCGGGTGAAAATCTTAAACGACAACACCGTCACCGGCGCGCTCTTTGACAGCGACGTGGTGGTCATCAACACCGACACCCGCCCCCTGCCAAGCCAAGAAGCCTATGACAAGGTGTATGCCTTGGCCAAACAGCTGGGGCAGCTGCCTCAACTGGAATACATTTACAAAAAGGTGGATTCCCTCATGCGGGGCAATCCTGCGGCAGAGCTGGAGGCCATTTTGGATGCCACCGGCGCCTCGGTGGCCTTTGTGGCCAGCGCCTTTCCAGAAAACGGCCGCATCGTCACCGACGGCACCTTGCTGATGCCCGATGGCAAGCAGGTGGATATCACCAATATTTTTAATACGGAAACGAGCAAAAAAGCCATTGGCGTCCGCCTGGCCGCCATCCGGGAAGGCGCCGAGCATCTATCTGCCTTCCTGACAGAACAAATGAAAAAAGGGGCCAGCATTTTTGTTTTTGATACGGTAGATAACAAGGATTTACAAATCATCAGCGATGCCGCCATGCTGGTGGACGCCGAAAAGAAGGTGTTCTGCGGCAGCGCAGGGCTTGCCAAGCAGCTGGGACGAAAGAAAAAAGCCTGCGTCAAATATGAAGGCACCACCTTTGTGGTGGTTGGCTCCCGCAGCGCCACCACAGCCCATCAGGTGCGGATGATGAAAGAAACCTTCCAGTGCCCGGTGGTGGTGGTCCATTCCAAAGACATCATCGAAGGCCAACAGGAAAAAGCCGTCGCCGATGCGGTCCAAAAAGCTGCCTCTTTGTACGATGACGGCCAAAAACTGGTGGTCATTGCCATTGACAGTCTCTTTGAAGAATACACCATGGTGTTAAAAGAAACGGCAGACAGTGCACAGAAATCTCTGCTGGTGGCAGAAAGCCTGGGTGACATTATCAAGCAGCTTTTTGACCACATCAAGCCAGTCACCTTTGTGGCCACCGGCGGCGATACGGCCTTTCAGCTTTGCCATGCCCTGGGCTCTGCCGGTATGGAGCTGACCGACGAAATTGTGCCAGGGGTGCCCATCGGCATCTTAAAAGAAGGCATGGCCGACGGATGCAGCATGGTGACAAAATCCGGCGGCTTTGGGGAAGAAGACACCTTGGTGAAAGTGATACAATATCTGCAAGTCAACACAAAATAACAAGGGGGAATCCATTTTATGAACAAACGACCAATCTTAGGCATCACCATGGGCGATCCTGCCGGCTGCGGCCCGGAAATCACCATCAAAGCCTTGCGCAACCCGCAAATGTATGAAAAATGCCGCCCCATTGTCATCGGCGACTGCAACGTGCTGGCCGATTCCATCCGGATTTTGCACGAGGAAGACCGCATCCATCTCAACCCCGTTTCTTCTGTCAAAGACGCAAAATTTGAATTTGGCACCATCGACGTTTACCAGATGGACTTAATCGACATGGCGAAATTTGAATATGGCAAAGTCAGCGCCATGTGCGGCGAAGCCGCCTTCCAATGCGTCAAAAAAGTCATCGAGCTGGCCATGGCCGGCGAAGTGGACGCCACCATCACCAACGCCTTGAACAAAGAAGCCATCAACCTGGCCGGCCACCATTATTCCGGCCACACAGAAATTTATGCCGAATTTACCGGCACCGATAAATACACCATGATGCTGGCCCATGAGGATTTGCGGGTGGTGCATGTTTCCACCCACGTTTCGTTAAGGGAAGCCTGCGACCGGGTGAAAAAAGAACGGGTGCTGGATGTGATCCGCATTGCCAACAACGCTTGTAAACAGCTGGGCATTGCTTCCCCCCGCATTGGCGTAGCCGGCTTAAACCCCCACAGCGGCGAAGGCGGTCTTTTTGGCCGGGAAGAAATCGAAGAAATTTCTCCTGCCATTGAAGCTGCCAAGGCAGAAGGCATTTTGGCCGACGGCCCCGTACCGCCCGACTCTCTCTTTTCCAAAGCCAGAGGCGGCTGGTATGACATTGTGGTTGCCATGTACCATGACCAGGGCCACATTCCACTGAAGGTGGTTGGCTTTGTCTATGACAAAGAAGCCAAAAAATGGGGCGCCGTCAGCGGTGTCAATATCACCTTGGGGCTGCCCATCATCCGGGCCTCTGTGGACCATGGCACAGCCTTTGGTCATGCAGGACAAGGGGTGCAAAATGAAATCAGCCTGGTCAACGCCATGGAATATGGCATTTTGCTGGCCAACAACCGAAATCAATGACCTGCTGAAACAAGCCGTATTTTGCCGTCAAAGATGATCTTTGACGGCTTTTTCTTTCGGCCAACGGCCAGCACTGCCTTGATCAAGTCCCTGCTATGCAACTTGCTTGGATTTTGAGAAAAATCCTTTCTCCCTTTGCACAATGGAGCAGCCGCAGCCAAAAACAGACGGCTTGTCTGAAAAAAACTGCTGTTTTTTCATCTTTTGATTTTGGAATTCTTTTCGTCTTTTCTTGCCTTCTTCGCTTGACAAAAAGACAAAAAAGTCTTTATAATGTTAGTATACTAACAAAAAGGAAGTGAGTCCATGACCAGCGTCCCCTTGGGAAAGCAACTCAAAAGCGTATCCAATCTGTTTTCCCGGCGTATCCATCAAATTCCTCTTTATCACGAGGGTGAAAATTTGACGCCAATGCAGCGGATGATCATTGTGATGATCCACGAAAGAAGCCAGACACAAGACGTGTTTCAGCGGGACTTGGAAAAAAGCTTTTCCATCCGCCGCTCCACTGTCACTGGTGTATTGCAGCTGATGGAAAAACGTGGTCTTTTGGTGCGGGAGCCTTCTGCCCAAGACGGCAGGCTCAAACGGCTGCGCCTGACAGAAACCTCCAACGCCCTCTTTGCCATCATCCAAAAAAACTTGCAGGAAACAGAAGCCGTCCTTTGCCAGGGTTTGACGCAGCAGGAGCTTCTCTTTTTTTCTGACATTCTCGCAAAAATGGAACAGAACCTCCGCTAACTGGCGTGGCTTTTCGCCCTGTTCTTTTTTTGTGCAAAAAAACATTGTAAAGGAGGGATTTTCCCATGAAAAATCCATTGATCGCCTGTATGGGCGACGCCAAAAAATATGCCTTGCTCTCGCCGGTTTTTGTGGTGGGAGAGGTGGTTTTGGAAATCTTTATCCCCTTTTTGATGTCCAAAATCATCGATAACGGCATTGATTTGGGCGACATGGACTACATCAAACGAGTCGGCGCCCTGCTGATTGTGACCACATTGTTTAGTCTGCTTTTTGGTATGCTGGCCGGTATCTGTTCGGCCAAAGCGGCGGCCCGCTTTAGCCGCAATCTGCGCCAGGCAGAATTTGAACGGGTGCAGACATTTTCCTTTGCCAATATCGACCATTTTTCCACCGCAGGCCTTGTCACCCGTATGACCACCGACATCACCAACTTGCAAATGGCCTTTATGATGATTATCCGTATCGCCGTGCGGGCTCCGGTGATGATGATTGCCGCTTTGGGCATGACTTGTTTCATCAATGCCAAAATGGCCCTCATTTATGTGGTGATCATCCCCTTTTTGACCATCGCCTTGCAGCTGATTATCCGCAACGCCCATCCTTTGTTTACCAAGGTGTTCCATACGTATGATAAATTAAACGAAGTGGTGCAGGAAAACCTGCTGGGCATCCGTGTGGTTAAATCCTTTGTGCGGGAAGAAAAGGAAACGGACAAATTTAACCATGTTTCCGATGAAATTTACCGGCTGTTTTCCAAAGCCGAACGACTTTTGGCCTTCAACAGCCCTTGTATGCAGTTTGCCGTCTATACCTGCATTTTGGCCATCAGCTATTTGGGCGCAAAATTCATCGTCGGCGGCACCTTAACCACCGGGCAGCTGATGAACTTGATCAGTTATGCCACCCAGATTTTGATGAGCTTGATGATGATTTCCATGGTATTTGTCATGATCACCATGGCCAAGGCATCGGCCCAACGAATCAGCGAAGTGCTGACAGAAGAAAGCACCATCCATAATCCGCAAAACCCTGTGATGCATGTTGCCGATGGTTCCATCGTCTTTGACCACGCTTCTTTTTCCTATGGCGGCAGCAAAAATGCCCTTTCTGATGTTTCTCTGACCATCCCCAGCGGCACCATGGTGGGCATCATCGGCGGCACCGGCAGCGCCAAAAGCACCCTGGTACAGCTGATTGCCCGTCTGTACGACACCACGGGCGGCCGGGTGCTGGTGGGCGGCGTAGACGTCAAGGATTATGATTTGCAGACGCTGCGGGATGCCGTTTCCATGGTACTGCAAAAAAACGTACTCTTCAGCGGCACCATTGCCGAAAACCTGCGCTGGGGTGATGCCAATGCCGATATGACGCAGATCCGCCACGCTGCAAAACTGGCCTGTGCCGACGAGTTTGTGGAAAAATTCCCCGAACAGTACGAAACCTATATCGAACAAGGCGGCAGCAATGTTTCCGGCGGCCAGCGCCAGCGGCTTTGTATTGCCCGGGCTCTGCTCAAGCAGCCTAAAATTTTGATTTTGGATGACTCCACCAGCGCCGTGGACACCCGCACCGACGCCCTGATCCGGCAGGCATTCCAGACAGAAATTCCCGATACCACCAAAATCATCATTGCCCAGCGGATTTCTTCTGTGGAACAGGCTGACATGATTTTGGTGATGGACGATGGCCAAATTGTAGACAGCGGCACCCATGAGGAACTGCTTTTACGCTGCGCCATTTACCAGGAAGTATATCAATCCCAGCAGAAGGGAGATGACACCAATGCGTGAACCAAAAAGAAGCATGAAATTTGACAAATTTGCAGCCAAACGGCTGATGGACTATATTTTTAAACCCCATAAAGCTGCCATGTGCCTGGTGCTGGTGGGCATTGTGGTCAGCTCTTTGGCCAACGTAGCAGGCTCTCTATTTATCCAAACACTGATTGACGACTATATCACGCCGATGTTGGGGCAGGAGGTGCCAAACTTTGCACCCCTTGTGGGTGGCATTGCCCAAATGGCCATCATTTATTATATCGGCGTTGCAGCCAACCTGCTCTATAACCGCTCCATGGTGACCATTGCCCAAGGGGTGTTAAAGGAAATCCGGGATGAAATGTTTGAAAAAATGCAGAAACTGCCCATTTCTTACTTTGATACCCATCCCTATGGCGATATCATGAGCTGTTATACCAACGACACCGATACGCTGCGGCAGATGATTACCCAAAGTTTGCCCATGGCCTTTTCCTCTTTGATTACCATTGTCAGTGTCTTTTTTGCCATGCTTTACCGCTCCATCCCACTGACCATCTTGGTGCTGTGCGTGGTGGCTGTGATGTTTTTTGTGGCCCGGACCATCGGCGGCCGCAGCGGCTTTTATTTTGTGCGCCAGCAAAAGGACTTGGGCGCCTTAAACGGCTATATTGAAGAAATGATGGACGGCCAAAAGGTCATCAAAGTCTTTAACCACGAAGAAGCGGCCATCCGTGACTTTACTAGACTCAATGACCAGCTTTGCCAAAGCGCCACCAATGCCAACCGCTTTGCCAACATGATGATGCCCATCATGGCAAACCTGGGCAACTTGATGTATGCCCTGGTGGCCATTGTAGGCGGTATGCTGGCCGTTGGCGGCATGGGCGGGCTGACACTGGGCACCATCGCCTCTTTTCTACAGTTGACACGTTCTTTCGCTATGCCCATCAGTCAGATTTCCCAACAGGCCAACTCCGTTGTCATGGCATTGGCCGGCGCCCGCCGTATTTTCACATTGATGGATGAAGTGCCGGAAGAAGACCATGGCGATGTGACGCTGGTTTGTGTGGAAGAAACAGGCAAAGACCTCAAAGAAACCACCAAGCGCACCAACCATTGGGCCTGGAAAGTGCCGGAAGGAACTGATTTTACCTATGTGCCGTTAAATGGCGATGTGGTATTGGATCATGTGGACTTCAGTTATGTACCGGGAAAACAGATTTTGAGCGACATTTCTGCCGAAGCAAGTCCCGGTGAAAAAGTGGCTTTGGTAGGCCACACCGGGGCCGGCAAAACCACCATCACCAACTTGCTCAACCGGTTCTATGACATCCAAAACGGCGCCATCACCTATGACGGCATTGACATCAGCCGCATCCAAAAGCCATCCCTGCGAAAAGCCCTGGGCATGGTGCTGCAAGACACCCATCTGTTCAGCGGCACCATTATGGAAAACATCCGTTACGGCCGTCTGGATGCCACCGATGAAGAATGTATTGCCGCCGCCAAACTGGCCAATGCCCATTCCTTTATCTCCCGTCTGCCAGAAGGCTATCAAACCGTGATCACTGGCGACGGCGCCGATTTATCCCAGGGGCAGCGGCAATTGTTAAACATTGCCCGGGCCGCCGTAGCCGATCCGCCGGTGATGATTTTGGATGAGGCCACCAGCAGCATCGACACCAGAACAGAATCGCTGGTGCAAAAAGGCATGGACGCCTTAATGCACGGCCGCACCGTCTTTGTCATTGCACACCGCCTTTCCACCATTCAAAATTCCGATTTGATTATGGTGATGGAAAACGGCCATATTTTGGAAAGAGGCAATCATGACACATTGATGCAGCAAAAAGGCCAGTATTATCAGCTGTACACCGGCGCCTTTGAGCTGGAATAACAAACTGCCTCTGATCACGTTTTCTTAGAACGCACAAATAGCTGGAACTCCTGAATTGTCAGGATTCCAGCTATTTTATTTTTCTGTCTAAAAACTGCTCTTAAATTTTTTCTGCTTCCGGCGCTTCTGTTTCAAAAATCAAATCAATGTCTTTGCATTTCCCATAATCATTGATTTTTGTAGGCACAAAACCCACATACCGATACCCTTGGGATGCATAGCGGTCAATGATTTCTCGGTGTTCCTCGCAAGCAGCGCCAAACATTTGGGCCACATGGATGGACACATATTCATACTTTACCATAGGATTTCCCTCCCCATCCATAATAGAAACCTTACCGGCGGATTTGAATGGCCTGATGCCGGTTATCAATCTCCACAAAGGTATGGGCGCCGCCATATTCCCCATCCAGTGTCCAGTCCACCGCCTCTTCAAAGGTCAAAAACAGCGCCTTTGTTTGAAACACACAAAAAGCCCGGCCTGAAAAATCATGCATCAAAAGCCCGGCAGCAATTTCCTGTAATTCCACAGGGTTTTCCGGCTGACGCACAAACAAACATTCAAACAGGCCGTCATCCAGTTTTACCCTGGTATCGGCATAGGTGCGCATGCCGCCTACGAAAGTGGAATTGGACACCATGCCATAAATGAAATTGCCTTCCACCGTTTCTCCATCATGCTCCATCACCATATGATAGGTCCGCAAATTGGCCACCCGCTTGATGCCTTCCAGCAGATAAGCCGTATGGCCCAGCACATTTTTAAATTCCTGCGGCGTGGCATAAGACACATCGGTGAAAGCTCCAAAGGCCGCAATATACGTAAAAAAGCTGTCGTTAAACCGCCCCACATCGCAGGCCATGGCTTCTCCGCCCACAGCGGCGCCAATGGCTGCTGCCATCCGCTTGGGGATTTTGATGCTGGCAGCAAAATCATTGGTGCTGCCGGCAGGAATATAGCCCACCTGGGGCCGCTTTTCTTTGGGCAGTTCCATCAGCGCTTTGACGCTCTCATTGAGGGTGCCATCGCCGCCGCTGACCACCAAAAGCTGAATTTTCGGCGCTTTATTTAAAATCACTTCATAGGCGTCCAGCCGCTTTTGTGTGGGACGCACTTCCACATCATAGCCCTGCTTCACCAATAAATCAACCACTTCAAACAAGTTTTGCCGAATCGATCCTTTTCCTGAAAAAGGATTGAACACAAACAGCGCTTTTTTTGCTGCCACAAAAAAACCCTCTTTCTCCGCCCAATCTGATTTTTTTCAAAATATTAAAAAATATTATACTCTTTTCTTTTCCCAATGACAATACTTCCATGGTCTGTTTTATGGTTCCCCTTTTGGAACAATTTCTTTCCTCTTTTTGACAAAAACCCTCCAGTAAATTTCTATATTATTTAGAACAAATATATTCTCATTTGGAATCTATCTGTTTTTTATTTTTTACGCCCCTCCAAAACACCAGAAAATATCAGGTTTTTTCACATTCCGTAATTTTATTCCTCTTTTTAAGCCAACCCTATATCTAACAGCACAGTTTATCTTTTGGAACGGCGTTTTATGTTTTTTCCGCAAATCTCCCCTTGACCTTCTATCCGTGGCATGGCTTATAATGGAAATGAAGTGGGGAGACAGGTCTCCCCCGACGTATGGAGAACTCAAACAATAGAGGAGGAATTGAAATGGTAGGAGAAAAAGTTGTACTGCACGCTATGATGAAAGGTAGCGACGGACACTATGTTGGCGGCCTGGTAAACGGCGCCAGAATCGTACACTTCTGGGGCGATGTGGGAACGGAATTGATGGTTCGCGTTGACGGCGACATCAGCTTGTTCCTGGGCTATGAAGAAATCAACTTCACCGCTCCTGTTTATGTTGGTGACTTTATGGAATATGTTGGCTGGATTGAAAAAGTTGGCAACACTTCCTACACCTGCAAATTTGAAGCTTACAAAGTAGCTACCATGTGCGACAGAACCAACATGGACATGACTGGCATCGAACACACTGCTGCAACTGCTTGCGTACCTCCAATCCTTTGCGGTACCGCTACCGGCAGCCTGTACATCGCTAAGAAAGATCAAAGAGGCGAAACCGATCCTGCTTTCGTACATGAACACACAGTAAAAAAATGATGTTTTGACAAACAGTCGAAAAAGAGAAGCTCTGTTATTTCCAACAGAATTGGTATAGGAGGAATTTGAAATGATCGGATCTAAAGTAGTACATCATATCATGATGAAAGGCGCTGACGGACATTATGTTGGCGGCCTGGTAAATGGCGCTCGTATCATCGACATGTGGGGCGATGTGGGTACAGAATTGATGGTTTATGTAGACGGCGACATCAGCTTGTTTTTGGGCTACAAAGATGTAAAATTCACCGCTCCTGTTTATGTTGGTGACTTCATGGAATACCATGGCTGGATTGAAAAAATCGGCAACTGCTCTTACACCTGCCACTTTGAAGCTTACAAAGTAGCTACCATGTGCGACAGAACCGATATGGACATGACCGGTATCGAACACACCGCTGCTACCGCTTGTGTACCTCCTGTTCTTTGCGGTACTGCTACTGGCAGCTTGTACATTGCAAAGAAAGACCAGAGAGGTCCTCAGCATCCAGATTTCAAAGATGCTGTTCACAACAGCTCCAAATAAGTTTGTTTTTTCCCCTCAAAAAACAACGCTTTCCTGCCGGCCCTAGGCCGGCAGGTTTTTTTCGAGCAAACTGCAACAAAAAAGGTTTTGTGCCAAAGGCACAAAACCTTTTTTTCTTGTGCAAGAAAGCAAATGCAGTGCTTGTCTTTACCAAACTTCCTTCTTATTCGGCCACTGCCTGCAATTCTTCTGCCTCAGCCAAAGCCAGGGCTTCTTCATATTTTTCCAGCACAACTTTCTGAATTTTTTCTCTTGTTTGCGCATTGATGGGATGCGCAACATCACGAAATTCACCTTCCGCCGTTTTCCGGCTTGGCATGGCGATAAACAAGTCGTCTTCCCGTTCAATAACTTTAATGTCGTGTACCACAAATTCGTTGTCAAATGTCACAGAAATAACGGCCTTCATCTTTCCTTCCTTATTGACTTTTCTTACTCTTACATCAGTAATTTCCATAATGGACCACCCCTTGTTTCTGCCACGCATTGCTGCCAGCAAGTATGATTTTATATCACAGAGCCTTTTTTGAA
>CALWLF010000049.1 GCA_944381455.1 uncultured Clostridia bacterium | reverse complement strand
GCGGCCCCCAGCAAAAACAACGCATGGTCTTGGCCTTTTTGCCCAACCAAATTGAGCCCCACCGGTCTGCCCGTATCATCCAGCCCAGCTGGCAGTGTCAAAATGGGGTTTCCGGCCCGGGGCGCTATGCCTTGGCCCGCCACGCCGGGAAAAACAATGGCATCCAAATGGTATGTTTGAAAAGCAGCCCCAATGCCACGTCGATCGCATACGTCCAAGTCTCGTTTTCTTGCTTCCCAAAACGCCTGGTTTAAAAGCGGGTGCTTGCAGGAAGCAATTTTTTCCAAATAATCCTGTCCATAGGGAATTGCTTCTGGGTGGGCCGCATTCCAATCCAATAACTCCTCCAGACTGTGGGCCGGTACACCGTCGCCCAAATGCCCCAGATAGTCGTTGAGCCGAACCAAAAACCCTTGTTCCATCACTGTGCCCGTCACCGGCGCTTCTTGGCTTTCGCCGGCCAAAAGGAGTCCCGGTAAAAAGTCTGGGATGTCGTCCAGCACCTCTGCGCCGCCTTGGCGCAAAAGCCAAAGTGTCTGCTCCATCCGTTCTTTTTCTCCGTCTGTCAAGGTGTCCCAATATCCTTTTCTGGCCACCGCCAGCCGTTTTCCTTTCAGGCTTGCCGTCTCCAGTCCCGCCAAAAAATCGGTTCCTTCTGCCGCCTCGGCCACCCAATGGCCCTCGTCTTTTTCATCCTTTTCCACCAACACATTGGCAAGCCTTGCCGCATCGGCCACCGAGCGGGTGAGGGTGCCCGGCGTATCCTGGCAAGAAACCACCGGCAAAATGCCCCGGCGGCTGATGAGCCCCACCGTGGGCTTCCACCCCACCACGGAACAAAAATAGGCAGGTTCAATGATGGAGCCAGAAGTTTCTGTGCCGATGGCCGCCGGCACATACCCGGCACTGACGGCCACAGCACAGCCGCCGCTGGATCCGCCAGGTTTCAATCGGTCCACCCCATAGGGGTTTTTCATGGCGCCGCCTGCCATACCGCTATAGCCGCTGGGCGCTTTGCTGGAGCAAAAGCCATACCATTCCGATAGATGTGCCTTGCCTAATAAGATGGCGCCGGCCTTTCGCAGCCGCTCCACCAAAAAGGCATCTTCTGCGGCATAATGGTCCTTCATCATCACGGCCCCGCAGGTGGTATGCATCCCATCTGCCGTATCAATGCAGTCTTTCAGCACCAAGGGGATCCCGTGGAGCGGCCCAAGGCAAATGCCTGCTTTCCTTTGGGCATCCCGCAGCTGGGCCAATGCCATGGCGTCGGGGTTTAGCTCCTGCATGGCATTGAGCTTTGGCCCCGCCTGGTCCAAAAAAGCAATTCTTGCTCCATAGGCCCACACCAATTCCTCCGATGTCACTTCTCCGCTTTCTAACATCTGCCAAAGTTCTCCGATGGTCTTTTCCCAAATGGCTTTGTTCCTCTCTGCCATTTTTCCCATCTCCTTTTTTAGGCCTTGGCCTGTTTCTTCTTCCATTCTTCGTTCCATGCCTTTGCTTCTGCATTGGGCTCAGTTTCATAGAACAGTTTGAAATTGGTGTCCACTTTGCCAATGCCCAAATACCGTGCCCGATAGTCTTTCAGCAGTTCCATAAATTTTGGCGACAAAATCACCATACCAATGACGTTCCAGAATACCGGCAGTGCAATGATGACATCCACAAAAGCCCAGTATAACGTAAAGTCGCCGCCGGAATACACCATGGTCACCACAATAAAGATATTGGGCAGCGGGAACAAGATTTTAAAAATCAAGCTGCAAGTTTCAATGACTTTCTTGGAGCAGCGTTTGAGCATAAACCGCAGCGCTGCATCATAATAAGCAAAGGCCGCCGCTGTGGTGGTTAACCCAAACAGCACCAGCATCAAATTCAAGAAATGAACCCCAGCTCCGCCAAAAGCATACTGGAATGCTTCCAAAGCCAACGTCATAGACGTGGAGCCGCTGGTCCATGCGCCTGTGCAAAGCACGGACAGAGCCGTAATGGAGCAGATCACAATGGTATCGATGAATACTTCAATGATACCCCATAACCCTTGCCGCACTGGGTGCACTGTATCGACGGTGGCATGGATCATAGGAGAAGTACCCATGCCGGCTTCATTGGAGTTGACGGCACGGGCGATGCCGGCCTGCATGGCCGTTTTCACCCCAACGCCTGCAAAACCGCCAACGGCTGCCGTTCCTGTAAAAGCATTGCTAAAAATAGAGGCAATAACGCCTGGTAAGGAGGTGATGTTCATCAAAATAATGATAATCCCGGCCAATAAGTACAGTACACACATCACAGGCACTGCTTTAGAGAGCACATGAGCAATCCGTGGCACGCCTCTCCAAACAATATACATCATAAAAACAGAATAGACCAACACAAACGGAATCATCGGCACATGATAGCTGGCGTTCAAAGACTCTGCCAAAATGGAGGCCTGAGAACCGGACAGGAACATGGCAAAAAAGCCGATGGAGAAGCCCCAAGCTAATAAATAGCCCACTTTCCACTTCTTATCCCTGCCAATGCCTTCTTCCAAATAGTAATAAGAGCCGCCCACAAAGCCGCCCTTGCCGTCGCTTTTGCGATAGTAAGAGCCCAATGTGGCTTCACAAAACTTCACCGTCATGGCAAAAAAGGCCCACAGCCACATCCAAAAGACGGCCCCCGGGCCGCCCAAGGCCACGGCCGCTGCCACGCCGGAAATATTGGCCGTACCAACACAACCGCCAACGGCCACACAAATGGCCTGAAACGGCGTGATTTTCCCTGTTGCAGCGCTTCCTTCTTTTGTGCCGTTTCGGATGGTTCCCAGCGTATGTGTCCAAACATGTCCAAAATGACGGAAAACAAAACCGCGGCTGACAAGCATAAAAATGATACCTGCCCCGATTAAAGTTGCCAAAAACGGGGTGCCCCAAATAAAACTATCCAACGTTGTCATAAATTCCGTTAACGTCATATCCATTCCTCCTTTTTATGATAACCCACAATAAATCAGAATGCCTTTCCAATGGAACCACTCCTTCCCAAACGCTCTCCTAACATCAGACTACGTCTAAAATTCAACAATGTCAATGGTTTTTCCATTATAATTTATCATAAGTAACATAAATTTTTTTCATATTATATTTTTCATGAGCATTTTTACTTAAAAAAAGTTATATTTCTTTTATTTTTTCTATGTTTGATTTTCCCCATAAAAAAAGAAACATCCAGCATAAATTGCGTGTGATGTTTCTTTTTTTCTTTACTTTTTCTCCCAATTTTTTTGCCAATGCAAATCAAAAATATCCTCCCATAGAATTTGCAATCCATTGTCCAAATGGAGCTTTTTTCTATCCCAGTCCAATTTTTGAAATACGCCTTCTGCTTTTTGATAAGTGCCCTTTTCTCCTTGCTTTTCTGATTGAAAGTAGGTCACTTGCAGGATACCATCCGGTCTATTTTGGTCCAACCAAATTAAAATCTGATTCAATCTCTCCTGCGTTCTTTCATCCAATTCCCGTTTTTTCTCCGTCACCCGGGATGCTTCACAAATGGCTGCATCATAGCCGGTCAATGCCGCAAAAGGAGAAAACTGTGCCGCCCGGTCCAGACGGGACATGGGCGGATGGATACGGGAGGCCGGGCGGGAAAGGTGCAGTATATCGCCATAAGGAAACTCCCATTCCTTTTCTCGTCTATCGTTCATCGGTCCCCTCCTTTTTTGCTTTGCTTTTTGTCTGCGCTGCCACACCATTATGCCTTGTGGCCGCCGATTTGCCCATTTCGTTCCATGGCTGTGGCGCCCTCTTCCAAATTTTTGCCTTTGAGCACGGCGTTTTTCCCAAACTTCTTTTTGATGGACAGCATGGCTTCTTGCAGCTTCTTTTCCTTTTCCTGCTGCGCTTGCTGCTGGGCCTCTTTTTTTGTATCAGCAAACAGACTCAGCTGCTGTCCGCTGTCATGGTTTCGTCCTTCCTTTTCTGGCACCACCTGTTCTGCCACCACTGTCAGCCGCCGCACCAAAAGGGCCGGATGAACAATCCGCTCAAACAGCGTTTCCATCGCCTCTGTAAAAACTTGGGAAGAAGCCGTGTGCTGCTGCAAATGGATGGTGCCATGGGCATGTTTTGGCACCGGACGGCCATAGCCGTCTTTTGTGATGGGACCATGGTACTGGCTCTTTCGCTTGGAATCGGTCAAATTTTCCCTGTCATAGCCCACCGTTAAGGTCAGCTGCTCTGTCACCAGCCCCTTTGCCACCAAATCCAGTGCCAGCTGGTCTGCCATCTCCCACACCACCAATTTTGCCTTTTCATAGGGATATGCCTCTTGCAGCACCTGCCCTGCCCCCAAGGAATTGGACTGGGGCCGGTAGGCTTTGATGTCGGCTATGGTGCAAGGCTCCACTCCCCAGGCATGGTCAATCAATAATTCTGCATTGACGCCAAAAAGCCGAAACAGCAGCTGCTCGTTCCAGGCATCCTGCGCCTTGCCCAAAGAACAGCGGGCCACATCGCCCATGGTATAGATCCCATATTCCGCCAGTTTTTTGGCATAGCCCCGTCCCACCCGCCAAAAATCGGTGATGGGCCGGTGCGTCCAAAGGTTGCGCCGATAACTTTCTTCCGTCAGTGCCGCAATCCGCACTCCGTTTTGATCCGGCTGGCAGTGTTTGGCTTCGATATCCATGGCCACTTTGGCCAAATATAAATTGGGCCCGATGCCGGCGGTGGCCGTAATGCCCGTTTCTTTCAGCACCTCTAAAATCATCGTCCGCACCAGCGCTTCAGCCGTTTTTCCATAGGTGCGCAAATAGCCGCTCAAATCCAAAAATACTTCATCAATGGAATACACATGGATATCTTCCGGCGCTAAATAGCGCAGATAAATCTGATAAATCTGGGTGCTGATGGCCATATAACGGGCCATCTGCGGCCGTGCCACCAAATAATCTATGGCCAGATGGGGCGCCTGCTCCAGCTGTCTGCAATCAAAGGACTTGCCATGAAACTGCTGCCCCGGCGCCATCAGCTTTCGCTTGGCATTGAGCTGCTCCACCGCCTGCACCACTTCAAAGAGCCGGGGCCGCCCGCCAATCCCATAGGCTTTTAAGGAGGGAGACACCGCCAGGCAGATGGTTTTTTCTGTCCGGCTTTCATCGGCTACCACCAGATGGGTGGTCATGGGATCCAGCCGCCGGTCCATGCATTCCACCGAGGCATAGAAGGATTTTAAGTCAATGGCAGCATATACTTTTTGTCCCATCCAAGTCCCTCCTTTCTTTGGCAAACAACAGTTCTCTTCTTTTATTATAAAAGGGAAACAGCAAAAAAGCCACTGGCATTTTTTGCAAAATCCCATGGCGGCAGCTGTCTTTTTGTCTATCCCAGCACAGAGAACCAAAGGCCATATGGGTGCCGCTCCTGGAGCCTTCCATGAAAAAAGATGGCAAAATGTCTTCCCATTTTGCCATCTCTATGTTGCCTGCGCTTTTAAACCACCCCCTTCTCACAGCCGCTTTTTCAATTCTTCCACCAGGATGGTCATGGCCTGGATCCGTCCAAATTTTTTATCCTGGGAAGAGATGATATGCCAAGGGGCAAAATCGGTGGAGGTATATTGGAGCATTTCGTCCACCGCCTGTTCATACAGCGGCCATTTGGCCCGGTTGCGCCAGTCCTCCTCTGTAATTTTCCATTGTTTTTCCGGTGTGTTCTGCCGTTCTTCAAACCGCACCAGCTGCTCCTGCTGGTCTATTTGCAGCCAAAACTTGAGGATCACCGCACCCCAGTCATGCAGTTCCAGCTCAAATTCGTTGATTTCCCGGTAGGCACGCTTCCAGGCCTCCTCGCTGCAAAATCCTTCGATCCGCTCCACCATCACCCGGCCATACCAAGTACGGTCAAAAATGGTAATATGGCCTGTTTTGGGCAGCTTCCTCCAAAACCGCCAGAGATATTGGTGGGCCAGTTCCTCTTTGGTGGGGGAGGCAATGGGCACCACTTCATAGCCCCGCGGATCCAGCGCCGCCGCCACCCGCTTGATGTTGCCGCCTTTGCCGGCGGCGTCCCATCCTTCATAGCAAATGATGACCGGCATTTTTTTGCGGTAGATTTTATTATGCAGTTCCTCCAGCTGTTCTTGTAAATCCTTCAGCCGTTTTTTATAGGCCTCCCCTTCCAGTTTCTGCTCCAGCGTCACTTGGGATAGCTTTGGCATGGGCAGCAGGTGAAAAATGGGCGGCATCATGATTTCTGCCGTCTGGGGCGGATGGGGCAGCTCTTTTTTAGCCAGGGCCCTTTGCAGCTGGTCGCGCACCAGGCGCAGCATGGACAGCCGGGCAGCATATTTATCCTGACAGGGCAGCACATGCCAGGGGGCATTGGGTGTGTCGGTGTAACTGATCATTTCATCAAAGGCCCGGAAATATGTTTCATAATTGCGGTTGCGCTTCCAATCCTGCTCTGTCACCCGCCACTGGGTGTTTTTATCTGCCTGCAGCGCTTCAAACCGCTCCTTTTGCTCTTTTTTGCTGATGTGCAAAAAGAATTTCAGCACCACATACCCGTCATCGGTCAGCTGCCGCTCCAGCATTTTGATGCTGTGGATACGGCGCAGCACCTCCTCCTGGCTCAGTTCCTCTTCAATCCGGCCCACAGAAACATCTTGATACCAGCTGCGGTCCATCACGCAGATTTTGCCATAGGCAGGCAGCTCCTGCCAGTAGCGCCACAGCCAAGGCCGCCGCTTTTCCTGGGGCTCGGCTGCCGCATTGGCATACACCTGAAACCCGCGGGGATCAAAATTTTCAATGAGTTTTCCAATCAAATCGCCTTTTCCGGCCCCGCCCCATCCATCAAAAAGAATCAGTACGGGAATGTTTGCCGCCTTGATTTTCTGCTGTAAAAGAGAAAGCTCCTGCTGCAGAGGGGCCAGTTCTTTTTTATAGGCTTCTTTTTCCATCCGCTTTGCAAAACTGATTTTTTCCAGCATGGCATCACGCTCCCTTTCTCTTTTGTTTTGCTCTTTTTATGGTATCATATTCTGTTTTTCTTTTCAAACAAAGAAAGGCGCCTTTCTTTTGTTCTCCTTTCTGCCGCACAAAAAACGCTGCCGGTCTCTCCTTAACGGTGTTTCCGGCAGCGTTTTTCTTCTCTCTTTAGCGGCCGATGGTTCGGCAGGCGCTGCCCTCGGGCAGGCCGCCGTCACATCCCATCCAAATGTCTTTTATGATTTATTTCTGCTTTTTTTCCTCGACGGCTTTCTTCCAGTCAAAAGCAGCCCCATCAGTCCTCCTGCAAAAAGAAAAGTCAGCAGTGCATACATCCCCAGATGGCCGTCATCGCCTGTAGGAACTGCGGCGCCTTCCGGGTTTTCCAGATACCGGCCGTCTCCCGTCTCAACAGGCGTCGTCTGCTCTTTGGTTCCTTCCTCCACAGAAACATCTGGTGTTGCAGCAGAGGAATCGGGATCGGTCCAAAGCTCCGGCAGCACAGGCGGCTCTTCTTCCTTGGGAACATTGGGCGTTGGCACCCTTTCTCCCGGCTTATCATTGATAAAGATGGCCGTTGCCGTTTCATCGGCTTCGATGGTGCCTACAGTATTGGAGAAGGTGGTGGTATAGCCATCCTGGTTTGCCTCCACTTCTGTTACCACATACTCTGTTCCGTCCGGCAGGTTTTCGATTACCACCGTCTGTCCGTCTTGCAGGGTAACGGTGGCTTTGCCTGCTTCAAAAGCTACTTCGCCATAAATCCCCGTCAAGTTTTCATTGCTCAGCTGGATGAGGAAGGTAAAGCGCTGCGCCGGGTTTCCTCCCGTGCCGGTCACCCGTTTGGTCACTTGCAGCGTACCAGGATGCACAGTCAGTTTTTGGTTAATGATATCCTTTCCGTCGGACTGACCTGCATAGCCGGGAGGAACCACTTCCTGCACCGTATAGGTATACAAATTTCCATCCTCATCATATTTCGGCAGGTCGCGGTAAGTATAGGTCCAGGTGTTGCCCTGTTTTTCCCATTCCTCCTGCGCATAGAACCGCTCTTTTCCGCCGCCGGCGCTTTCTCGGTACAGATGAAGCGTCAGCTCCGTTGGCCGGTCGGGATCTTGTTCTCCCAAATCCACCCAGGTTTTTGTGCCGGAAAGCCCCGTCTGTTCGCTGCCGCCGCCACCGCCATCGCTGGATCTGCGGTTATGAAACTTGGCTTCGGCTGTATCGGCCGTTGGGATGGTTCCTTCCCAGCCGGTGCCGCTGGTGCCATAGCCATCCTGGTTGGCATCCAGCTCTGTCACTTGATAGCCAATGCCGGCAGGCAGGCCCTTGATGCGGAGAAATTCTCCGTCTTTCAGCTGGAACTGGGCCGATACTCCGTCTTTAAAGACAAGGGTTCCGGCTGTGGTTGTTCCATCTTGGCTAGTCTTTTGGGTATCAAACGGTTGCTTGATGGTTTCTGCCGCAATCCCGGAAGAAGACGTCTTGGTCAGACGCACCTCAAAGGCAAACGGCTCCGTTTTATCTCCACGGTTGCCCAAAACAGTTTTGCTCACCAGCAACTCGCCCTGTTTATAGTTGGTGATGGTCAGTCCATCCACGCTGGTTTGGGGATGCCCCGTCACAGTCGGCGTATCGGCGGCCGTTCCTGTTTGATAGGACGGATCATAGCCAGCCGGCGGTGTTTCCCGCACCCGGTATTCATACAACAGCCCTGTGTCGCTATATTTTGGCAAACCGGTGTAAGTATAGGTCCAGGTGGTTGCTGTATCCTCAGTCCATGTTGGTGTCACGTTGTTAACTTCATCCCAGGTCGCTTCCGGCGTTTGTGCTGCCGCCCTGCGCTCTAAAGTCAAAGTAGGTTTTGTGGTTTCTACACCGCCTTCCCAGATTTTTCGGCCGGAAATGGTGATGGTACCCGTAACGCGGTTGATGAAGCTGTACTGGCCCTGAGCGTCTGCATTCACTTTCCCCATCTCATCCGGACCCGTGCCGATTTCATTGGTCAGCACATAGCCTGCCGGAATTTCTTCCCGCACCCGATAGGAATAGGATCTTCCTCGCATACTATAGCCTGGTAGTCCCGTATAGGTGTAGGTCCATACATCGCTGGCCTTTCCCTCCGGTGTTGTCTTAACCCAGGTGGGTGCATAAAGAGAAGAAACATCTTCCCAGCTGGTATCTCCGTCTTCTTTCCGCTCCAAAATCAGCGTCAGATCCGTGGGCCTGGTATGATCTCGATTGCTTTGATCCTGCCATGTTTTGGTGCCTGTTAAACCAATGGCCGGCCTGTTGGTGACGGTGGTTTTTGTTTCGCCCCAAGCATAGGATACTTCAAACTGCTGCTGGTTTGGCGCTGTGCCTAAGAGGATGGAACCATGGTTGGCCACGGCCGTTGTACCGTCATGTTCCAGCCCATAGTAGTAATAGAGCCGCCCTTGGCTGTCATATTTTGGCAGCTGGGTAAAGGTATGGCTCCATGGTGTTGTTTCCTGCGTATCCACAGTGCCATCTAAAGTCACCGTGCGCAGGCCGGCCTCTGGATTTTGTTCCGCCACCGGCACTGGCGTACCATCCACAGCGCCAATCTTTGTTTGGTCTGTGGTGCGGTATAACCCAATGGTCACCGGATAGGTAGGCGTGGTGGCAGGAATCCAATCTTTTTCCACCTGATAGCTGGTGGCAATGGAATTGAGGAAGGCAAACTGGCCATTGCCGCCGGGAGTATCTGCCAGCTGCACCCAGCCATCCTCCGTCTTTTCCACCACCCGGTATCCCAGGATGGGGTGAGATTGGTCATCGCTTTCTGGCAAATTGGTCCAGGCCACAGTCCAGTGATTTGCTTCGTTTGCCTTCTGCTCCCATCCGGCCAGGAATGCGGCCGGGCGCCATACTGCCATTTGATTGTCCAGATAGCTGTATTGCAGCTGGAAGGTAATCTCGCTGACGGTGCCGTTTTCCTCTGCGCCGGCCCAGTGTTTCACTGCCCGCACATCTTTTGGCACATCATCATCGGTTGGATTCTTCAACGAATTGGTCACCGTCCAAAGCAAATCCGTATGTTCATACTGGGTGGTATAATGGACACTGTCTGCATTATAGGTGCCGCCGTCTGCCACCAGGTCGTCCTCTGTAACATCTTCTGCCAGCTGGTAGCCGTCTGTCCTTGGCTGCAATTCCCGCACCTGATACGCATAGGCTTCTCCCGTTTCATAATCCATGGTGGGCAGCCCAGAAATGGTGGCCGTCCATTGTCCTTCTGCCGCCGGATCCGCATCTGTGGAGGAGGAGGCATTGTTGCCATACAGCTTATCAAACACGGCCAAATTTGTCCAATCCTGTTCTGCTGCCGTTTTTCTTTGCAGTACAAACCAAGCCGTCCAAGACCAAGGTCCTTCTCCGCCGGGACGCAGGCTATATTGGTTGTCGTCGTCCTCCCATTGCTTGGTCACAGAGATGGAGCTCGTTTTCAGATAGTTGGTGCTGGTGGAGGTGTTGGCATCCGAATGGTGGGTAAATTCTGCCTCTGTCACAGGGCCGTCTCCTGTCACAGAGTCTGCCCCTGTTTT
Organism: uncultured Clostridia bacterium; assembly: GCA_944381455.1. Lineage (GTDB taxonomy): Bacteria > Bacillota > Clostridia > Lachnospirales > Anaerotignaceae > Neoanaerotignum. Next base: position 829 of record CALWLF010000049.1, on the reverse strand, counting down.
GGTCAGGTCAATGGTCTGCTCCTTCCCTTCTCCCCAGGATACTTTTGTTTCAATGACTCGGTATTCCAGGAAACGGTACGTTCCATCTGTTTGTTGCACCACGCCTGGCAGCTGCTGGAACATGCCTGTCCAGTTATGGCTTGCGCCAACTACTCTCCCTGTCAGCGTCGCCGTGTCTTTTCCTTCCAGACTTAAGGTTTTTCCGTTGTCATAGGTCCACGAAGAAGCATTGGTCCATACCGTTTCATCCATCGCTTTGACTTGCAGCTGGAAATGAACCGTCAAGTCAAATCCCAGATAGTCTGCTGTGATCGGCTCACCGCCTGCATCCTTCCATTCCTTTTCATACTTGGCCGAACGCATGATGCTGTTGGTCAAGGTGCCAAAGGAATAGGTCAGTGGATCGGAACCGGCAACGGGGTTTGTGGTATTGGTGATGTTATATTGCCAGCTCCCGTCTAATTTACTGTTGGGAGCGGGAGTGAAAGGGGAATAGATTTTATTTTGGTCATACCCTACGGTATCTGTGATTTGCAACAGGCCGTCTGTCACCCGTTCCTTCAGCTGGTAGGTCCATGGCATACCGTTCTGATAATAAGTTTCAAAGGCTTTGCCATCTGCCGGTGTGATGGTGATGATCCAGCGGTCGGTATTGGCGCTGTCTTCTTGGATATCGATTTTGTAATCGCCCGATTTCGTCGTTTCATCCCAAAGGGTCAAGGGTTCCGTCGTTCCTGCCGCGCCCCAGCTGGCATCGTTCCCCTGGCCTTTTGCTGTGCGGGTTACTGTCAGCAGCTTTTTAAACTCCTCCATGGTCGGCCGCAAAGTT
>CALWLF010000048.1 GCA_944381455.1 uncultured Clostridia bacterium | reverse complement strand
TGGCCGGGCTGGACCGTGTGGTGCGGGGCTGTTGGATGGGCCAAGAGGGGAAGGAAGAACAGCATGTTTGAACGAATGGAAGATTTGGTGCGAAAGCATGAGCAACTGGGAGAAAGCATCAACGATCCGGAAGTGATTGCAAACCAAGCCCAGTGGCAAAAATGGATGAAAGAATATAGCGACCTGACGCCGCTGGTGGAAACGTATCAGCAGATGAAACAGGCGCAGCAGACGGCCCAAGAGGCGTTGGAGATGCTCTCCGAAGCCGATGAAGAAGAAATGAAGCAGATGCTCAAAGAAGAATTGGCCGAGAGCAAGCAAAGGGAAGAAGAATGCGCCCAAAAGCTGAAACTGTTGCTGCTGCCCAAGGACCCCAACGACGAGAAAAACGTCATTGTGGAAATCCGCGGCGGGGCCGGCGGCGATGAAGCGGCGCTGTTTGCTGCCGACTTATACCGGATGTATGCCCGCTATGCCGAACGGCAAAAATGGAAAACAGAATTGATGACGGCCAATGAAAGCGATTTGGGCGGGTTTAAAGAAGTCTCTTTCTTAATCTCGGGCCAAGGGGCCTATAGCCGCTTGAAATACGAAAGCGGTGTGCACCGGGTGCAGCGGATTCCGGCCACAGAAAGTGGCGGCCGGATTCATACGTCCACGGTGACGGTGGCCGTACTGCCGGAGGCGGAGGAAGTGGATGTGCAAATTGACCGAAACGATTTGCGCATTGATGTGTTCCGCGCCTCCGGAAACGGCGGCCAGTGTGTCAATACCACCGACTCGGCCGTGCGGATCACCCATATTCCCACCGGCATTGTGGTCAGCTGTCAGGATGAAAAGAGCCAGCTGAAAAATAAGGAAAAGGGGCTGAAAGTCCTCTATGCAAGGCTTTATGAATTGGAACGGGCCCGCCATGACAGTGAAATTTCTGCCGAGCGGCGCTCCCAGGTGGGCACCGGCGACCGCAGCGAGCGAATCCGCACCTACAACTTTCCGCAAGGCCGGGTGACGGACCACCGCATTGGACTAACCATCCACCGGCTGGACGATGTGCTAAATGGAGACCTGGGTGAAATCATAGATGCACTGGTTACCACCGATCAAGCAGAAAAATTGCGTAATCAGGAGCAGGAATCTTAAAGTTTGTGTCGAATAACTAATATAATCCCTCATGGGGAGGGAAAAAATAGAAGGAGACAGGAACGGAAAGAAGGAATGCAGGATGCGATTGTTGTGGAATTTGTTTTGGACCTTTGCGCGCATAGGGGTATTTACCTTTGGGGGAGGCCTGACGATGTTGCCAATGTTACAGGCAGAGATTGTGGAAAAAAATCATTGGGCCGATGATGACGAATTGTTGAATTATTATGCCATTGGCCAATGTACGCCAGGAATCATTGCCGTCAATACGGCCACTTTCATTGGCTATAAACAGGCCGGCATCAAAGGCGGGATTGTGGCCACACTGGGAATGATTTTCCCAAGTTTGGTCATTATCAGTATCATTGCCGGCGTATTGACCACCTTTGCCGATAATGTCACGGTACAGCATGCTTTTGCGGCGGTCAGAGTGGCCGTGGGGGCCATGGTGGTCAACACCGTGGTAAAGATGTGGAAAAGTTCGGTGAAAAACCAAATGGCGATGGTTTTGGCCATCATTGTGTTTTTGGCCAGCATGTTTTTACCCATTTCGCCCATTGCCATTGTGCTTTTGGGCGCCGTTTGCGGTTTGGTGCTGCCTTCTTTGGGAAAGGAGGGTAAGGCATGATTGCTGGATTACTGTTATTATATTATGAATTTTTCAAAGTGGGGCTGTTTGCCATTGGCGGTGGGCTTGCCACATTGCCGTTTTTGTATGATTTGGCCGATAAATACGACTGGTTCACCCAAAAAATGGTGGGGGATATGATTGCCATTTCCGAATCCACCCCCGGTCCCATTGGTGTCAATATGGCTACCTATGTGGGTTTCCAAAATTATGGTATCATCGGCGCCATTGTCTCCACACTGGGCCTGGTTTCGCCGTCGATCATTATCATCATCCTCATTGCCCGGTTTTTACAAAGCTTTTCCGATCATCCCGTGGTCAAACGGGTGTTTTCTGGCCTGCGGCCGACGGTGACGGGTTTGATTGGGGCCGTGGCTGTGTCGCTGGTGGTGGCAGAAGTCATTTCTTCTTCGGTGTATGAAAGTCAAGGAATCAGTCTTGCCATGTTTCAGTGGAAGGCTGTGGTGTTGTTTTTGATTTTGCTTGTGGCAACCAATCGCTATAAAAAGCATCCGCTTTTTTATATCGCCATTGCGGCGGCTGTGGGCATTCTTTTTCAGTTTTGATTGAAGGAGGTCAAAGAGCATGGAACATCTGCATGTGACAAAGGATCAATTTCAAACCATGATCCGTGAAAACCTGAAGGCATTGAGCCGCAAAACGCTGGAGACGGCGTCGGAACAGGAAATCTATCAGGCAGCAGCGTATTCCATTCGAGAAATTGTCAACGACATCTGGATGAAGACACACGATACGTATTACCAAAAAGATGTGAAGATGGTATACTATCTTTCCATGGAGTTTTTGATGGGCCGCTTTTTTGGTAACACCATCATGAACTTATCCTTATACGAACCTTTCCGCCAAGCCTTTGAGGAGCTGGGCATTGACTATAACAAAATTGAGGACCAAGAGCCGGACCCAGGTCTGGGAAATGGCGGCTTGGGCCGTCTGGCCGCTTGCTTTTTGGAATCCCTTTCCACATTAAGCCTGCCGGCCTATGGCTGTGGCATTCGGTATCATTATGGCATTTTTGAACAGCAGATTGAAGACGGTTATCAGGTGGAAAAACCGGATAACTGGCTGGAAAATGGGGACCCTTGGAGCATCCGCCGCAATGAATATGCCGTGGAAGTCAAATTTGGCGGCACCGTGCGGGCCGTACCCAAAGAAAACGGGGAATACCGGTTTATCCAGGAAAACTATAATTCGGTGTTGGCTGTGCCCTATGACTATCCAGTGGTGGGCTATGGCAACCAAGTGGTCAACACCCTGCGGCTGTGGGATGCGGTGCCCATGAACCGGTTTGACCTGCAAAGCTTCAATGCCGGCAATTATCAAAAGGCCATGGAAGAACAGGTGCTGGCCCAGACGTTAACGGATGTGCTCTATCCAGCGGACGAACATATCTCCGGCAAAGAGCTGCGGCT
>CALWLF010000047.1 GCA_944381455.1 uncultured Clostridia bacterium | reverse complement strand
GGCGTAGCTTGGTAGCGCGCATGAATGGGGTTCATGAGGTCGCAAGTTCAAATCTTGTCACCCCGATTTTCAGGCTGTCTTTTGACAGCCTGTTTTCTTTGGAAAAATCACTTGCTTTTTCTTTTTTTCTGTAGTATAATAGTTTTGTTGTCGGGGTATGGCATATCTTGGTGGTGCGCTGCGTTCGGGACGCAGAGGTCGCAGGTTCAAATCCTGTTGCCCCGATTTTTTTCATGGCAGCCTTTGGATGCTGTCCAAAAAACAGCTGGAATTTTGTCAAACATTCCAGCTGTTTTTTGCTTTCTTTATCCACTTTTGCTTGCTTCTTCCAACCCTTTTTTCTGCTCCTGCGGCACAAACTGCTCTTCCAGCCGAATCACAACGCCCTTTCGTTCCCATAGCCAAAAACAAGGGGTGTTTCCCTCTTTCAAAGCATCTTTCAGATAAGACATCCACTGGTTTTCCGTATCGGGTGCCACCGCCGTCTGCTCCTCTTGCAGCAACAGCACCTGCATCTCTTCGCCCGGTGTTTTTTTGCTGCCCCATACATCCCACCAATCTACCGTCAAGTTCTGCTCCGCCGCCTCAACGGTGCGGGAAAGCGCCTCTCCTTCCCAATGGGGTGTGCCTTGCTGCACTTGCAGTGTGCCATCTTCTGCCACATCCACCACTTTCACAAAATAGGTGCTCACCGGCACTGTCATAAATTGCTCCAGTGTCACTTCTTGCTGCAAGCCTGTAAACGTAGCGCCATGGCCCCAGTGCTCTGCCAAAAATGTCCTGGCCACATCTTCTGGATCCAGCAGCCCCACCCGATGGCCTTCATCACAGGCCTGCTGCAGCGAAAGATAATAGTCCTTTGCCGTTTCTTCCACCTGCGGCCCTTCATAATAGAGATGTCCCTGGCTGTCGATCCACCGCTCCACACACCAGATGCCTGTTTCGTCCTGACGCACTGGCTGAGAAAGGAGCATCTGGGCACTCTGTCCGTCAGACAAAGTAAACGTAGCCATTTGGTGCGGTCCCGGATAGGTTTCCTGCTCCAAAAGCCCCTCTTGCTCCAGCAGTGCCCGCACATTGGTTTCCAAATCAGAATACGTCCCCGTCCACGCCACAGCCCAAATTTCGCCCAAATAATCCCTGCTTTTCGTTTCATAGACAAAATAGCTGCTTTGTCTTGACATGCGATTGCCTTCTTGCACCCACGGATCGGGAACAGACAGCTGCGCCTGGGTATCAATGGTAAATTGGGGCGTTGCCTGCCACACTTCCACTCCCGTATACAAATCAGGAAACACGGCCAGCTGCACCGTGTCTGCTTGAAAAGACTGGATGGTTACGCCATAGGCACTGGCAAAGTCTTCGCTTTGCGTCTGCACCTGGCGCACAATCTGTTCTTCCACTGTTTCTGGTCCCCGGCTGAATATACCCCACCCAGCCAACGCCACCAGCACAGCCGAAAAAACCACCACGGCCGCCTTTGGCTTTTGATACCGCAAAACGGCTGCCAGGCGCCGTTTCACTGCTTTTTCTCCAAACCCCAGCGGCAGACCGCTTTCTCTGGCTGCCATGCGTAACAGCGAAGCAGAATAGCTTTTTTTCACCTCGTCGCCCATTTGATGCAGCACGGCCTCATCGCAGGCCTGCTCCATATCGGCCTCCAACAGATGATAGGCCAGCCACACCAGAGGATGAAACCAAAAAAGACACAGCACCCCATAACAGGCGGCTTTTACCCAATGGTCCTTGCGGCGCAGATGAATCTGCTCATGAAGCAGGATATACTGCCGCTCCTGCAAGGGCAGATGGGCTGGCAGATAAATGCCTGGCCGCAGGCCAAACACAAAGGCCGTCGGCAGCCCTTCCACTTCCCAAATGCCAGGCGCCGTTTCTTTGGCCCCTTGCAGATTTTGTTTCCAGCGCCAGCCGTTCCACAGCCCCCAAGCCAATAATCCGGCAGCACCCAGCGCCCAAAGCACACCCCATTTCTCATTCGCCGCCGGTTCCTGCGGCAATACATACGCTGTCTGCTCCGTCGCAGGCGCCGGTGGTATCTCTGGACCGGCTTCGTTTTCCCTTGCTGGCACCCCTTCTTTCGGCTGCATCAGCACCAAAGTGACAGCCTCTCTGGGCGCCCAAGCCGTTTCCACCCTCCATGGACAAAGCAACCCCACAAACACCAGCACCCATAACACATATCGAAACAGCGCCGGCCCCTTTTTCAGTCCAGCCCGGACCAATAACGCCAGCAGTATTAGCCAAACACCCTGTATAGATTGCGATAAAACCCATGAAAACATCCATTTCATCTCTCATCCCTCCTGTTGTTCCAGCCACTGGCGAAGCCGCTCCACCTCTTCTCTTGTCAATTTGCTCTCCCTGGTAAAAGCCGTCAAAAACCGGGGCAGAGAGCCGCCAAAGCCATCAGCCACCATCTTTTGGCTCTCCCGGCTTTCCCATGCTTCTTGGGACAACAAAGCGCGCACCTCGCTGTCTTTGTTTTGGAAGACGCCTTTTTGTTCCAGCCGTTTCAACATGGTATAGGTGGTGGACTTTTTCCAGCCAAAAGCTGCCTCGCAAAGCGTCACCAAAGCAGAAGAAGGTAACGGCTCCTTCTCCCAGATCAACTTCGCCAATCGTTCTTCCGCTTCCGTCAATAGATAAGACATCGAATCCCTCCAGTCTATAATTTTTAGACCTTTTTTCTTTAGTTTACAACTTTTAGACCAAAATGGCAAGAAAAAAATGCGAAAATCAGATTTCCGCGTTTTCTCTTAAAAAATAGAGATGCGCTGCAAAAGCAGTTTTGTAATAAAAAAGGCCGAAAACCCTCTTCTTTCAAGAGTTTCGGCCTTCTTTGTTTTCTAAAAATGCTGCGTCAAAGTGCAGAGCAGCTTTCGTGTTGCTTGCTGTTGTTTTTATTACAGCATAGTTTTGCGCAGTTCTTCGCCAGATTTTTGGCTCAAATATGCAGGGGCCACATCAAAGACAGTCTTGCAGCCAGTCTGACCTTCCTGGCTCATCCGATAAGCAGCTCTTGCATAAGCCACCAATACGGAGGAGGTGAATTCTGGGTTGGAGTCCAGTTTCAAGCGATATTCGATGATGTGAGTATTTTCTTCTTCCCAGCCAGTTTTTCCGCTGCGGATGACAAAGCCGCCATGGGGAATGCCGCTGTGGTTTTTCTTCATTTCTTCTTCACTGATGAAATGTACGGTAGTGTCATATTCATCAAAATAGTTTGGCATGGTTTTGATTTCTTCTTCAATTTTTGCCAAGTCAGCGCCTTCTTCTGCCACCACAAAGCATTCTCTGGTGTGTTTTTCTCTGGTGGTCAAGGTTGGGGTTTCGCCATTACGCACCTGTTCCAGGGCGCTTTCCACAGGGATGGTGTATTGTTTGCCATTTTTTACGCCTGCCACACGGCGGATGGCGTCGGAATGTCCTTGGCTAACGCCTTTGCCCCAGAACGTATAGTCTACGCCGTTTGGCAAAATAGCGTTGGCATAGAGACGGTTCAAAGAGAACATCCCTGGATCCCAGCCCACAGAAATCATGGCAATATGGCCGGAAGCTTTGGCTGCGGCGTCAACGGCTGCAAAATGTTCCGGAATTTTTTTATGGGTGTCAAAGCTGTCAACCACATGGAACATGGATGCGTATTTTGGTGTCTGCACCGGCAAATCGGTGGCAGAACCGCCACAAATAATCATCACATCAATTTCATCTTTCATTTTTTCCACATCATCCACAGCGTATACCTTAGCATCCTGTGTCAAAATGGAAACCGTTTCTGGTGCCCGGCGGGTAAACACAGCTTTCAGCTGCATATCGTCATTTTGTTTGATGGCGCATTCCACACCACGGCCCAGATTGCCATAACCAATAATACCTACACGAATCATACTCCCAGCTCCTTTCAATTTTCTGTTCCCTATTATAATCGACTTTTTTTTCAATCACAATAGTTTTTTATAAAAAATGCAGAATTTTTCCATTTTCTTGCGGAACAAACAATTTCTAGTTTATTTTTTTTCTATTTCTTCTGAGAAAGTCCTTTTTTTCTTTATCCTTGTGTAAAAAATCACAAAAAACAGGAGGAAAACAACGTCAAAATTGACAGAGAGAAGTTTTTTGTTCAATAATATTTTTCCTTTTCCATGCTTTTCTCGCCGTACGCTTTTTTCTCTTGCATATTTTTTCACTTATGGTATGATAGAGATAGAGAGAAAAATCTTTCCAGTGGATCAGGCGCATTCATGCAAAAACGGTCCATACCACAATGGGATTATCTGGTTCCTCCCACCGATTCTTATGCCAAAAAGAGTATTTCAAGCCGTCGCAGCTGGCAATTGGAGCCGCCCTGAAAGAAGCTTGATCTACTCTTTTTTCTGTATCCTTCAGCCATCACAAAAAACCTGCAAATGCTTTTTTCTTTCGCATTTGCAGGTTTTTTTAGAAGCAGGGGCAAAAGGACTCGAACCCTTGACATTTGGTTTTGGAGACCAACGTTCTACCAACTGAACTATACCCCTAAAGAACGGAGAAGATGGGATTTGAACCCATGCGCCGCTATTAACGACCTATCCGCTTTCCAGGCGAACCCCTTCAACCACTTGGGTACTTCTCCATAATGACAGTATACAGTTTTCGCAGAACAAACGGAGAGGGTGGGATTCGAACCCACGGCCCCTTGCGGAGTCACCGGTTTTCAAGACCGGCTCCTTAAACCACTCGGACACCTCTCCAAGGCATCTGAAGCGGATGTGCTGCGAACAGATAATATAATACCTGCTTTTGGTTTATTTGTCAATAGGTTTTTTGGATTTTTCTGCTTTTTTTCTCTTTGCCGCTAAATAACCGCCAATTTTTCCGCTTTCTTTGGCCGTCAAGTTTTTCCACCCCACCTGCTGCACTTTTTCCAATAACCCCAGCTCTGCTGCCGCTTCATATTTCGCCCGGTCTTCTGCCGCCAGCGCTTCAAACAGTTTCTCTTCCATGTTCATCACCTCTCGTTTTTCGCTATTTTCTCCTTTTTTCTAAAATTCATGCAAAAGGGTTTGACAGCGGCCGCTTTTCGTGATACCATGAAACCAATCAGTAAGTAGAGGCGCATTGTTCATCAGTATTACAGCGGATGCCGTTTGGGGCAAACGAAACTGTGAAAAAGGGAACCGTGCCGAAGGTGCTGCGGGCCAAACCCCAACACGCCTGGTTGTATTTGGTGAAGAACCCTGCAACTGTCATCTTTCTCATTTAAAGATGGAGCGCTACTCAAATAGTACAGATGGAAAATGGCTGTTTGCATCGTTCATTTTCTTTTCCTGTTTCTGTTGGTCGGCGTGCATCGCCGGCTTTTTTCGTTTCCATCAAAAACTAAAGTTTAGGAGTGATTTTGTCATGAAAAAAGTAAACCTGGCCGTTGTCGGCGCCACCGGTATGGTGGGCAGAACCTTTTTAAAGGTATTGGAAGAAAGAAATTTGCCCATCGAAAATTTCTATGTGATGGCTTCTGCCCGTTCTGCCGGCCAAACATTGACGTTTATGGGAAAAGACTATGTGGTGGAAGAACTGACCGAGCATTCTTTTGACAAACCCATCGACATCGCCCTCTTTTCTGCCGGCGGTTCCACCAGCGAAAAGTTTGCACCCATTGCCGCAGCCCACGGCTGTATTGTCGTTGACAACTCTGCCCAGTGGCGCATGGATCCAAAGGTGCCTTTGATTGTGCCCGAAGTAAACCCAGAAGACATCTCCTGGAACAGCGGCATCATTGCAAACCCCAACTGCTCCACCATCCAGGCCATGGTGGCATTGAAACCATTGGATGATAAATTTGGCATCAAACGTGTGGTATATTCCACCTATCAGGCTGTCAGCGGCGCCGGTGTTGCCGGCTGGAAAGACCTGGAAGACGGTTTGAAAGGCGAAGCACCAAAGAAATTCCCACACCCCATCGCCAATAACTGCCTGCCCCACATCGATATTTTCCTGGATAACGGCTATACGAAAGAAGAAATGAAAATGATCTGGGAAACGAGAAAAATTCTCCACGACGACGATATGAAAGTAACGGCAACCACCGTCCGCGTCCCTGTCTTTAACAGCCACAGCGAATCCATCAATATCGAGTTTGAGCGTCCTTTTGAACTGGCCGATGTGGTGGAAACATTGAAAAACGCCCCAGGCGTTGTGGTCGCCGATGATCCTGCCAACAATGTTTATCCGCTGGCTGTGGATGCCGCCGGAAAAGACGAAGTGTTCGTCGGCCGTATCCGTCGGGACGAAAGTGTGGAAAACGGCATCAACTTGTGGGTGGTAGCCGATAATATCCGCAAAGGCGCCGCCACCAATGCCGTACAGATTGCCCAGTTGTTAATTGATGCCATGCAGTAAAAGAAAGGAGCAGCCATATGTCTATTTTTCAAGGTTCCGCCGTTGCCATCATCACCCCATTTTTGGAAGATGGCTCCATCAATTATCCCGCATTGGAAACATTGATTGAAATGCACATCCAAAACCATACCGATGCCATCGTCATTGCCGGCACCACCGGCGAAAGCTCTGTCATGACCGATGACGACCAAATCGAAGTCATCCGCTTTACTGTGGAAAAAGTGAACAAACGAATCCCTGTCATTGCAGGCACCGGCTCCAACGTCACTGCCCATGCCATCGAATTGGCCCAGCGGGCAGAAGATGCCGGCGTAGACGGTCTGCTGATTGTGACTCCTTACTATAATAAAGCCACCCAGGCTGGTCTCATCCAGCATTACACGGCCATTGCAAAAAGTGTCCATACCCCTATTATTTTGTACAGCGTATCCAGCCGTACCGGTGTGAACATTGCCCCTGCCACCGTCAAAGCCCTGTCCCAGGTGGAAAACATCGTCGGCATCAAAGAAGCCAGCGGCGATCTTTCTCAGATTGCGCAAATCGCCCAGCTGTGCGGCCCAGACTTTGACATCTATTCCGGCAATGACGACCAGACACTGCCTATGCTGGCCTTGGGCGCCAAAGGCGTGATCTCTGTTTTGGCCAACGTGGTGCCGCAAACAGTCCATGACATCTGCCAAAACTTCTTTGATGGCAATGTGGCTGAAAGCCGCCGTCTGTTTTTGGAATATCTGCACCTGGCCAACACTTTGTTCATCGAAGTAAACCCGATTCCGGTAAAAGCTGCCATGAATCTTCTTGGTTATGCTGCAGGCCCAACGGTGCCTCCGCTGTTCCCCATGGAAGAAGGCAATTTGGAAAAATTGAAAGACGCCCTGCGGGCACACCAACTGATCTAACAATGTGACATTTTGGGCTGCTGATGGTTCGGCAGCCCTTTTTCCAACCGATTGTATCTTTCATAAGGAGGTTTTCCCATGATCCAGATTCTTTTAAACGGCTGCGGCGGAAAAATGGGGCGCGTGGTAGAACGGATTGTTTCTGCTGATGATGCCTGCGAAATTGTGGCAGGCATCGATCCTTCTCTGCCCAGCGCCGCTTATCCCGTTTTTGCCACCCCCGACCAATGCACCGTGACGGCCGATGTCATCATCGACTTTTCCACTGCCGCCGCCGTGCCATCTTTACTGGACTATGCCGCCAAAACAAAAACGCCGCTGGTCCTTTGCACCACCGGCCTGTCCGACGAAGTTTTGCAGCAAATGAACGACTGCACCAGCCAGACAGCCATTTTAAAAAGCGCCAATATGTCCATCGGCGTCAACTTGATTTTCAGCCTGGTGCAAAAAGCTGCCGAAGCCCTCTTTGACAGCGGCTTCGACATTGAAGTGGTGGAAAAACATCATAACCAAAAAATTGATGCCCCCAGCGGCACTGCCTTGGCCATTGCCGATGCCATCAACAATGCTCTGGAAAACAAAATGCATTATGTGTATGACCGTTCCCAAACAAGACAAAAAAGAGAACGCACCGAAATTGGCATCCATGCCATCCGTGGCGGCTCCATTGTGGGCGAGCATGATGTGATTTTTGCCGGCCAGGATGAAGTGATCACCTTAAGCCACCAAGCCATGAGCAAGGAAATCTTTGCCGTCGGCGCCGTCAAAGCCGCTAAATATTTAGCCGGCAAAGCCCCCGGCCTCTATTCCATGGCCGATGTGCTGCAATAATCCATAAGCCCGATGCGTTTGGCTTTCTAAAACACAAGAGAGCTGGAAGCCCTGTCAAAAAACAGGATCCAGCTCTCTTTTGCTTTTCATCGTTTTTTTACGACTGCTTTTGATACCGCTTTTTCATGAAATGGGTTTTTCCTGCCATTCAATGACTGTCAATATGAGGCAGGCCACCGCCGGCCATGCCAGCCACGTTTCTTCCAGCATCAGCCAAAACATCAGCAGCAAAATATCACAAACAATTAGTGTCAGCAGCTTCTGTGTTTTTTTCGTCATCTTTTCTTGCCCCGCGCCTTTGCCGGGTGCCTCCTCTCATCGATTCAGCTTAATCTTTCTTTCCATCTTGTTCTGTCTGCAAACGGCAAACATAGTCACAGTGAAGCCGCAGCGCCGGACAGTCATGGTTGCCTGTCACAATCACATCGGTATAGTAACTGCGCTTATCCACAGCTGCCATCACTTCCTCTGCCGTCAGTGCACCCTTTGCTACGGCATCCAAAATGCCGTCTAAAATCACCATTTCACATTCTCCCGTTTCCAGGATTTTTTTGCTGAAATTCATGGCAAGGCTTACTTCATTTTTAATTTCTTCCGTATTTTCCGGACATTCTTTCCCTTTTTGGAATTTAAAGACACGAAAATTTGGCTCCAGGCTTTTCAACGGAACAAATTCCTTACTTTCGTAATAATCCAAAAATTGGATCATCACAACGCTGAACCCTTCTCCCAAAGCACGAATCCCCTGTCCAATGGCCAAAGCCGTCTTGCCACGGCCATCGCCATAATACATCATCATCTTTCCGTTTCGCACCACATGCACCTCGCATCACGAAATCTTCTTTTCGTGTTCTTCTGTCCCCATTATTCTGCCAAAGAAGCGATGGAAAAGCCACCCTTTACCTCTTGATTGATGATATAGTAGCACATACCTTCTTCTGATTTATAGTACACATCCAAAGAAACAATGTCCTTGATTTTCTTTCCCTCTGCAATCCAGTGTTCTTTGATTTTATCCATCACCTGTTTTTCTGTCACTTGTGCTGCTCCATATTCAAAATAAACGGTTGCTTTCATAACAATCCCCTCCTTGCGGTATCCTTGGTACATTATAGTGATATTGTACTAAATTTTTATGAAAAAGTCAATCAATCTTGTGCGCCATTTTTTTCCGTTTCTAGGTGCACCTGGGAAACAGAAACTTCATAAGCCACCCGCTGTTCTTTCCCCGTTTCCAAGGTCTTTTCATAGGTGCGGCTTTGGAGTCTGCCCTGGAGAAAAAGAGGGGTGCCCACGGCAAGCTTTGAAACATACCCCGCATTTCTTCCCCAGAAAATACAGGGGATATAGTCGCTTTTCCCATAGGAACGATGGACTGCCAGCAGGGCATCGGCAATTTCTCTGCCAAAGGGTGTAACGCGATAAACGGCAGGTTTGCATAAATACCCTTGTAAGGTCAGCTTGTTTTCATCTTCCAAATCCGTCTCTGCCAAAGACTTGGCAAATACACTGAGCACCAAATGGTTTCTGCCTGCCTGCTGCTGGTTAAAGCTGCGCAGCTGCCCTTTGATTTCCAGCCGCTGCCCCGGCTGCACCAGCTGGGGATACAACCGCCTGGAAAAAAGCACCGGCAGACAGTCGGCCGTTTTGCTCAATCGGCTGCTTTCCAGGAAAAAACGGTAAAATGGCTCCCCATACACATTGTGGCTCCATTGACACTCTCCCTGCACCGTCCCCCGCACACAAAGCTGGTTGGAAACAAACGGTGCTTCTGTTTTGTTCATACCGGCAACGCCCGGTCTGTCTTTTGTCATTTTATTACTCCCCTTCATGGCGCCATAACGGCTTTTTTATAGCTATATTCCCCTGTCCACTGATTTATGAGCAGATTTTATGACAAAAGAAGGACACATGACAATGGATTGTCCTGTGTCCAAAGCCATCACCGTCTGGACGGTTCGGCACTTGCTTTTTTATGATATTCTTTCAGTTTTTTCAGCACCAGGGCATGGATGGAGCCTGGCGGATATTTTCCGGCAGCATTTTTTCGCCCTGCCGGCACACCGGTCAAAAGGGCAATGCCCTCCTCAATGTGGGAAACGGTGTAAATGTGGAACAATCCCTGGCGCACAGCCTCCACCACTTCTTCCTTCAGCACCAGGTCTTTGCAGTTGCTTTCCGGAATCAGCACCCCTTGAGTGCCGGTAAGCCCCCGCTTTTTACAGAGGGCAAAAAAGCCTTCGATTTTGTGGGTGACGCCGCCAATGGCCTGAATTTCACCCCATTGGTTAACAGAGCCTGTCACTGCCAGGTCCTGGCGGATAGGTACGCCGGAGAGGCTGGACAAAATGCAGTACAGCTCTGTGCTGGAGGCGCTGTCGCCGTCGATGCCGTTATAATTTTGCTCAAAGCAGATCCGGCACGAAAGGGAAAGCGGCACATCCTGGGCATACATCTGCCCCAGATAGCCAGTGATGATCTGCACCCCTTTGTTATGGGTGGCGCCGCTCATTTGCGCCTCTTTTTCAATGTTGACAATGCCGCTTTTGCCAATATAGGTGGTGGCTGTGATGCGGCAGGGGTTTCCAAAGGTGTAGGTGCCCAAATCCAGCACCGCCAACCCGTTGATCTGCCCCACCTTTTCCCCTTGGGTATCCACCATAATGACGCCTTTTTCCAGCATCTCGTTCAGCTTTTCTTCGTACATCTGTAACCGGTATTCCTTCTTTTCGATGGCCTTTTCCACATGGGAACGGCCCACCACCTGCGCCTGCTCCAAGCTGGCCCAGGCTTCTGCCTCGCAAAGAATTTCCGACAAGTAGTTGAACCGGGTGGTCAGCTTTTCCTGACTTTCCACCATCCGGGAGGAATATTCCACTAAATAGGCCACTGCTGCCGCATCGAAGGAAAGCATTTTCTCCTTTTGCACATAGGCTGCAATGAACCGGGCAAAATCCCTTGTATTGGCCTCGCTGCGCTCCATCTCATAGTCAAAATCGGCCAACACTTTGAAATATTTATCAAATTCTTCTTCAAACTCCCGCAGCAGTTCGTAATAATAGCTGCTGCCAATCAATATCACCTTGATATGAACGGGGATCGGCTCCGGCTTTAAGGTGGGCGCCATAACGCCTGCCTGCTGTTCCCGCATGGTTTCGGTGGAAATTTCCCTGGTTTTCACCACCCGGCGCACAGCCTCCCAGGAGGCCGGGTTAGCCAGCACATCGTGGGCCTGCAAAATCAAATAGCCGCCGTTGGCCTTATGGAAGAGCCCCGGCTTGATTTTCATAAAATCGGTGGTCAAATTGCCATATTCGTTGTCATATTCAATCTCACCCACCAAATTATAATAGGTCGGGTTAAAATCCACCACCACGGGGGCGCCTTCTGTTTTGCTGTTATCAATGATCAAATTGACTTTATATTTTAAAGTCACATCCTCCGGCTGTTTTTTGTTCATCATCAGCGGCAGCAGTCCGGCCAGGTTTTCCTCTTCCTCTCCGTCGGAGGGCACAAACTGGCTGATATTTTCCAGCACATCTTCCTGCACGGCAGAGATATATTCCAACACCCGGGGATAGTCTTTATATTTTTCCTGGATGGCGTTGACATGGTGGCCGATGGCAAACATCCCTACTTTGTAGTCCAAGTCGTCCACAGCCTTGCGGCATTCCTTTTCGTCTTCTTTCATGTCCCGCATGATGGCCGTAGCCAATTCCTGAACCACATCGCTTTCGGCGTTGATTTTTTCTTTCACTTCTTCGCTTAAGGTGTCATATTGCTCCTCATCCACCGGTTTGCCCTCCACAATGGGCATAAAATAGATGCCGGCGTTGGTGCTTTTGATGGTAAAGCCATGTTCAGCCGCCATGTCGCTCATGGCCTTCATCTGCTTATCCCGGCGGTCATCATAAAACTTGGTCACCTGGTTTTTTTCTTTTTCATAATCTTCGCTGGTGAAGGCTTTTTGCATTTCGCTTTCCATCAGCGCCACCAGCTCCGCCATGTCATCACGAAACTGCCGCCCCACCCCCGGCTCAAAGCGCAGTGCCAAAGGCGCCCTTGGGTTTGTAAAGTTATAGACATAGCACCAGTCATAGGGCACCCGTTCCGTTTTGGCCAGCCGCTGGGTGCTCAGGCGGGCATAGGTGGTTTTTCCCACGCCGGAAGGCCCGGCCATATAAATGTTATAGCCCTTGTTTTTCACCAAAAGCCCAAACTCCAGCGCTTCCACCGCCCGTTTTTGCCCCATGATGCCTTCTAAGGGCTCCAGCTCGTCCGTTCTGGAAAAGCCCAGCGCCGATGCATCACAGTGGTTGGTCAATTCTTCTGCTCGCAGTTCTCTTGCCATATGGTCACACTCCTTCCGAAGGGGCGTTCATTGCGTCATATCCCTCGTATTGTTCAAAATACAGCCACATAATCACCGCATCTTCATGGGTGTCTTGATAATAATTTTTGCGGAACCCTTCGGGGCGGAATCCAAACCGGGCATACAGCCGCTGTGCCGTCAGATTGGAAATTTTCACTTCCAGCGTAATGCCAATCATTTCCTTTTCTTTGGCCACAGCAATCATTTCCTCCATCAGCGCCGCTCCCACGCCCTGGCCTCGGTATTGAGGCAGAACGGCCACATTGGTAATCTGGCCTTCTGTCACCACATGCCACATCCCGGCATAGCCTGCCACAACGCCATCCACCAGGGCCACCCGGTAAATGGCCATGGCATTGGCCGTCAGTTCCCGCTCAAAGTCGGCTCTGGTCCAGGCAATGGCAAAACACGTTTCCTCCACCTTCAGCACATCTTCCAGATGCGCCATGGTCATGGGTACTATTTCAATCATCTGTTTCTCCTTTTATTTGTCCAGCATCTGGGCTTGTTTTTGTTTTTCCTCCAGCTCCCGCTCTGCCTGGGGTTTACGCAGATAAACAGGCATAAAATCAGCGCCCTTTACAAACTGGCCCCGTTTTTGCAGTTCTTCTGCCAACGCGCCCACAGAGGCTGCCCGCTGGAAACAGCAGTTGGCCGGGGCCAGATAAAACCGTTCCTCCTGCTCCAGACGCTGCCGGTACACCGGCACGCCGTCGCCCACAAAAATGGTCTCCCGGCCGCTGGCCTTACAGATGGAAATCATTTCTTCCAGACTGCGGGCCGCCTGGGGCACCAGCTGGCGCAGCATGCCCTTTTCCCAGCTGTATGCCGCCGTATACACCTGCTGCCGTCTGGCATCCATGATAGGACAGATCAGACGGTTATTCTGGGCAATATTATAGGCCAAGGCATCCAGCGTAGGCACTGGGATGATGGGAATGGAAAGGCCATGGGCCAGCCCCTTGGCCGTGGCCGCCCCGATGCGAAGCCCTGTAAAGGATCCGGGCCCTTCGGCACAGGCAATATAGTCCAGCTCTTTTGCTGCCGTGCCTGTCCATTGCAGCAGCTGGTCAATCATGGGCATGATCGTTTGGGAATGGGTTAATTTATGGTTGAGGCTCACTTCCCCGCGGCAGACGCCATCTTCCAATAACGCCGCCGAAGACACCAGGGCCGATGTATCCAGCGCCAATAGTTTCATTTTGTCCCCTCCTCCACGGTGATGCGGCGGTACTGTTCGCCGCGGCTATAATCTTTTTCTATGGTAATCCATCGGGCCGAAGGCGGAATCAATGCTTTGACCAATGTGGCCCATTCCACCAGGCAGACGCCCTGGCCAAAAAAATACTCTTCGTATCCCGTATCATCCATTTCCTCTAGGCTTCCCACCCGGTACACATCAAAATGGTATAACGGCAGCCGCCCTTCATATTCATGGATGATGGTAAAGGTGGGGCTTGTGATATACGGCGTCGTTACGCCCAGTCCCCGGGCAAAGCCACGGGTAAAGACCGTTTTGCCCACACCCAAATCGCCTTCCAGACAAAAAATATCGCCGGGATTTGCGGCCTTGGCCAATGCCTGTCCCACTTCTTCCGTTTCTTGTTCACTCCAAGTTTCAAACTCCATGGTTATCTCCTTTGTGTTCTCAGTTGTTCTGCACGATATACGGTGGATTCGACCGTTTCTCCTGCTGCAATCCAAATGCTGCCGTCGCCTTTGCGGTAAAGGGTCTTTCCTCCCCCGCAGTAGACCACCTGTGCTACATCTTCATCCAGCACCGTTTCTCTTCCCACATGAAACAGCACCAGCTGGCCCGTTTCCTCTTCCTCGCTTTTTGCTGCCACATAATAAATCCACTGGTTTTCCGTGGAGGCAGCCAAGGAGAGGATATGATCGGCAATGGGGGCTTTCACACCGCCGGAGCAATAGAAAAGGGAGGTTCCTTTTTGATAGTAAATATCTTGTTTCGTTGCCGTAAAGGCGGCATCTGTCACGCCTTCATCCAGCAGTTGCTGGCTTTCCAGGGCACCATTACGCACAGAAAACAGATACAGCGTTCCATCTTCCGTGCGCCCCAGAACGGCCGATCCATCCTGGCAGGAACGGATGCTTTCCGGCAGCAGTCCTTCCACTTGAAATTGGCTTTGGGTGCCGTTTTCTGCCACCAAAAAAAGCCCGTCCGGCTGACTGGTCAGCTGGTATCCCTCTAGACCTTTTGCAATTTGTGCCGGTTCCTCCACTTCCACCGGCTCTCCTTCCAAGTCCCATTGGTACCAAAGACCGTCTTGTTCCAGATAAGCCAGAGATTCTTGTTTGGAAACCTGCGCAACATATAAGCCGGCCGTTGTGCCAAAAACGGCATATCCCATGGCAAGCAGCGCCATCAAAACAGCCACCGCCAAAAAAAGCTTCCAAAAGGAGCTTGTCTTTTGCTTCGGATTCATCCTTTCACCACTTTTCTTTTTCTATTGTTTCAGTATATCATTTTTGGTCCTGCGTTGCAAATGCTCCGCCCAAAAGAGCCTCTTTTTTCATAAAAAAAGGTGCCGGAATCACCGACACCCAAAAACGATCCTTGCGCCAAATTTCGTTTTTAGTAAAGTCCTGGCAAAACACCAGAGAACATGTTCAAAATCAATACCACAATCAACCCGGTGACACCGGCACACAAGCCGCCCACCGTCCAGGTTTTCAGCGTTTCAGAGAAGCTGAAGCCGGAGAAACGGTTGATTACCCAGAAACCAGAGTCGTTTGGCAAAGAAAGTCCAACGCTGCCGCAGCATACGGCAAGACCAACCAGTACTGGAGAAGCGCCTACAGCAAGAATGGTAGGAGCCACGATGGAAGAAGTAGTAACCAGTGCAACTGTTGCAGAACCCTGTGCTGCACGCAGAATCTGGCTGAGCAAGAAGGCCAGCAGGATCAAAGGCATATTCAAATCGCCCATCACGCCTACCAAATAATCGCCAATGCCGGAAGCATTGATGATCTGGCCAAAGCTGCCGCCGGCGCCGGTGATCAAAAATACCATACCAGCCTGGCCGGCTGCTTCTGTCAAAATATCTTCCAAAGGACGTGGGAAATATTTTCTCAAAGCAAAGATTGCCACAATCACACCGATGAACAAAGCGATGTTCTTATCGCCAATGAAAGCAAAGAACATGTTCACAGCCGGGTTGCTGTCGCCGATGATGGCCGTTACTACGGTGCCAGCCAAAATCAACAAGATAGGCAGGAAGATCAAGCCCACTGCCAAATAGCCAGATGGTTTTGGACCATTGTTCACAGGCTGAGCAGCTGGGGTTGCTTCTTCCAAAGCAGCTTCCACAATGCTGTTGTCTTTAAAGAATTTGTTGGTAGTCAGTTTGGAGTAGAGCACGCCGCCCACCAAGCTGGCAGGTACTGCCACAATCAAAGAATAAAATACAAAGGGACCGATCGGTGCATTGACGTTACCTGCCACCGCCATAGGCCCTGGCGTTGGGATCACCAAGCAGTGGGCCACAATCAAACCAACGCCCAAAGCCGTTACGAAACGGGCAAAGTGGATGCCGGTTTTTTTGGAAAGCTGTTTTGCAATGGTAACCAGAATAACGAATGCTGCATCGAAGTAAACAGGGATGGCAACAATAACGCCGGTGATGTTCATGGCAATGGGAGAATTTTTGATCCCCACTTTTTCCAGCACCAAGCTGGCGATTTCTTCTGTGCCGCCTGTTTCATACAATAATTGACCTAAAATGATACCTAAAGCGATAACAATACCAATGCTTTGCATGGTTGAGCCAAAGCCCTTTGCAATTTCTGTTGGAATGGAATTTAACGGAAGTCCTGTTGCAAGCCCCATCACAACGGCCACAGCCAACAATGCAAGGAAGGGATTTACTTTAAATTTGATGATCAAAAGCATCAGCAAGATAATCCCAATAAGAAAAACTGCAAGTAACATCTTTGTTCCTCCTGTTCTTTTTTTGCACCTGCACAAACAGTGCCCCACTATGGGAAAGCCATTTCACCCCTTTAGACCATCCTGGCAATGGCGCCGTCGCCAGAATGGAGAAAACTGGGTGTTCGTTCCGGTCAGACCAGAAAAGAAAGTTCCTTCACTTCCATCCTTTTCCATCCTCTGAAACCCTTCTCTTTCCTTAGCTAAACATAATGATACAAAACATCTGCTGCTTTGTCAAACATAAAACATACTAGATTTTTCGATTTATGTTCGTCATTTCGTTCCAAATTTATGAATTGCATTTGATATTATCGAATATTGACTTCAGAATTCCAGTGATATTACCAAAAAAACCAGGCTTTTTTTTTCTTCCTTTCAAACACATTTACATAGAATGGAATTCTTCCTGGCCAAAGACTTTTCCTCTGACTTTTTTTCGATTCCTCCAAAAAATTAGTGCAGATTAAACAAAAATAGCAGCATATTCTTGGGCACTTACCCGAAAGCTTAGATGCAAAAAAACAAGCCCGGAAAACAGTTCCGAGCTTGTCCCGTTATGATGTTTATTGCGCAGCTTTCACCTTAATCCAAAGTTCTGCCAGTTTTTGTTTCAGTACTTCGTTATCTTTGAAGATTTCGTCTTTTTCATAGCCATCTCTTGGCAGGTATGCTTCATTTTCTGCATAATAGCCGCCTTCTTCTGTCATGGCTTCCAGCACTTCCTGGTTGCTGGAGGCATAGCCCACATATTCGCTGTTGCCATAGGAAGCGTCATAGGTCAACACATAGTTGATAAATTCGTGGGCCAGTTCCGGATTTTCTGCATTGGCCGGAATCACCATGGCGTCGCTCCAAAGATTGGTGCCTTCCAGCGGCATAAAGAAGCCCATGTCTGGATTTTCGTCCAAAATCACAGCCGCATCTCCGCTGTATACCACAGCCAGGCTCTTGGTGCCGCTCATCATGTTGTCGATGACTTCGTCTGTTACATAGGCCGGTTCCATGGTGTCGTTTAATTCTTGCAGCCACTGATAAGCAGCTTCAATTTCTGCTTCGTCTTCGGTGTTCATGGAGTAGCCCAAAGCCTTAAAGGCCATCATAAAGGAATCCCGTTCCGAGTCATAGATATACACATCGCCTTTATAGTCGGTGTTTTTGAGGATATTCCAGCCCTGTTCTTCCAGCAGTTCCAGCGGCACATTGTTTTTGTTGTATACAATGCCTACGCTGCCCCAGAAATAAGGCACGGAATATACATTGCCTGGATCATAGTCCAAATTGGTCAAGTTTTCTGCCAGGTTAGACAAGTTTGGAATCTTGCTGTGGTCCAATTCCATCAACATATCTTCTGCCATCAGCCGTTCAATCATATAGTCGGAAGGTACCAAAACGTCATAAGCATCGCCTGCTTGCAGCTTGGTATACATCATTTCGTTGGAATCAAAGTATTCCACAATCACTTTTACGCCAAACTGGTCTTCAAAGTCGGAAATCAGGTTTTCTCCCATGTATTCCCCCCAGTTGTACAGCTTCAGCGTATCAGAGCTGTATTTGCTTTCTGCTTCACTTCCGCCTTCTGCAGAACCAGAACTGCTGCTGCAACCGCCAAACACCAGTGCAGCCCCCAACATCAATGCAAAAAATTTTTTCATTTCACCCTTTTCCTTTCTTTTAATATTGGAATCATATTGATCAGCAGCAATACCACCGTAATCAGCAAAATGACAATGGTGGAAAGCGCATTGATCGACGGATTGACTCGTTTGCTCATGGTGTAAACGAGAATGGAAATATTGCTGACGCCGTTACCGGTGACGAAATAAGAGATGATAAAGTCGTCAAAGCTCATGGTAAAGGAAATCAGCGCCCCAGAAATGATGCCAGGCATAATTTGCGGCACAATCACTTTTGTCAGTGCCTGCCAAGGGGTGGCCCCCAGGTCCATACAGGCATCGGCCAAATTGGGATCGAGACTGCGCAGCTTTGGCGATACGCTCAGCATCACATAAGGCGTGCAAAACATAATATGAGCCAGCACCATGGTCAGAAATCCTTTTTTCACCCCCAGGGCACTGAAAAACATCAAAAGCCCAATGGCTGTCACAATTTCCGGATTCATGATGGGCAAATCGTTGATGTGCTCCACCGTGGCCTTTAGCACTTTATTGCTTTTGGATAACCCAATGGCAGAAATGGTGCCAACCACCGTGGAAACGGCCGTGGCAATCAGCGCCACAGCGATGGTATAAAAAACGGCATCCATCATGTCATTGCTGGAAAACATTTTTTCATACCATTGCAGCGAAAACCCGTTTAAATGGGTTAAAGACCTGTTTCCGTTAAAGGAAAAGACAATAATATAGAGGATGGGAGCGTAGAAAAAAGCCAGCAAAACGGCCATCCAAAGTTTGGAAAAAATCCGTGGTTTTTCTTTCATCCTCACACCCCTCTCTCATCCACATTGCGGTCTACTTTTTTGGTGATATACATGGAAATCATAATAATCACAGCCATAATCATGGAAATGGCCGAGCCAAAGTTCCAGTTGCCGCTGGTCAAAAACTGGCTTTCGATGACGTTGCCGATGAGCACAAACTGACCGCCGCCCAAAAGCTTTGGAATAAAGAAACTGGATACGGCCGGCAAAAACACCAGCGTAATGCCGCTGATGACGCCTGGCATGGATAGGGGCAGCGTCACCCGCAAAAACCGCTGCAAGCGGTCGGCTCCCAGGTCGTTGGCCGCCTCCAGCAGGCTTTTATCCATTTTGGTTAAGGAGGTGTGAATCTGCAAAATCATAAACGGCAGGAAATTATACACCATCCCCAGCACCACTGCAAAGGACGTATGGAGCATCTTGATGGGTTCCAGCCCCAACAGCCCCAAAAACGAATTGATGATGCCGTCGTCTTGCAAAATCCCCATCCAGGCATAGGTGCGCACCAGCATATTGATCCAGGTGGGAATGGTGACCAAAAGCACCATGCGCATATGCCAGTTGGGATGGGCATTGGCAATGAAATAAGCCGTGGGATAGCCCAGCAAAATGCAGACGATGGTGGTTAAAATGGCAATCCATAAACTGCGTTTGAGCACATCGAGAAAAATGGCGTCGCTGAAAAAATAAGCAAAGTTATCCAGGGTAAAACGAAAGGTGGTGACGTCGTTTCCCTTTTGGGTGATGGCATACATCACAATCATCAGCATGGGCACCACAATCATCACACCAATCCACACCAGGTAAGGATAGAGCATGGTTTTAAAATGTCGCATCAATATCCCCCTTTGCTCATGATGTGAATATCTTCCGGCGTAAAGGCAAGGCCCACTTCTTCTCCTTCTTGATATTCGTCGGTGGTATCTACTTTATAGACATAGCCTTGGGTTTTGAAGGTAACGTCATAATCGCCTACGGTGATGTTTTCCGGATCAAAATCATATTCCACATCGGTAATTTCCACTGCCGAATCGTCTTCCAGACTCCAGGCCGAGGCGTTGGCCCATGTTTTTAAGTCTGTTTCCAGGGCGATGCTTTCGTTGATTTCGTCCACTTTCTTAAAGAAGTTTACGGCATAAATTTCTTCTTGATATTCGTTGCTGACAATGCGGTTTTCTTCCCGCACAATCATATTGGCTGTGGCTTTTGTACCTTGGGCCGTGGAAAAAACAACGGGATAGATGCCGTTTTTCGGCTCAATATGATACTCCACTTTGCTGATGGAAATGAGGCTGTCGGTATCGGGGTTCCATGCCTGGGCATCGGCTCTGGCAATGATGTCGGCATCGGTCAGCTCTGCCACGTCACTGATATCCAAATAAAAGTCATTGGCGCTCATTTTTTCGTTGGCCGCCGTGTTAAAGGTGGGGCGGTCTTCAGAAACGTGCATTTTTACGGTGATGCTGGTGCCAGCCCTTGTTTCCACCATGGTTTCATAATGAACGCCTTTAAAAAGCACCGACTTGACCACGCCTTTGAGCAATCCCTTGCCCTTTGGCACAATGTCTAAGTCCTCCGGACGAATGACCACATCCACTTTCTCGTTCTTTTCAAAACCGCTATCCACACAGGCAAAGTGCTTGTCTTCAAAAATCACTTCTTTGTCTTTGACCATCACGCCGTCAATGATGTTGCTTTCGCCGATGAAGTTGGCCACAAAGCGGTTGACCGGTTCATTATAAATATCAATCGGGGTGCCAATTTGCTGGATTTCGCCGTCGTTCATCACCACAATTTTATCGCTCATGGTCAGCGCTTCTTCCTGGTCGTGGGTGACATAGATAAACGTAATGCCCACTTCTTTTTGGATTTTTTTCAGCTCGTGCTGCATTTCCTTACGCAGTTTCAAGTCCAGGGCCCCCAGCGGCTCATCTAACAGCAGCACCATGGGCTCGTTGACCAAGGCCCGGGCGATGGCCACCCGCTGCTGCTGTCCGCCGCTCATTTCGGTAACACTGCGTTTGGCATAGTCTTCCAAATTCACCAGCTTCAGAATACGTTTTACTTTCTGATCAATGATGTCCTTGGGTTCTTTCTTGATTTTCAGCCCAAAGGCCACATTGTCGTACACATTCATGTGGGGAAAGAGGGCATATTTTTGAAACACGGTGTTAATTTCCCGTTTATAAGGCGGAAGGTTGCTGATTTCTTCCCCGTCAAAAAGCACCTCGCCTTGGTTGGGGCTTAAAAACCCGCCCAAAATCCGCAGCAGTGTGGTCT
>CALWLF010000046.1 GCA_944381455.1 uncultured Clostridia bacterium | reverse complement strand
GTTTCCAAAAATCGCCTTGGGCCAGCATGGCAATCTGGGTAAACTGGACATAGTCCACCCCCATCAGCTCCACAATGGCCGCGTCTGCTTCTTTGATTTTTGTCAGCACCCGGCCGTCGGGCAAATGTTAGTTGCAATATTTTTCCTAACTCCTTTGAACGCTGCAAAAGATGGGTATTGTTTTGCCAAAAACTGATCCGTAATACAAACACCGCTTTCTAACAGTCGCTTTCCTTCTGATGTAATTTGAAAGTATGCTTTTTGTGGAGAATCAATTAATCCGGCTTTTTTCAAATAGGTCCTAGCCCACCCAACACGGTTATCAAAAACCGTCTGTTTTCCGCTTGGCAACCGTTCTAAAAGTTCTGATTTGGTTAATTGTAACTGCTGTGCAATAACACCCTTGATTTCTTTTAATGAGTGCGTTTTTCCATCTTGAATTGCCATCAATAAAGGAAGATACAACTCGTTATATTTCGGCACACCCATGGCAGCACCTCCTTTCCAACAACCCCAGCTCTCTGTATATTTCTATTTTTCCACCCGAATCAATTCCACCACCGTTTCAATATGCTCCGTATGGCCAAACTGGTTCATCAGCTGCAGCCGTTTTACCCCATACCCGTTTTCCTGGAACACGGCCAAGTCCCGGGCCAGCGACGACGGCTTACAGGACACATAGACAATCTTAGGCGCGCCAAAGGCAATGATTTTTCCAATGGCCTTGGGGTGAATTCCATCCCGGGGCGGATCGACGATGATCACATCCGGTTTTTCTTCCAGCTGGTCCACCAGTTCCAGCACATCCCCGGCCAAAAAAGTGCAGTTATCAATGCCGTTTTGGGCCGCATTTTCCTTGGCTGCCTCCACTGCCTCTGCCACCAGCTCAATGCCATATACTTTTTTACATTGTCTGGCCATCACCTGGCTGATGGTGCCGGTGCCGCAGTAAAGGTCAAACAACACCGTATGATTCCCCTCGCCCACATAGTTTTTCACCATCTGGTATAACTGCTCGGCGCCCCGGGTGTTGGTCTGGAAGAAGGAAAAGGGTGTAATCCGAAACGACAAATCAAACAAACGATCCGTAAAATACTCCTGTCCATAAAGCAGCGTGGACTCATCGCTTTTTACCACATCGGCCACACTGTCATTGACCGTATGAAATAAGCTGACAATGTTTCCCTTTAACGGCAGCGAAAGCATTTTCTCTTTCCATTCCTCTAACGAAAAGCCCCACTGGGAGGATGTGACCAGGTTCAGCAAAATTTCTCCCGTATAATGTCCCTTTCTCACCACCAAATGACGCAGCACGCCGTCATGGCGGCCTTTATGATAAAAGGGGATGTTTTTTTCCTCAAAAAAATCGCGATTGGCATGGATGATGTCCACAAAGTCATCATCCACCAGCGAGCAGTCTTTTTTTAGCGTCACCACTTCATAAAAACTGTTGCGCCGCCGCATCCCCAGCGAAAGCCGGCCTTCTGCCCCATTGTCGCCAAAGGAAAACTCGCATTTGTTGCGGTATCCCTTCTGCACCCTAGAGGCCGTAATGCCTTCATAGGTAAACCCGGTCACACCGGCTTGCTGCAGCAGTTCCAGCACCTGCTGCTCCTTCAGCGCATTTTCCTGCTCCATGGAAATGGTCTGATAGGTGCAGCCGCCGCATAAGTCAAACTGGCTGCATAGCGGCGCCTGTTCATAAGGCGCCCGTTCCAAAATCTCCAACAGCCGCCCTTCCAGCCGTCCTTCTCTTTTTTTTGTAATGGCACAGCGCACCGTCTGCCCCGGCAGCACGCCCTTTACTGTCAGCGGCATCCCTTCCACCATGCCCTTGCCCCTTTTGGGAAAAGACAGGCTTTCAATGGTCACCGTCACTTGATCTTTCTTTTTTACCATGTTTTCCTCCGAAATCTCTCGCCAACGCATTGTAATCTGTAAAATATTGTGTTATAATTGGTGTGTTGTCATCATTTTTTGAAATTTAAAGAAAATAGGAGCGTATCGAATGTCAGAACTAGTCGTAGGAAGCATCGTGGAAGGCAAAGTCATCAAAATTGCACCTTTTGGCGCCATTGTTGCCCTGGAAGGCGGCAAACAAGGGTTGGTGCACATCTCCCAAGTGGCCAATACTTTTGTACAGGATATCAACGACCATTTGAAGGTAGATGATGTGGTGAAAGTGAAAGTGCTCTCCATCGATCCAGAAACCCATCGTATTTCCCTCTCTATCCGTGCAGCCCTGCCGAAACCAGAACGCCCGGAAAGAACAGACCGGCCCAAAAAGGAAGGCTTTAAGCCACGGGAAAATCGCAGCCATGACAGAGGCGATGCCCCACAGGCGCCGTTAAACGATTTTGAAGAAAAAATGAAAGAGTTTTTGAAACAATCCAACGACAAAATGGCAACTTTAAATAAACGAGCCAACAAACGCTGATTGAAAAAAGCGGAGGAGTGCAGGTGATGCCTGCTTCCCCCGCTTTTTGATTCTTACAGTTCTTTTGCGTCGCTCCAAACCCGGTCCAAGCTGTAAAAATCTCTCGTTTCCCGGTTAAAAAGATGGATGATGATATTGCCAAAATCCAGCAAAATCCAGCTGCCGCCCTGATAGCCTTCCGAATGGTGCAGCTTAAAGCCGGCCTGGAACAGTTTTTCTTCCACATGGTCTGCCATGGCCCGCAGCTGGTTGATATTGCTGCCGCTGGCAATGACAAAATAGTCGGTAATATTGGAAAGGCCCTGCAAATCCAGCACCTTGATATCTTCTGCTTTTTTATCTTCCAATGCATCTTGGGCAATTTTTGCCCCTTCTCTAAAATCCAGCTCCATAAACGTCTCCTTTCTTTATCGTTCTTTGTTCTGTTTTCTGATTTCTTTTCCCTTTTGATGATAGTAGGTATATGCCTCCACCGACAAATGGTGCAGCGGGCGTTTGCGCTCTTTGACATAGTCGATGGTATCTTTCAAAATCTGCTCCATGGCCAAATCCAAATTCTCATAAGCCAAAGCTCGGCCTTCTTCTAATCCTGCAAAAGGCTTTCGGTTCGGCTCAATATAATCGGCAATGAAAATGATTTTTTCCAAATCACTCATATCCGGTCTGCCGGTGGTATGGTAGCGGATGGCATCGCAGATGGCTTCATCGGCCACGCCATATTCTCTTTTGGCCACTTCGGCCCCCAGAGGACCGTGGCAAAGGTCTATGCAGTCTTGCATCGTTTCATCCAGCGGCACATGAAATTCTTTACAAAAGCGGCGTTTCATCTCTTCTGGATAATCTTTGGCACAGTCGTGCAGCAGCGCGGCCGCCCGGGCCGCCTCCACATCCACGCCCCATTTTTTTGCCATCTTCACCGCCGTTTTCACTACACCCATGGTATGGATGTACCGGGGCAAAGAAAGGGCTGATTGCAGTTTTCTTTCCATGGTTTCGAAGGACAGCATTTCTTTTTCACCTAGTTTCGATATAGTTTTTCAATGCGGATAAATTGTTCCACTGCTTCTGGCAGCAGTCCGCGGATAGATTTTCCTTCTTTCACTGCCTGGCGAATTTGAGAAGAGCTGACTTCCACCGGCGGAATTTCCAAAAAAGAAAGCTCTCCGTGGTATTCCTCCTCCAGCTGCTGCACCAATGCCTTCAGCCGCCTGGTATCATAGCCTGGCCGTGTCACCACCAAAAATTTGCAAATTTCCAGCAACCGACGGTAATTTTTCCAGCTGGAAAGATAAAACAGGGCATCGGCCCCCATCACAAAGGAAAAGGAGACATCTTCTCCCAGCTCCCGGCGCAGTTCTTCCACTGTATCCACCGTATAGGTGGTGCCTGCCCGGTGGACTTCCAAATCGCTGACAGCCATCAGCGGCTCGTCTTTCAGCGCCAAAGAAACCATCTTCAGCCGCCGCATGCCATCGGTGACACCAAGGATTTCCTTGTGCGGCGGCACACCGGCTGGAATAAAAATCACCTTTTCTGCATCTGTTTTTTTCAAAATCTGCCGGGCCGTTTCCAGATGACCGTTATGAATGGGATCAAAGGTGCCGCCCAAAATGGCAAACCGCTTCAATCCTCGCAGCGCTTTCAATCGATCCATGGCAATCCCTTCCTATGGTTCTTCCGTCGGGCAAATGACATCTGCAATGCTGTAAAAATAAGTGGGGTTGGTCATGCCGTCCGTATATTCATTTTCTTTCACCAAAAAAACTGCTTTTTGGATGACAGTCTCATCCATACAGCTGTGCAGTTCTGCCTCCAGATAATAGGTTCCGTCGTCTTCTTTTGCCCAACGGGTGATCACCGTTTCCGAAAGTCCCCGGTCACCCCGGCCCAAATAAAACGCATCTTCTGCGTCAGAATAAGTTACAAAATCTGATCTGCTTTCTGG
Organism: uncultured Clostridia bacterium; assembly: GCA_944381455.1. GTDB lineage: Bacteria > Bacillota > Clostridia > Lachnospirales > Anaerotignaceae > Neoanaerotignum. The sequence continues at coordinate 25,472 of CALWLF010000046.1, read as the reverse complement.
AATCTCCAATAAATCGTCATAATCATAATAAAGTGCCGTCGCAAATTCCTGAGCCACTTTTCTTGGGACACGGAGGGAGGAGTCGGTCACCTCCACCAGCAAATGGTTTTCACTATACATTCCCAAAAAAAGAGAAAGGGCATGCCAAAAAAAGTCTGGATCTTTGGGTGCATACGCTTCTGTCGATTCTGCCAACGCCATCAAAATGGCATCGGCCGGTTCCACCATAGAAGCCAACGCTTCCGGCAAATAACTGGCATCCTGCCAACTGCCCTTCGGCGTCACAGGCTCCTTTTCTTCTTCTTCAACCACAGCAGGAAAAAACTGTGCCTGCCAGTCATAAAGGGTGGAACAACCTGTCAAAAAAACAGCAGCAATGCAAAGCAATCCTGCCAGTTGTTGTTTCATACGATCTCCTGCCTTTTGTCATTTTCCGGCTTTGGGCAGTTCAATGACCGGCTTTTTGGCCGGTTTATAAAGCACAAAACGGTTGCCTATGACCTGCACCACATCGGCACGGGTCCGCTCGGCCAGCATTTGCGCTGCCTCTCTTGCCCCCAGCATACAGTTGTCCAATACGTTACATTTTACAATTTCTCTTGCCTCCAAAGCCTGCAGCACGCTTTCTGTCAGTTCCGGCGTCACGCCGCTTTTCCCCACATGAAAAATCGTGTCCAATCCATTGGCCATACTTCTTAAAAAGGCCCGTTGTTTGCTTGTCAACATTCTTTTTACTCCATTTCTTTTTTTCTGTTCTTTTTATATGTACCACAAAACGAGAAAAAATGCAAACAAAAGACATTCTTTCCTTTATTTTTCCTTGACCACCAGTTTTTCAATCTTCCGCTTTACCCGCTGCAAAGCATTGTCGATGCTTTTTTCCGGTTTTTTTGTCATTTCGGCAATTTCGGCATAGGTTTTGCCCTGCAAATAATAAGAAAGCACTTTGTTTTCAAATTTGCTGAGGGCAGAGGCAATTTTTTCTTCCATCCAATGCTTGTCCTCCTGGCCGATGAGCAGTGCTTCGGGGCTGGTTTCTTCCACGCTTTCCAACAAGTCGATATACGTCTGCTCTTCCTGCTCTTCATACACAGGACGGTTGAGGGATAGAGAGGAATTGAGGGGAATATGTTTTTGCCGCCCGGCCGTTTTGATGGCTGTAATCATTTGGCGGTTGATGCAAAGCTCCGCAAAGGAGCGGAACGAAACGTTCTTATCCGGCCGAAAATCCCGCACGGCTTTATACAGCCCGATCATCCCTTCTTGCATAATATCTTCTTTATCAGCGCCAATGAGAAAATAAGCTCTGGCTTTGCTTTTCACCAGCGTTTTATGTTTCATCATCAAAAAATCCTGGGCCGCCAAGTCGCCCTGGTGCACCAGAGTGATAATGTCCTCATCTTTCATTTGGACGTACTTTTCCTCCATAGCCATCCCTTTCTGTTACAGCTCATTGCGCCGCATTTTTTCTAAAATTACTCTTGTTTCTTCATCCAGCCGGTCCATCAACACTGTTTTTTTCTGCCGTCTCGGTTCGATAAACTGCTGACGCAGCTGGTTTTCTGTGTGTGTGACTTCTCGTTTCAGTTCCGTGGCACTCATGCGCACGGCCCCCCGCCCCAAAATAATCAGCTGCTCCAGCCCGTCGGAGGTGGCCACCCGCACCCGGCACTCCCGGGGCAGGCCATGGACCACTTTTTCAATGTAATGGTCGGCCGTCTCCGCTTCTTTTGTAAACACCACATGGATATTATGATAGCGAAAAGCCATGCCCACATTGCCTTTGACCAGATAGCCGTCAAAGACGACAATCACTTCCAGCTGGCTGTGATACCCTTGATAGTTACTCATGGTGTCCATCAGTTTCTGCCTGGCACTTTCCAAACTTACTTCCGTCATCTCCAAAAGCTCCGGCCAGGCGTGGATGATGTTATACCCATCCACCAACAAAAAATCTCGCTTCATGGCGGACATCCCTACCCTTTTCTTCTCTGGCGCACCACTTCATACATCAAAAGCGCCGCCGCCACAGAGGCATTGAGGGAAGAAATTTCCCCCTTCATGGGGATGGACACTGTAAAATCGCAGTTTTCTTTCACCAGCCGGCCAACGCCTTCTCCTTCGCTGCCAATGACCAGGGCCAGCGGGCCTTTTAAATCAGAATCAAAATGTTCCTTGCCGTCCATATCGGCGCAGGCAATCCACAGCCCTGCTTGTTTCAGCTCCTCCATGGTGCTGACGAGATTAACCACCTTGGCCACCGGCACATACTCAATGGCACCGGCCGACGTTTTGGCCACCGTTGCCGTCAAGCCCACGGCATTGCGCTTGGGGATGATGACGCCGTGAACGCCTGCGGCATCGGCCGTTCTCAAAATGGCGCCCAGGTTATGGGGATCGGTCAAGCCGTCTAGCAGCAGCACAAAGGGATCTTCCCCTTTTTGACGGGCTTTTTCCAAAATATCTTCCACTTCCACATATTGATGGGCCGAAACAAAGCCGATGATCCCCTGATGGTTTTTCGTCTGGCTCATTTCATCCAGGCGGCTGCGCTCCGTCTGCTGCACCACAATGCCCCGTTCCTTGGCCATGGCCACGATGCGGCGGATGGTGCCTTCCACATTGCCCTTGGCCACCACAATTTTTTCCACATCCCGGCCGCTTTTGAGCACTTCTAAAATGGCGTTGCGGCCTTCCACCTGGTTTTCATTGATGGGGCGGTCTGCCCTGGGGCGCAGTTTTTCTTCGTCGCTTTTGCGGCGTTTCCATTCTTTTTTTTGTTCCATGGTCTACTCCTTTTCCTGGGGCAGCCCTGCCTCAAACAGCTCTGCCAGCCGCTTCAGCCTGCCTTCCAGATATAAATATCCAAATAACGCCTCTACGCCTGTGGCAATGCGGTAATCCATCATATCGGCATTTTTTGCCATGGTGTGGCTTTTGGCGTTGCGGCCCCGTTTGAATACGGCTGCTTCCTCCTCGGTCAGCATCCCTTCCACCCGGTGATAAAAAGCCGTCTGTCCGGCGGCTTTCACCAGGTCCCGGCTGCGCCGGTGCAGTTTATTGACAGGGGCGTTGCCGGTGCGCAGCACATAGCCGCGCACAAAAAGCTCATACACCGCATCCCCCACATAGGCCAGCACCAAAGGGGAAAGGCTTTGGGCCTTTTCCCCCTGATACTGGGCCAAAATTTCTTCCAGCATATACGTCCTCTTTCTTTTAATTACGGAACCATTGTACCCCTTGTCTGGTGTCTTTGATGGTGATGCCCATACCGGCCAGCTGGTCGCGGATGGCATCGGCGGTGGCAAAGTCCTTGGCCTTTTTGGCTTCGGTCCGTTTGGCAATCAGTTCTTCAATGAGGGCCGTGTCTTCCCCTTCTTCGGCTTCTTCCAGCACCGTTAACCCCAACACATCGGTCAAGGTCAAAAGCAGGGCCAGTTCTTTTTCGGCAAAGGCTTTGGAAACGCCTGCTTTGTTGTTGATGTTAATGAATTTCACCAATTCATAGACGGCAGTGATGGCGTCGGCGGTGTTAAAGTCGTCGTCCATGGCCTCTTCAAACTGGGTACGGAAGGCTTCGATATCGGCTTCGTTTTCGCCTTCTTTGAGGGTATCGCCCTGGGCATTTTTGATATAGTAATCCAAATCTTTGGCGCAGTTTTTGATGCGTTCCAGACCGTTTTGGCAGCTTTCCATCAATTCCTTGCTGAAGTTGATGGGGCTTCTGTACTGGCCGTTTAACAAGAAGAAACGGATCACTTCATAGGGAAAGAGCGCCGCAATATCCCGCACCGTAAAGAAGTTTCCGGCCGATTTACTCATTTTTTCGTTATCCACCGTAATAAAGCCGTTGTGGAGCCAATACCGGGCAAAGGGCACGCCGTTACAAGCTTCGCTTTGGGCAATTTCGTTTTCATGGTGAGGGAAAATCAAGTCCTCGCCGCCGGCATGGATATCGATGGTGTCGCCCAGATACCGTTTTGCCATGACAGAGCATTCAATGTGCCAGCCGGGACGGCCTTCGCCCCAAGGAGAGGGCCACTTTGGTTCGCCTGGTTTATATGGTTTCCAAAGGACAAAGTCGGTGGGGTTTTTCTTGGCTTCGTCAATGTCCACCCGTTCGCTGGCCCCGGCAATCAAATCATCCAGGTTCTTTTTGGAAAGTTTCCCATATTCCGGGAAGGATTTTGTATCAAAATATACGGTGCCTTCATGTTCATAGGCGTGGCCGCCTTTGACCAGTTCGTCAATCATTTCGATGATATGGTCCATTTCTTCCGTCACCCGGGGATGATGGGAGGCGCGTTTGACATGGAGGCCGTCGGCATCGGTGAAGCATTCTTTGATATAACGGTTGCTGATGACGTCCATAGTGGTGTGTTCTTCGTTGGCTTTGTTGATGATTTTATCATCTACGTCGGTGAAGTTTTGGATATAGGTCACTTCATAGCCTTTGTATTCCATATATCGGCGCACGGTGTCAAAAGTCACATAAGGACGGGCGTTACCGATGTGGATATAGTTATACACCGTTGGGCCGCAGACATACATTTTCACTTTGCCTTCTTCCAAAGGCACAAATTCTTCTTTTTTTCTGGTCAACGTATTATAGACGCGCATGAATCTCTCTCCTTTTTCTATTTTATTGGGATGGCAAGTATCTTCTTGTTATGCACTTTCCTTTGTGTTTCCTGCTTGAGAATGGTCAGGTTCTTCTTGCCCCTGCTGGGCTTTGATAAGCGCTTCCAGCTCCTCCAGCCGTTTTTGCAGCTGGGCAATTTCCTCTTCCACAATGTCTGGCACTTTCAGCTGGTCCAAGTTGTCAGAAGGATGGTCCTCCACGGTGTTTTTGTCTTTCCACTTGGCAGGAATGCCCACCACCGTCACATCATCCGGCACATCTTTTAATACCACCGAGCCGCTACCGATGCGGACATTGTTGCCCACATGAATGGGGCCCAGGACTTTGGCGCCGCTGCCCACCAGGACGTTATTGCCGATGGTTGGATGGCGCTTGCCGCTGTCTTTGCCGGTGCCGCCCAGGGTGACGCCTTGATAAAGCAGCACATTGTCGCCAATTTCGCAAGTCTCCCCAATGACAACGCCCATGCCGTGGTCGATGAAAAAGCCCCTGCCGATGGTGGCGCCGGGATGGATTTCAATGCCCGTCAACGACCGAGACAGCTGGCTGACCAGCCGGGCCAAAAAAAACCGTTTGCGTTTATAGAGGCCGTGGGCAACAAAGTGGTTGATATTGGCCCAAAAGCTGGGATAGAGCAGTACCTCAATGCTGCTTTTGATGGCCGGGTCCTTTTCTTTGATGACTTTGATTTGTTCGCTGATGAATGACACGAAAATCGAACTCCTTTACTGATTGTAATACAAAACGGGAAATAAAAAAAGCCTCGTCTTTGAGAAATACTCAGAGACGAAGCAAATGTTACTCCGCGGTTCCACTCTTTTTGGGATATACTCCCCCCTCGGCGGGCCAAACAAAGCCCCGGCTTTCACGCAGCCATACGTCGAAAGCTAAGCGTTCCAAAAAAACGCCTCACCTTCGCAACTACCAAAACGCACTTCACAACTGCCTTTCTTCAGCCGCTTCCACCCGCCGACGGCTTTCTCTGGAGAAGGTTTGACCTGTTGCTACTCTTTTTGGTCACAGTCTTTTACTTATTCTTTTTCTCAATCAGACAAACGGCATAGGCCGACATCCCTTCTCCGGTTCCTGTAAAACCAAGTCCTTCTTCTGTGGTGGCTTTCACATTGACCTGATCTAACTCTATGCGGCAGGCAGAAGCAATATTCGCTGCCATCTGCCCCAAAAAAGGTGCCAGCTTTGGTTTTTGCGCCACAATGGTCGCATCAATGTTTATTATACTATATTCTTTCTCATCTAGCAAGGAAAAAACGTGTTTTAATAGCAATAAACTGTCGGCGCCGGAAAACGCTTCTGATGTATCGGGAAAATGGCGGCCAATATCGCCCAGTGCTGCCGCCCCCAGAAGGGCATCCATCACCGCATGCAGCAGTACATCGGCATCGGAATGGCCCAGCAGGCCTTTTTCATAAGGAATTTCCACCCCGCCTAAGATGAGTTTTCGTCCTTCCACCAGTCGATGGACATCATAGCCTTGACCAATTCTCATATTTTCTCTCCTTCCTCACAAAAAAACCTCGGCTTTTCTTGATCAAAAGCCGGGGTTCTTTTTGCACTTACTGGGCACGAGCCACCTTCGGTTCGTCCTTTGCAAATACTTCGCAGGTGGCGCAAATTTTATCCACCATAGTAATCACAAACCCTTCTTTATATCTGGGCGGCACCACAGTGCAGGGCCACATATGTTTGCGGATACAGTCTTCCTCCACCGGGTTTAAATCGCAGATTTTTTTTGCATTGTCCACTGCCACCAACGGATGCCAGAGGGCATGGTTTTTACGCAGCCCTTTTTTCGTTCTCCAATCATAAAAATATAAATCATGGAGCAGACCGGCCCGGGCAGCAGAGCGGTAGTCCCAGCCAAATTTCAAGCAAATGAGAAAACTGTAATAGGACACATTGAGGCTGTGCTGCAGACGGCTGGTGTGATTATGCTGTTCCCACTGGTCCAGTTTTTGTATTTTTTCATGATCCATAATATCGCCAACACATTCCCAGTATAAGCGGGCAATGTCAATGTGAAAATTGCGCAGATCCACCTTCGATCCAAGTGCTCGTTTCAATGGGCTATCCCCTTCCTTCTGATGGATGCCAATAGTTACATAGATAGTATAGCACAGAAGAAAAAGAAAGAAAATAATTTTTCCTGGAAAAACAAAAATTTAGCTTTTCCCCTTGGGGGAAAACACCAGCGCCGCCAAAAACGCCGCCAGCACCACAAAGCCGATGCCGCCGGCGGCCGCCTGCATGGGGCCGGTCAATAGTCCGAGCAGCCCTTCCTCGGCCACAGCCTCCGCCACCCCCTTGCTCAAATTGGCCCCAAAGCCAATGATGGGCACTGTGGCGCCACAGCCGGCAAACTCTTTGATGGGGGCATAAAGGCCCAAAGCGCCCAAAATGGTGCCGGTAACCACATAAAGCACCAAAATCCGGGCAGAGGTCCATTTTGTTTTATCAATCAGCACCTGCCCCACAAAACAAAAGGCGCCGCCTACCAAAAACGCTTTTACATACTCCATGGCTTCACCCCCTCAATGCAGATGGCATGGGCAATGCCGGGAATGGTGAGCCCCTGCTGGCTGGTGGTGGTGTTCATCAAGGCCCCTGTGGGCACCAAAAGCAGCCGTCCCCGGCCCTTTGCCAGCTTCCGATGAAAATAGCTGCAGTAGGTGATGGCCGCACAGGCGCAGCCGCTGCCGCCGGCATGAGTGTCTTGCGCTGCATGATCAAAAAGTTCCAGCCCGCAGTCGGTCAGATGTTCTCCCGGTGTTATGCCGCCTTCTTCCAGCAGTTGACAAAGCAGCTGCTTGCCCACAATGCCTAAATCGCCCGTAGCCACCCAGGTATAATCGGCAAAGGTGCGCCCCGTTTCCCGAAAATGGGCCAAAATCACATCGGCTGCTGCCGGCGCCATGGCAGCCCCCATATTGGCTGCATCGGTGATGCCATAGTCCACGATTTTTCCCGTGGTCACATGGGTGATGCGAGGGCCCTCGCCTTCTGTTTCCAGCAGCGCAGCCCCATTGCCTGTTACCGTCCAGGTGGCGCTGGGCGGCCGCTGGGTACCCATCCCCAGCGGAAAGCGAAACTGCTTTTCTGCCGCGCAAAAATGGCTTCCGGCACAGCAGATGACGCGCTTGCCAAAGCCGCCGTCCAACAGCATGGCTCCCAGCGAAAGCGCCTCCCCGAAGGTGGAACAGGCGCCAAAAAGCCCAAAAAACGGAATGGCAAATTCCCGTACCCCAAACACCGTGGCCGAACACTGGTTTAATAAATCGCCGCCCAATAAATAATCCACATCTTCTGCCCGCTTCTTTGCCTTTTCCAGCAAAAGGCCAACGGCTTTTTGCGCCATGGCGCTTTCGGCTTTTTCCCAGCTTTCTTGGTTCATTTTATCGGTCGGATCAATCCAATCCATCCAGCGCCCCAGCGGTCCAGCGCCTTCTTTTTTTCCCGCCACCGATGCTGTAAACGTAATCACCGGCGGATGGGAAAAGGCACAAGTCTGCGCACCAATTTTTTTCAACTGTGATCCCTTCTTTCCCTGCAAACTGTTTTTCCTTTTAGTATGGAAAAAAAGCAGGAAAATATGCCTTTGCCCCAATAAAAAAAGACCTTTGCTTTTTTGCGCAAAGGTCCCTGGTCCTCTTCACTGTTTTTCTCGATATTCTCCTTCAATATAATCCGGTGCCAGTGGGATAATAAATACACAAACAATATATAAAATCAAGCCTGGAAAAATGGAAGTAAATAACGTTGCAACCACCCAAAGCAGCCGAATCAGCGTCACATCGATGCCAAAATAAGCGGCCAAACCAGTGCAGACGCCGCTCATCTTCTTTCCTTCTTCGATCCGATATAATTTTTTCTCCATTGCCGTCTCCTCCTTTTTCTCATTCCAAATCTTCTCGATTGGAAATAAAGCCTTTGTCCGCCATACTCAAATATTGATTCCCGGCCACAATGATATGGTCTGCCACAAAAATGTCCAGCATATTCATGATTTTTATCACTTGTACCGTTGTTTCAATGTCACTGGCAGTGGGAATCAACGAACCGCCGGGATGATTATGGGTTAAGATGATGGACTTGGCGTTATATTTCAATGCTGCTTCCACCAGCGTTCTTGTATAGACATGGGCTTCGTTCAGCGATCCTTCACTGACACGCACCGAGCCAATGAGCCTACTTTGGGCATCCAGCGCCAACAAATAAAAGCATTCCCGCTTTTCTTGCCCCAGCAAATAGACGGCATAGGCACCGGCCAAATCGGAGCTGTCGATGAGCGTCCTCTTCTTCCACTTTTCTGCATCGTAGCGGCGCAGCAATTCCCGCACCAAAGGAAAGAACACTGCCGTCTGTTCGTTCAGCTTCATCCGGTACATCAAATCGGCCGGATCTGCCTCCATCAGCACCGCCAACGAACCGTATTCATTGAGCAGCCGGTGAGCCTGTTCATTTGTATTCTTTCTGGGATCGGTATAATAGAGCAGCATTTCCAGCAATTCATGGGTTTCGAATGTTTCAGCGCCTGCCTGCAACAGCCGCTGGCGCATCCTTTCCCTGTGCCCTGCGTGCAGATGCTTCTTTTCTGTCATAATTCTCTCACCAAACGCCCAAACAACATCTCGGCCCCTTCCGATTCAATGCGCCGCAGCAGCCTATCCAAAATCCGCAGCGCCTTTTTGGCCTGGGCCTCTGTGATTTTTTTCTCATCCAGCGCATCGGCAATTTCGGCCAGATCCACCACGCGCACCACACCGTTGGGATAGATGATGACATCGGCCAGCAAGTCGGAAAACAAATAGCCGTCCTCCGTCTTTTCCCACTCCATGATATCACAATAATAATACACCAGATGATTGTTTTCATCCAGAAAGCGGCTGATTTTGTAAGAATTTTGTAAATCATAGCAAGAAATGCCCCAGGCAAAATCGGGCCGGGGTTTTAACGTCTTCCATTTTGTGATGATCTTTGTTTCATCGGCAAAGACAATTTCATCGTCTTTTAACGGCACAACTTCTTCCGGAATAAATCTTTTGCGATACAACATCATACAGATCCCCCCTTATGTGTATCATAATACGTTTATCCTCTGCCTGCAAGGAAAATTTGGCAAAAGTATTTTGCAGCGGAACTTTTTTCCTTCTGCCTTCGTCAAGAAGAGTGACCGGCGAGGTTCCCCGCTTTGCCGGCGGCGATTTGCCACACCATATGTCAAAAGCCGAGCCAGACTGTTCCCCTGCCTGGCTCGGCTTTTCCTTTTCTCCCTATTCTTTTTTAAAGCACTTTTGCTAAAAACGACTGTAAGCGCTGACTTTTGGGGTTACCAAACAGCTCTGCCGGCGGCGCATCTTCCACCAAAAGTCCGTCGGCCAAAAACAATACCCGGCTGGCCACTTCTTTGGCAAAACCCATTTCATGGGTAACGACCACCATGGTCATCTCTTCTTTTGCCAGCTGCTTCATCACTTCCAGCACCTCGCCCACCATTTCCGGATCCAGTGCAGAGGTGGGTTCGTCAAAGAGCATCACTTCCGGCTGCATACAAAGGGCGCGGACAATGGCAATGCGCTGTTTTTGTCCGCCGGAAAGCTGGGATGGATAGGCATTGGCCCGGTCCTCCAGGCCCACCCGGGCCAGCAGGTCCATGGCCAGCTTCGTGGCCTCGGCTTCCGATTTTTTTTGCAGCTTCATAGGCCCAATGATCATATTTTTTAATATGGTCATATGGGGAAACAAATTAAAATGCTGAAACACCATGCCCATTTTTTGGCGGTGGATATTGATATCCACCTTCGTATCGGTGATATCCACCCCCTCAAAAATCACCTGGCCGCCGGTTGGTTCTTCCAGCAGGTTTAAGCAGCGCAAAAACGTGGATTTTCCCGAGCCGGAAGGCCCAATGACCACCACCACTTCTCCTTTTTGGATGGAGGTGGTAATGCCGTTTAAGGCTTTGATTTTTCCGCCGTTATAATGTTTTTCCAGTCCTTTGACTTCTATGATTTTATCGGTCACTGTTTTTCAGCCTCCGTTCAAACATCCCCAACAGTTTTGTCAGCACCAGCACAATCACCAGGTAAATGGCTGCCAAGCTGATGTAGGAAACCATGGTGGTGTAATGCTTGGAAACGATGATCTGGGCGCCTTTGGTCAAGTCGTTTAAGCCGATGACTGTGGCCACAGACGTTTCTTTCACCAATGTAATCAATTCATTACCCAAGGCAGGCAGGATATTTTTGATGGCCTGGGGGATGATGATATAGCGCATGGTCTGCCCATAATTAAAGCCCAAGGAACGACCGGCCTCCATCTGCCCCACATCCACCGACTGGATGCCGGAACGGATGATTTCGGCCACATAGGCACCGGAGTTGATCCCGAAGGTGATGATGGCACAGCGCAAAAGCTCGTCTTGCCCTCGAGGCACCAAAATGACATAGCTCATAATCAACAGCTGCACAATCATAGGCGTGCCGCGGATGATGGTAATATAAAGCTTGCTGACGGCATTGAAAATGCGCAGCAGCAACGATGGTTTTTTTCTGGAAGAATCGTGGGCCGAGCGGATGACGGCCACCAATACGCCCAAAATGACACCAATGACCAAAGCGCCGATGGTGGCTAACGCCGTCACCTTTAACCCATTGGTAAAATAATTCCAGTTGTCGTTGAGCATCCAGGTTTGATAAAACTGATAGCCGATGGTCTGGATGCTTTCCGGCGCCGACTGCATCCAGCCGGGCGTTGTTTGCAGCCACTGCCCCATTTTTTCCGAAACCGCCAAAATCACGCTGGACAAACTGTTCCCTCCTTACTGTCATTTAAGAAACGGACAAAAGGGCGTGTCAGAAATAGGACGCCCTTTTGTAAAAACGATGCTGTTCAATTCTTATTCGTGGATGTATTTTTCCACAATGGACTGCAGCGTGCCGTCTGCTTCCAGTTCTGCCAAAGCAGCGTTCAGTTCATCCAGCAATGCCGTGTTGCCTTTGGCCACGCCAATGGCATAATCTTCCACTGCAAATTCCGTATCCAAAATTTTCAGCCCTTCGTTGGCTTCCACATAAGCTTTTGCCGGTTCGTTGTCAATGACAACGCAGTCCACCTGGCCGTTTTTCAGTGCTTCCACTGCCAGAGGGCCGCTGCCAAACTTCTGCACGTTTTCTTCGCCATAGCCGCCGTTTTCCGGTGTATCAGAGCAGTAGATGTCACCGGTGGTGCCTTGCTGCACGCCGATGAGTTTGCCTTCCAAATCGTCAATGGTGGCAATGTCAGAACCTTCCGGCACAATAACCACCTGTACACCGGTGGCATAGCTGTCGGTAAAGTCCATGTTTTCCAGACGGTCTTCTGTCACAGTGACGCCTGCCATTACCATATCGCTTTGGCCCGTCTGCACAGCAGCCAGTGCGCTTTCAAATTCCATATCGGCAATTTCCAGTTCTACACCCATTTTTTCTGCCAAAGCAGCAGCAATTTCTGCATCAATGCCAACGATGGTATCGCCGTCATAATATTCATAAGGAGGGAAGGTAGCATTGGTGCTCATCAAAAGCTTGCCTTCTTCCAAGGTGGCAGCAGTGGTTTCTGCGCTTTCTTCCGTTGCTTCGCTGGTTTCAGTGCTTTCTTCGGTTGCAGTTGTTTCTTCCGTTGTTGTTTCCGTGCTGCTGGAAGAGCAGCCAGTTGCAAACACCATAGCGCCTGCCACCAAAAGAGCCATCATTTTTGCATGTAATTTCATATTTGTCGTCTCCTTTTCTTTTGTCTTTCTTCTGGTTGTAAAACAATCATCTGGACAGGATTATACATGATTATTCAACAAAATGCAAGGGTTTTTTCCACATTTCCCAGAAAAAATTCATGTTTTATTTAAAATCATATTATATTTATTCATCCGATAGTTTTGTATCAATAAATTCCGTCCTCGTTTTGGAATAGATGATTTTCTGCTCGCTGTACAGCCCAATATAGCCGCTAAGCATATAGCTGACGGCACAGGCCATGGCAAAAAACAGCAGTCCGCCGGCGCCAAAAAGTTCCAGGCTAAGCAAAATAGAAGAAATGGGACAGTTGGTGACGCCGCAGAAAACGGCCACCATCCCCACGCCGGCGCCAAAAGAAGGCGAAAGCCCCAATAGCCGGGAGGCCACATTGCCAAAGGTTGCCCCGGCAAAAAAAGAGGGCACAATCTCGCCGCCTTTAAACCCAGCGCCCAGGCAAATGGCCGTCAGCAGAATTTTCAATAAAAACGCCAACGCAAAAGCATCTCCGCCGATGGCCCGCTCCACCACATCCATGCCGCCGCTGGTATAATCATTGGTGCCCATAAGCAGCGTGATGGCCAGCATCAAGCAGCCGCCCAAGCATATTTTTACATAAGGATTGGGTGTATATTTCTTGTATAAATAAAACGCCTTATGCATGATAACGCAAAATAACATGCTCACCAAAGCACAAAGGGCTGCCAGGGTGATAATCCTGGCCAAAGAAAGAGTCGTCAAGTCCGGAATGCCGCGCAAAATAAAACTTTCTCCTTCAATGGAAAACTGATGGGTGACCATTTTGGCTGCAATGGCTGAAAGCACACAGGGCACCAAGGCCGAATAGTGCATGATGCCGATACTGGTCACCTCCATAGAAAATACGGCAGCCGTAATGGGTGTGCCAAACAATGCCGAAAAACCGGCGCTCATGCCGCACATGGTGATGGTGTGCATATCTTTTTCATCCAGGCCCATCCATTCCCCCATTTTTGTGGCCATGCTGCCGCCCAGCTGCAATGCCGCCCCTTCCCGCCCGCAGGAAGCTCCCACGAAGTGGCTGATGACAGTACTGATAAAAATCAGCGGCGCCGTCACCCAAGGCAGCCGTTCTGTGGAACGAATGGAAATCAGCACAAAGTTTGTGCCCCGGTCGTTTTTGCCAAACCGGCCATAAAGAAAGGCAATGATCAGCCCGCCTGCCGGCAGCAGATAAAGAGGCCAGATATGGGATAGACGATAGGCCACTGCTTCATCAATGGCAATATGAAACACAGCCCCCGCAAGGCCCACCACAAACCCTACCACAATGGCAATGGCAATCCACTTAAAAAAAGCGATAAAATCCTGTTTCACCCCAAAAACTCCTTTTCCTCCCAAAAATCCTTGTTGCACCATGTCGATTTTACCATAGTCCTTTGGCTTTTTCAACGAAAAGAAAGGCAGATATAACGAAAAAAATCTGCCTTCTTTTTTGTCTTTCTCTATTTTGCTCAAGCAATGTTTAGGAATGCACTGCAAAAGCCTCTTCCAAACGGCGCACCGCCTCTTCCAAAACACTGCGTGGGCAAGCGGCATTGAGCCGGAAGAACCCTTCTCCTCCCGGTCCAAACATCCTGCCGTCATTGAGCCACAGCTTTGCCTGCTGCGTCAGTTTCCGCTCAATCTGGTGTGCCGTCAACCCCGTCGCCCGAAAATCCAGCCATATTAAATAGGTAGCTTGTGGCAATGCTGCCTTGACCAGCGGCACCCGCTTTTCCAACTCTTGTTGGAGAAAACAAAGATTTTCGTATACATACGCTTTCATATCCTGCACCCAGGCTTCTCCCTGTTCATATGCGGCCTGTGCGGCCACCAGTCCCATGACATTTTGCTCATCATAGCCGCTTTTGGCTTTCTGTGCACAAAACTGTTTTCTTAAGAAGGGATCGGGGATGATGTTATTGGCCGCCTGCAGTCCTGCCAAGTTGAATGTTTTGGAAGGAGAAACACAGGTGATCACCTGATGCTTCAGTTCCGGCATGGCTTGCAGCAGCATGGTATGGGTATATCCCGGCCAGACAAAGTCGCAGTGGATTTCATCGCTGAGGATAATCACGCCATATCGTTTGCAGATTTCTCCCACCCGGCACAGCTCTTCTTTTGTCCATACCCGGCCCATGGGATTATGAGGATTGCAAAGCAGAAACAATTTGATATGATGGATTCGTATTTTTTCTTCCAAGTCTGCAAAATCCATTTCACAGCTGCCGTCTTTTTGCAGCAAATCATTGGAAATCATGATACGGCCGTTTGCTTCAATCATTTTTTGAAAGGGGTGATACACCGGCTGCTGGATCAACACATAATCTCCCCTCCGGGTGAAAGCCCCGATGGCTGTGGCAATGGAAAAAACAATGCTGGGCGTCTGAATAATCCAGTCGGCCTCCATGGAAAAGCCATACTGCTTTTTCCACCAGCCAATCACCGCCTGCTCATATTCTCCTGTCGTGACAGAATAGCCAAAAATGCCATGGGCCACCCGCCTTTGCAGCGCTTCCAAAATTTCCGGCGCCGTTGGAAAATCCATATCTGCCACCCAAAGCGGCAGACAGTCCTCTCCCTTATGATGGGCTTTGGCCGTATCATATTTTTCGCTCATGGTATGGCGGCGTTTTACCACCTGGTCAAAACGTGGATCCATAGTTCTTGCCTCCTTTTTTTGTTATGGTAGCATATTTTTTTGTCTTCTGCAAGAAAGGAAGAATCGCCCTTTTTCCTCCAGAGCACGCCGTTTCTCATGTCTTTGTTTCTTCAAAGAAAAACACCCCTGCCTGAGGCAAGGGTGTTTGGTTCAACCACATTTCATCTAAACCTTGTTTTCCTAAGATGCGGTTATTTTACTTTGTAATTCATATCATCATACAGTTGGTTTGGACTGCCTGGATAAGGCGTAAAGTCAATGGCCCTTTCTTCTTTTAAAAATTCCAGCGCAAAGGCCACATGCCATGCTGTGCCCAAATAGAGCACCGATTCGTCCACATCAAACTGAGGATCGTGGTTCATGGCGCCGCTGCCCAATGCTTCGTTGCCGATACCCAGCATCCCGTAAGCGCCGGGGAAAAACTGCATGGCATTGGAAAAAGTTTCGGAAAAAGATTCCATCCCATAGTCTATCCGCCGTTCTTCCCCCAAATGCTGTGCTATGGCTCTTCGGCCAATTTCTACACAGTCCTTATTGTTTTCTACCGGCAATGTGGGCCCAATGGCATATGTCACTTCATATGCACAATCATATGTTTTGCAAACCTCATCCACCTGTCGTAAAAACCGGGCTTTGACGGCATTGCCAACAGATTGTTTATAAAAGCGGAACCCGCCGGCAAAATCCAATGTTTCTGGGATAATGTTGCGCTTGGAGCCAGAGATCACACGTCCCACATTAAAAGCACAGACTTCCTTGGCAGAAACATACTTCACCGGAATTTGAGCCATGGCTTGATAGATAGCAACAAAACAATCAATGGGGCTGTTGGCCTTATCTGGCGCAGAACCATGGCCGCCGCGGCCGCGAAGGAGTATTTCAAAGCCATATCCGCCGCTGGTGATAGGACCATAGTCCATGCTCATCTTCCCTGCCGGCAAGTTTGGATTCACATGAAGCCCAAACCCGCCATCGATTTTGACTTTGTTTTCATAGAGATATTGTAACAAATACAATAAATTCCCACCGGCTTCTTCTGCCCGTTCAAACATCAAAATCACACGGCCTGGCACTTCTTGCTTCTGCTCCTGTAAAATTTTTGCCGCTGCCAACAGCATGGCTGTATGGGCATCATGGCCACAAAGATGACCAACCCCAGGCACTTTAGAAACGCAGGTTTTTTTCCCTTTCCAATTACAGGGGTTTTCTTCGATGGGCAAAGCATCGATATCTGCCCGCAGCAACACTGTTTTTTTGGCATCCTCCGCACCAATAAACGCCAGCACACCGCCCTTTGGCACTTCTACATAGGAAACACCAAATTCTGCAAGTTTTTTGCAGATATAAGCCACAGTGTTCGTCTCTTGTTGCGAAAGTTCCGGATTTTCATGAATGTGCCGGCGCATCGCAATAATTTCCTCTTGCTCCTGTTTTGCTAACGAAAGAATGTCCATCCTGCATGCCTCCTTTTTTTCTCATCCACTTTATTCCACCTTATAACAGATTTCCCGATATAAATCATCTGGGGAACCAGAATAAGGATCAAATACAATGGCATCCGTTGCATCCAAAAATTCTAAGACATAGGCAATATGCAACGCGGTACCCAAATACAATACCGATTCATCAATATCAAATTCCGGGTTATGGTTGGCCGCACCGGAGCCCAATTCTTCATTGCGGATCCCTAAAAAGGCATAGGCTCCTGGATAAATCCGTTGTGCAGCAGAAAAACTTTCCGAACCCATTTCCCGGTCCATATGTGCCAAGTGTTCGGCGCCAATTTGTTCTTGAATTGCTTTGCGGCCAATTTCCACGCATTGAGGTTGATTCACCAACGGGAGGGTTGGGCCAACAGATTTGGTCACTTCATAGTTACACTGGTACACCTGGCAAATGCTATCCAGCAAACGAAGGAATTCTTCTTTAGCCTTTACCCCAATGGCATGGTCAAAAAACCGCATGGAGCCCGCAAACTCCAGTGTTTCGGGAATGATATTGCGTTTTGAGCCAGAGACTACTTTGCCCAGGGAGAAGGAACAAACGTCTTTAGCCGAAATATATTTTGTAGGGATGTTGATGAAAGATTGATATAATGCCGCAAAACAATCAATGGGGCTGTTGGCTTTGTCTGGCGCCGAACCATGACCGCCGCGGCCGGTCAATTTTACTTCAAAGCCAAAACCACCGGCATTGATGCCGCCTGGTTCCAAACTGATTTTTCCGGCATCCAAATTTCCTTTGACATGCATCCCAAAACACCCGTCAATTCTGATTTTTTGTTCGTATAAATACCGCAGCAAATATAAGATATTACCGCCGGCTTCTTCTGCCCGTTCAAAAAAGAGAATGACACGTCCATGAATATCAGCCACATGTTCCTGCAGAATCTTTCCTGCCGCCAACAACATCGCCACATGCGCGTCATGACCGCAGGCATGAGAAATACCTGGAATTTTCGACACACATGTCTTTGGCTGTTTTAAATTATTGGGGCATTCCGGCACTGGCAGTGCATCCATGTCGGCACGCAGCATCACAGTCTTATCCTCATTGCCGCCGCCGATAAAACCCAATACGCCTCCTTTGGGTACTTCCACATAGGAAATACCAAATTCTTGCAGTCTTTCGCAAATGTAAGCCACAGTGTTGGTCTCCTGTTGAGAAAGCTCAGGGTTTTCATGCAGGTGACGGCGATAAGCCACAATATGTTCTTGTTCTTGTTCCTGTTTTGCCAATGCTAAAATATCCATGCTACCTTCCTTCTTTACTTCAACAGACAAAAAACACTGCCGCGGCTGGTTGCAATGGGAGTTTGCAGGCCGCGGCAGAAACAGAAAAGCTTTTTTACCTACAGCAAGAGAGAGTTTATTTTCGCGACAAGAGAGGGCGGAAAAACGGCTTTGTTTTTCCCAATGAAAAAGAACTGTCTGCAAAAAAGCCACTGTTTCACTGATAAGAAGATACAAAACTGTATCAACGGCTTTACTCTCTAAGCAAAAAGGAGATACAATTTTGCGTTGGATACATTAAAACCCACCCATGTATCCATGTTATGAGAATATTTTTCTTGATACCTATTGAAAAATTTTTATATCATTTGCTTCTGTTTCGCCGCAATTCCAACAAAAAGAAACAAATTCATACGCATTATCTAAGCAGAGCACCGCCACTGCTAGCAGACTGATAACGGGGCTGTTTTTTCCCGTAGTCAAACCGGTCAAAGTGCAGTTTGGTAATATCTACTGGAGACGGCTGATCCATGGCAAGTTGCGCCAATGTATAGCCTACTGCAGGCCCAGGCCCATATCCATGTCCCGTGGATGCAATGGCCACCAAAAGCCCTGGCACTTCTTCCACAGCACCAATAACCGGCACGCCGTCCAAAGAAATGTCCACCCATCCGCTCCAAGCGCGAACCACTTTCAGCTGTTTTAAAATCGGCAGGTCAATGCCCAGCGATTCGCAAATAAACGAAGCCGTTACAGAAGTGGAAACAGGGTTTTTCAGCTCGTGGAAAGTATATTCTCGTCCACTGGGGCAGCCAAAAATCAACGATCCATGTTTTGTTTGCTGACCGTAAAAACCAGACATCCCGCCAACCATATATTCAAACAGCCTTGGTGCAGGCTCTGTCACAATCATTTCGTTCAGCTTTTTTTGCATGGGAACAACGATGCCCACTGTCTCCAGCAAAAACTTTCCGTGATACCCGGCAGCTACAATGATTTTATCTCCTTCGTATACATTGCCCCGCGCCGTTACCACTTGTCTTGCTGCACCTTTGATTTTATTGATTTTGATGGCTTTTTCGCCGGTGATAAATCTGGCGCCCAGTTCTCTGGCCCGGATATAATAGCCCAGCGTAGTCCGCATGGGGTTAGAAACGCCGTCAGATGGCGTCCAGCCAGCGCAAACCACATGGTCGGAAACATAAGGACAAATTTCTTTTAAATCTGCGCCCCGCTTCATTTCCATATGTACGCCAAAGCTTGCTGCTGTTTCAATGCGGACAGAAATGCTTTTATCCTGCTCTTCATTATAGCCGAATACCAAGTACCCATTTTGGCGGTATTCCACATCTACCCCCAGCTCTTCTGACAAGGTGGGCCAAATGTTTTTCACAGCATAGGCAGCCAGTGCAAATTCCCTTGGATCACGGCCCGATTGGCGTACCCCGCCGCCATTGCGGCTGGAACCGCCGTGGCCGATCATTTCTTCTTCCAGCACAATGCAGCGCATACCGGCTTTGGTCAAATAATAAGCTGCGGCATTTCCCACAATGCCTGCCCCAACGATGATCACATCTGCATGTTCCGTTTTCATAACGACTCCACCTCATTTCCAAAGACGCCCACTTCCACCGGGCGCACCGGTGGTCTGACGCTGGGTTCTTCCAATTGGCCTAACGCCACGCCAAGTTCTGTCGCTATGATCCGTTTGATATTTTTTGTACATGTCTGGCCCTGACAAAGCCCCATGCCGCAGCGCAGCATGCGTTTTACTTCTGTCATGGTCCACAGCCCCATATGAACTGCCTGCCTAATTTCCCCTTTTGTGATTTCTTCACAGCGGCAAACAATGCGGTCATCATCTGCCTGCGGCACATAAGGGCCAATATCTTTACTACGATCCATATACTCTGCCATTACTGCACCACATCCCTTCTGCGGAAAAATCTTGCCTGCCCACTCATTTCCTGCGGCACCCGCATGGTCAAAAGCGCCGTATGATCGAAGGCTGGGCTGGTTTTCACCCGCACCACCTCGGCATCACAGATGGGCTTTCCGCTGCGGTCCAAAGCCATTCCTTTTTCTCCGCTTTGCGGCAGAGGCAAAAATTCATACGGAATGGTGATGGTGGCAAAGCCTGGTTCGCTGGTTTCATCCACCAGAAAAATTGCCTGGCCGGAGCAGCTGGCCACGCACAACCCACAGTTGGTGCAGCGGCTGTCCAAAACAACTTGCGGCAATGCCGTAATTTCGTCCCCCACCTGGATGCATCCAAAATGACAGGCATCTTGACAAGGGTTACAAGGAATATTTTGTGTACATTCAATGACAGGATGAATACCAATCCGTTTTTCCGTTCCAACTCCTGGATACTGTGACACTTCTTCGGCATCCAAATATCCCTTTTTCAATAAACTCATGGATAACGGATATCCTTCATCCGTCTGAACCAAATCTGTTCTGCCTTTATTTTCATGGCTGAACATTCCACGGCGCAGTTTATCTAAGGACTGAGCATAGTGATCATACTTTTCTTTTACTTCTGCATCCGTTAAAAATCCACTGCGGCGGGCAGCACCCAATGCAGCAATCCTGCCTCCAATCATGGCAGAGCTGGCTTCTTCAATGCCGGCAACGTCTCCGGCTGCAAACACGCCTTCCACCGATGTCTGGCCAAATTCATCACAGCAAGGCACCAGGCCTCCTTTGTCCTCCATCCAGCAACCGGCCAAGCGCGCCAGCTGGCTCATTGGCGACAAGCCAACAGCCATGCAGATGGTATCCACTTCCAATTCCTTTTCTGTTCCCGGCACCACATTCCATCTTTCATCCACCTGGGCAATGATGACTTTTTCCACCTTGCCATCGCCTTCGGCACGGACAATGGTATGAGAAAGATAAAAAGGAACGCCAGTACGAGCCACTTTGGCCGCATGGACACCATAGCCGCCAATTCTCGGCGCTGCATCAATGACGGCAACTACCTGGCAGCCAGCTTGCAGCAGCTGGAAGCTGACCACCAACCCTACATTGCCGCTGCCTACCATCAGCACCCGCTTGCCCGGCAATACACCATGAAGATTCATCAATGTCTGTGCTGCCCCGGCGCCAATGACGCCGGGTAAGGTCCATCCATCATAAGGCACCATGTTTTCTGAAGCTCCTGTGGCAATGACAATGTTGTCCGCTGCATAACTGCTGATGCGGTCTCCTTCATTGACGGTGATGCGCAGCGGTTCATAAATCCCCATGACCACCGTGTTCAGATGAACATCCACCAACAATTCTTTTGCTTCTTCCAGCAATTCATTACCAATTTGAAATCCTCGGATTTTTGCCTTATGTTCTTTGGAGCCAAAAAACTTGTGAATTTGTTTAAACAGCTGTCCGCCAGGTCTGGCATTTTCATCGAAAACGCCCACCTTCATCCCGCACTTTGCAGCTTCAATGGCGGCAGAAAGACCTGCTGGTCCGGCTCCAATGACAATCAAATCATATCGTTTCACCAGTCTCGCCCCTTCCGCCTTGCACACCATATTGGGTTTCCACTTGCATGCCTTCTTTTAATGGCGTCATACATGTTCTGATATTCGGCCTTCCATCTACCACCATAACACAATCAGTGCATCGCCCAATGGCACAAAAGATGCCTCGAGGTTCATGACGTTTTTGAGTATAGCGGTGTATCATCACTCCCGCAGCACGCAATGCTACTGCAATGGGCTCTCCTTCAAATCCTTCCATCTCCTTCCCATCAAAAGTAAACGTTACTTTTCGCCCCTTTTGATAAGATTCAATGATTGGATGCTCTGCAATGCGCATGGCAACCCCTTCTTTCTCCATTTTTCAATTCATTGACCAGCCAAGCAATCTTTTTTTACAGCACTTGTGCCTTAACTAACTGAAGCCTGCTGTCCTTCCGCAACTTTCTTCCAACACAATGCTGTAACCACATCTTCTTTCTTCTTCTCTTACATGTATTTAATGCAAGAAACAAAATGATTGGGACTTACTTCTTTCAATTCCAAATTGCATCCCGTACATTCCGGCTTTGCATTGGGGCATCTGGCAGCGAAACGGCAGCCCGGTTTTGGATCGATGGGGCTGGTTACTTCGCCAGAAAGAATGTTTTGCATATTCCGATATTTTAAGCTTGGAATTGGAATTGCACTAAGCAATGCCTTTGTATAAGAATGAATTGGATTTGCAAACAATTCGTCTGCCGGTGCTTTTTCTACGCACTGGCCCAGATACATAACGGCAATTTCTGTACTGATATGTTTTACTACGCTCAAGTCGTGGGTGATGAACATATAAGTCAAGCCGAATTGTTCTTGCAGATCCATCATCAGGTTCAAAATCTGTGCCTGAATGGATACGTCCAATGCAGAAACTGGTTCATCGCAAACAATGAATTTAGGGTTTAAGGCCAGCGCACGGGCAACACCAATTCTTTGGCGGCGGCCGCCGTCCAATTCGTGAGGATAAGCATTGACCAATCTTTCGGCCAAACCTACGGTTTTCATCAAATCAAAAACGCGTTCTTCCAATTCTTTTTTATTGGTAATTACTTTACAAACTTTCAAAGGCTCTGCAATGATTTCGCTGACCGACATACGGGGGTTCAACGAAGCATAAGGGTCCTGGAAGATGATCTGCATTTCTTTGCGCAGCTCATTCATCTGGTGTTTGTTGTAATCCATGATGTTTTTGCCTTCAAAGAGCACTTGGCCTTCGGTGGCATCCAACAAGCGAATCATCACACGGCCCAAAGTGGATTTCCCACAGCCGGATTCCCCAACAACGCCCAGCGTCTGACCTTTAAAAATCTGAAAGTTTACATCATCTACCGCATGCAAGGTACCGCGACCTGTTTTAAAATATTTTTTTAAGTTTTTTGTTTCAATCAATGGCATTTCCATCTCGAAACCACTCCTTTCTTCCGGTGTCCTTGTTTATTTGAACAGGTGACATCTGATTGTCTGCGTTCCGTTTACATATACAGGAGGCTCTTGCTCTCTGCAGATATCTTTGCAGTGAGGGCATCTTGGATTAAATTTACAGCCCTTTGGCAAATTGGATGGGTCTGGCATCAGACCATCGATAGGATGCAGACGTTTGGATTTGGTTTCCATATCAGGAATGGAGCCAAACAGACCGATGGTATAAGGATGGTGATCTTTTCCTTCAAAAATATCTTCTACCGTACCATTTTCAATGATTTCACCGGCATACATGATGGCTACTTGGTCACACGTTTGTGCTACAACGCCCAAGTCATGGGTGATCAAAATCATAGCGGTGTTCAGTTTTTCTTTCAGGTCTTTCATCATTTGAAGTACCTGTGCTTGGATGGTTACGTCCAAAGCCGTGGTCGGTTCGTCGGCCAACAACAACTGTGGTTCACAAGCCAAGGCCATAGCAATGACGATTCTTTGTTTCATACCACCAGAAAACTGATGGGGAAATTCTGTTTTTCTTTCTGGAGGCAAACCTACCATTAAAAACAGTTCATCCACACGTGCTTCCACTTGACTATTGTTATAGTCTGGATAGTGCAACTTAATTACTTCTGCCACCTGATCCCCAACGGTATAGACCGGGTTTAAGCTGGTCATAGGATCTTGGAAAATCATCGAAATATCTTTGCCGCGGATTTTTCTCATGGCCTCTTCCGATTTGCTGATCACAGATTCTCCATTTAATTTAATATCGCCGCTTGTAATTTCGCCAATTTTTTGTGGCAACAATTTCATGATGCTCAGTGCCGTTGTGGTTTTGCCGGCGCCCGTTTCGCCTACCAACCCCAAAGTCTGGCCCTTGTATACGTCCAGATCTACATGGTTTACAGCATACACATTATCTTCATCAGTGTGATATTCCACACATAAGTCTCTAATTTCAAGTAACTTATCCATTCTCCATACCTCCCTGTTTTGGTTAGTTTTTCAGTTTCGGATCCAAAGCATCTCTCAAACCATCGCCGATCAAAGTCAACGACGTTACTGTTAAGATGATAGCCAAACCAGGAGCCACAACCAGATATGGATAGTTCATCAATTGTGCTTTGGCTTCCGACAGCATAGCACCCCATTCAGGTTCTGGTGGGTTAATGCCAAGGCCGATGAAACTCATACTTGCAACGGAGATGATGGTTCTTGCAACGGTCAAGCTGGCCTGCACCAGGATAGGCCCGATGGCATTTGGCAGGATGTGCCGGTAAATAATCCGGGCATTGGTGGTGCCGCAAGCTCTTGCTGCTTCGATATAGTCTTGTGTTTTCAGTGTCAACACAGAAGAACGAACAATACGTGTCATTTTAGGAATCTGTTCAATACTCAAAGCCAAAAGCAGGTTTTGGATACCGCCGCCTAAAGCTGCTACGATGGTAATAGCAAGCATGGTACCAGGGATTGCCAACAAAATGTCCATAAAACGCATAATGACATTATCCAGCCATCCGCCAAAGAAACCAGACGCCGCACCCAAAATAGAACCTATGATTAAAGAAATAACAACTACTACAACGCCCACAAACATGGAAATACGGGCACCCCAGAACACACGAGAGAAAATATCACGCCCAAATTGGTCTGTACCAAACCAATGTACTGCACTGGGAGATTGAAACCGTTCCGAAATCGTTTGCTGGATTACATCTACTTCATAATCAATAAATAAAGGTGCTGTAATAGCAATAACCAACATAATGGCAAACAAAATCAAGCCACCCATTGCCATTTTATTTTTCTTAAAACGTCCCCAAATTTGCGCAATCTGGCTTCTCTTTTTATATTTCTGCATAGGCGCTGCCGCTGCCTGCGTTCCTGTTCCTACACTCATACTTCAATACCCCCTTTTATTTTCTTATTTGCTGTACTCTGCTTTGATACGAGGATCAATATAAGCATACAAAATATCGGTAATCAAGTTAATCAAGGCAGAAAGCAATGCAACAAATAGTACCGATGCCATTAAAAGCGGTGTGTCCTTCGAACGAACAGCACCAATCATCAATGTGCCAATGCCAGGAATCGCAAAGATCTGTTCTACAATGATGGTACCGCCCAACTGCCAACCCAAGTTAATACCAATCAAGGTAACAACAGGAAGGAGGGCATTTTTCAAAGCGTGTTTATAAATGATGGTTTTTTCTGCCGCACCTTTGGCCCGTGCCGTACGAATATAGTCGCTGCGGATCACTTCCAGCATAGAAGAACGAGTCAAACGAATGGTACCAGCCGTATACCCAACGGAAGCCGTAAGGGCGGGCATAATAAAGTTATACCAATGGTTTGCCCCCGAGGCCGGCAGCACCTTCAACCACACAGCAAATACAATAATTAAAATCAAACCAATCCAAAAGTCGGGCATAGAAGTTAAGACAAGAGTAATACCCGATAGGATATTATCTGACATGGAATATTGCCTTACGGCCTGGAAAATACCAATCCCAATACCAAAGATAACAGAAAGGATGATGGCAGAGCTTGCCAATTTCAAGGTATTGGGGAAACGAGCAAATACTTCATTAAATACTGGTTCTTTGGAACGATAGCTGGTACCAAAGTCACCCTGAACTGCATTGGTCAACCAGTCAACATAACCTTCCCAAAATCCTTTATCTGTCC
>CALWLF010000045.1 GCA_944381455.1 uncultured Clostridia bacterium | reverse complement strand
AAATGAAAATTAGTTCGTGCATTTTTCGGTTCTTTCGGTTACACTAGTAGACAGAATAGACGGGCCAAAAAGGTCTGCTAGACGGAAACGGAGGAACAACATGAAACTTGCAATCCCAGATCAAGTGCTGCTGCAAATGGAAAAACCGGCTCGCTACATCGGCCGGGAAACCAATATGGTGAAAAAAGATCCCAAGGATGTGGATATCCGCTTTGCCTTTTGTTTTCCCGATGTGTATGAAGTGGGCATGAGCTGTTTGGCGGTACAGATTTTATATTTCTTTTTAAATCGCAGGGAAGATACTTATTGCGAACGGGCCTTTGCGCCCTGGGTGGATTTGGAACAGTATATGGTAAAAGAGAAGATTCCTTGTTTTACTCTGGAAACCCAGTCCTCCCTGAAAGAATTTGACTTTGTGGGCTTTACGCTGCAATACGAGCTTTGCTATACCAACTTAATCAATATGCTGGAGATGAGCGGCATTTCGGCCTGGGCCAGCGAGCGCACCGAAGACGACCCCATCATCCTCTGCGGCGGCTCCTGCGCCTATAATCCAGAGCCGTTGGCAGAGTTTGTGGATGTGTTCTATCTGGGCGAAGGGGAAGTGCTCTATGACCAGATGCTGGACCGGTACAAAGAATACAAAAAAATGGGAAAAACGAAAGCGGAATATTTGGAAAGCCTGCTGGATTGGGACGGCCTATATATCCCCAAGTATTATGATGTGACCTATCACGAAGACGGCACCATAAAAAGCGTGACACCAAACCATCCAAAGGCCAGATCCATCATCAAAAAAGTCATTGTCAAAGACATGGACCAGGTGTTTTATCCAGAAAAACAGCTGGTGCCGCTGATGGATGTGATCCATAACCGGGTGACGCTGGAATTATTCCGGGGCTGCATCCGGGGCTGTCGTTTTTGCCAGGCGGGCTTTGTGTACCGCCCGGTGCGGGAAAAGAAAGTGGAGACACTGCTGCGGCAGGCAAAAAGCTTGGTGGATACGTCGGGACACGAGGAAATCAGTTTGATTTCCCTGGCCACCAGCGACTTTACTTGTTTTTCCGACTTGGCCGACGGACTGCTGAGCGAGTTTTCCAAGGACGCCGTGAGCCTTTCTTTGCCATCGCTGCGCATTGACGCCTTTTCACTGGACTTGATGCAGCGGATTCAAGAAGTGAGAAAAAGCAGTCTCACCTTTGCCGCCGAAGCAGGTACCCAGCGGCTGCGCAATGTCATCAACAAAAACTTGACGGAAGAAATGATTTTAAACGGCTGTAAGCTGGCTTTTGACGGCGGATGGAACAAGGTGAAACTGTATTTCATGCTGGGGCTGCCGACGGAAACGGAAGAAGACTTAAAAGGCATTGGCGCTCTGGCTGACAAAATTGTGGACCAATATTTTG
The DNA here is from genome assembly GCA_944381455.1 of uncultured Clostridia bacterium. GTDB lineage: Bacteria > Bacillota > Clostridia > Lachnospirales > Anaerotignaceae > Neoanaerotignum. The sequence goes on along the minus strand of CALWLF010000045.1, from coordinate 10,400 downwards.
AAATTCCAAAAGAGGAGCGGCCGCGCCCTGTGACCGTGGCGGCCAGCGCCTCCTGCTTTGTGCCAAAACCCTTTACGCCGTTTCAATGGGATGCCCAGGAAACCTACGAAAGCTTTGGAGAAAAGGCCAAGATTGCAAAACACAGTGTGACGAGAAAACAGGTGCGCTTTACCTATCACAATACGAAAATGAGCTCTCTGGAAGGCGTCATGGCCAGGGGCGACCGGAAAGTGGCCAAGCTGTTATACCGGGCTTGGGAGCTGGGGTGCCGGTATGACAGCTGGAGCGATTTATTTTTGTGGGAAAAATGGGAGCAAGCCTTTGCAGAGACAGGCTTGACCATTGCCTTTTATGCCAACCGGGTCCGCTCTTATGACGAGATTTTGCCTTGGGACCACATTTCGGTGGGCGTTTCCCGCCGGTTCTTGATGGAAGAGCGGGAAAAAGCGCTGCGGGCAGAATGCACGCCCAACTGCCGGGAACATTGTTCCAACTGCGGGGCCAAAAGTTTTGGGGGAGGTGTCTGCTTTGAGAACGTATCGGTTTAAGTATACGAAAGGGGAAGAGCTGAAGCTTTTGGGGTATCTGGATATGATGGTGGCTTTCCAGCGGGCCATCAAGCGGGCCAAGCTTCCCATTGCCTTTTCCAACGGCTTTAACCCCCACCAGCTGTTGACCTTTGCAAGCCCCCTGTCGTTGGGCTATACCAGCGAGGGGGAATATGGCGATTTGCGCCTCAAAGAGGAACTGGCGGCAGAGGAAGTGAAAGAGCGGCTGGGGGCACAGCTGCCTGATGGCATGGAGCTGTTGCGGGTGACGGCCATTGGCGATGAGGCCAAAAACACCATGGCCTCTTTGGCGGCGGCCTGGTATCGGGTGACGTTACCTGAAACCATACCGGCGGAAGGGTTTGGAGAAGTTTTAGAACGGTTTTGGGCGCAGCCAGAGATTTTGGCCGATAAAAAAACGAAAAAAGGCATGGTGCAGACCAACATCAAGCCGTTGATTTTTTCTTTGCAGGATGCGACAGAAAAAAACAAAGCGGCCATGGAGATGGTTATTGCCATGGGCAGCATCCAAAGTCTGCGGGCCGATGCAGTGGTGGCAGCTTTGTGTGATTTTTGCGGGGTGCCCTTTGGGCCATATGATGCCAGCTATCACCGTATGGATCTCTATCAGCAGGGAAAAGAAGGACTGGTGCCTTTGGATAGGGAGGTGCCCCTTGCATGAAACAACTATTGATGGATGTGACGCCAAGGGCCAGCCGGGTGGCCTTATTGGAAGATGGCCGCATGGTAGAGTTTCAATATGAGGACAACGGCAGGCAAAGTTTGGTGGGCAATATCTATGTGGGCCGGGTGATGAACGTCCACAAAGGGATGCAGGCTTGTTTTGTGGATATTGGGACAGAAAAAAACGCCTATCTGCCCCTGCCAAAACAGCATTCCATCCAGGCCTATGGCCATGTGCTGGTGCAGGTGGAAAAGGATGCATCGAAGCAAAAAGGGGCATTGGTGACGCAAAAAATTTCCTTTCCCGGGCGTTTTTTGGTGCTTTTATTGGGAGAGCACAACATTGGCATTTCCCAAAAAATCACAGATATGCAGGAGCGGGAGCGGATTTTTGCCCTGGTCAAAGAGATGCTGCCAAAAGGATATGGGCTGATTGTGCGCACCGGCGCTGCAGGCAAAACGAAGGAAGATTTTGAAGAGGAGCTGCAAAGGCTGTTGCCTCTGGCCCAGCAGGCTGTGCAAAAAGGCCAGTATGAAAAGGCGCCAAGCCTGGTGCTGGAACAGGGAGGGCTTGCGGTGCGGGCCGCCAGAGATTTGTTTTTGGGCGATGTGGAGCAGCTGGTGGTCAATGATGCAGCCACTTACCGGCTTTTGTTGCAGCAGTTTGCCGGGTGGAAGGAGCAGATATGCTTTTATGACGGCGCCGTGGGGCTGATGGAATCTTATTTTGTAGAAAGCCAGATTGCAAAGCTGCTCCATAAACGGGTGTGGCTCAAAAGCGGCGGTTTTCTCATCATCGAACAGACGGAGGCCTGCGTGGTCATTGATGTGAACACCGGCAAGTTTACGGGAAAGAAAAATTTTTCGGAAACGGTGTTAAAAACCAATTTAGAGGCGGCAGAAGAAATTGCCCTTCAGCTGCGGCTGCGCAACCTTCGGGCATGATTATTGTGGATTTTATTGACATGAAAGATCCCTCCCACCGGACCATGCTGCAACAGCGCCTGGAAGAATGCGTCAAAAAAGACAGGATCAAAACGACGGTGGTGGGCATGACGGAGCTGGGGCTCATGCAGCTGACCAGAAAAAAGACAAGCGCACCCCTTTCGGCCCAGATTTCCTACCCCTGCAAGTATTGCCAGGGGACGGGGCTTTTGCCATCGGATCAGCTGGTCATCGATCAGATTTACCGGGAAGTACGGTCTTTATTTTTGCAGACCATCTATAACCAGGTGGAAATCTGGTCCAACGCCTACCTGCTGGAAGCGCTGAAACAATCGGGCGTTTTTTCTCGTTTGGAAGAAGAACACCAAAAGACCGTCTCTTTCCATGAAATGCCCACCGGTTCTTTGAGTTATTACGAGTTGAAGGGAAAGAAAATTTAACTGAATTTTTTGGAGAAAAAAGGAGAAAAAGTGCAGGCTTGGTTTGACAAAATTTGTCAAATTGCAAGGCTGCTTTTTCTTAGGACTGGCTAATTGTTTTCTGTCAAAATTCAGGGGGTGCCCATGGATTTTGACGGGGAAAAAAGGCTGAAAAAACGGCCGTTTTCCTCCGAAGAAATGGCAGGCCAAACAGGGCAGTTCCCTTGACTTTTTACTACTGCTATATTACAATGAAAAGTAGTTTTTACTGTTGGAAAACGGAAGAAAAATACTGTCGTTTCCTGCTTTTTCTTCGAGAAAAAAGCAGGCAGGTTGAAGGAGGAAACAAAATGGGTTTGGATTACAAAAACGCCGGTGTAGATGTGGAGGCCGGTTACAAGGCAGTCAAGCTGATGGGGGAACATGTCAAAAGCACCTTCCGTCCAGAAGTGCTGACTGACATCGGCGGCTTTGGCGGACTGTTTACCTTAGGCGGCTTGCAGATGGAAGAGCCTGTGCTCATCAGCGGCACCGACGGGGTGGGCACCAAACTGAGACTGGCTTTTGTGCAGGATAAACATGATACGGTGGGCATTGACTGTGTGGCCATGTGTGTCAACGACATCATCTGTAACGGCGCCCAGCCGCTGTTTTTTTTGGATTACATTGCCTGCGGCAAAAATGTGCCGGAACGCATTGCGGAAATTGTCAGCGGTGTGGCTGAAGGCTGCCGGCAAAGCGGATGTGCCCTCATTGGCGGCGAAACGGCAGAAATGCCCGGTTTTTATCCGGAAGACGAATATGACATGGCAGGCTTTGCCGTGGGTGTCATTGATAAAAAAGACATCATCAACGGCGAAAAGATTGTAGAAGGCGACGTCATCATCGGCCTTCCTTCCAGCGGCATCCACTCCAACGGCTATTCTCTGGTGCGCAAAGTTTTTGAACCCATCGAAGAAAAAGCCAAAGAATATGTGGACGCTTTGGGCAAAACCATTGGGGAAGAACTGCTGACCCCAACGAAAATTTATGTGAAAGAAATTCTGGCACTGATGAAAAAAGTGGAAATCAAAGGCATCAGCAACATCACCGGCGGCGGATTCATCGAAAATATTCCCCGCTGCCTGCCAAAGGGCAGGGGCCTTTGCGCCACCATCGAAGAAGGCACCTGGCCGGTGCTGCCTATTTTTGATTTGATGCAGCACAGAGGCGACATTGACCGGGCCCATATGTACAACACCTTCAACATGGGCATTGGCATGGTGCTGGTGGTTTCGGCAGAAAACGCCCAAAATGCACTGGATGAAATCAAAGCCTTGGGCGATACCGGCTACATCATTGGTAAAATCACCAAAAACGACGAAAAAGAGGTAGAAGTATGTTTAAAATAGGAGCTTTGGTTTCCGGCGGCGGCACCAATTTGCAGGCCATTTTGGACGCCATTGACCGGGGAGAAATCCCAGGGGCAAAGGTGGTGACCGTCATCAGCAGCCGTGCCGATGCCTATGCCTTGGAGCGGGCCAAAAAGCATGGCATTGATGCCGTGGTGCTGGCAAAAAAAGACTTTGCAAACGCCGATGATTTGATGGAAGCTATGATAGGCCACTTGCGGAAGATGGAAGTGGATTTGGTGGTGCTGGCCGGGTTTATGACGGTGCTGACACCGGCGTTTATCCAGGCATTTCCAAACAAAATCATCAATATCCATCCTTCCCTCATTCCTTCTTTTTGCGGCGATGGGTTTTATGGCCTCAAAGTCCATGAAGCAGCTTTGGCCAAAGGGGTGAAGGTGACAGGGGCTACGGTGCATTTTGTCAATGAAGAAACCGACGGCGGGCCGATTTTGCTGCAAAAGGCAGTCCAAGTGCAAGAGGGCGACACGGCAGAGGTATTGCAAAAACGGGTGATGGAAGAGGCAGAATGGCAGATTTTCCCCGAAGCCATCCGTTTGATTTGTGCCGGTGCGGTGGAAGTGGCAGATGGCCGGGTAAGGAGGACAACAAGATGAAAGTATTGGTGGTTGGCAGCGGCGGCAGAGAGCACGCCATTGTCTGGAAATTGAAACAAGACGGCCGGGCAACGGAAATTTTTTGCGCCCCCGGTAACGGCGGCATTGCCCAGGATGCCACTTGTGTGCCCATTGGCGCCATGGAATTTGAGAAACTGACGGCTTTTGTGGAAGAAAACCAGATTGATTTTACCATCATCGGCATGGACGATCCACTGGTGGGCGGCGTGGTGGACGCCTTCGAGGCCAAGGGCCTGCGGGTATTTGGGCCACGGAAAAACGCAGCCATTTTGGAAGGCAGCAAAGCCTTCAGCAAAGAACTGATGAAACAATACGGCATTCCAACGGCCGGCTATGAAACGTTTTCTGATTATGAGGAAGCAAAGGCCTATGTGGAACAGCAGGACCTGCCCATTGTGTTAAAAGCAGACGGCTTGGCCTTGGGCAAAGGCGTTTTGATCTGCCAAACGAGAGAAGAAGCCCTGGAAGGCTTAAAAGAAATGATGATTGACCAAAAATTTGGCAAAAGCGGCACCAAAGTGGTCATCGAGGAATTTTTGACCGGGCCGGAAGTGTCTGTCCTTTCTTTCTGTGACGGCAAAACCGTGCGCCCCATGGTTTCTGCCCAGGACCATAAGCGGGCTTATGACGGCGACCAGGGGTTAAACACCGGCGGCATGGGCACCTTCTCCCCCAGCCGGATTTATACGAAAGAAGTGGCAGAAATCTGCCAAAAGGAAATTTTTGAGCCAACGGTGGCAGCCATGGCCAAAGAAGGCCGTCCTTTTGTGGGCGTGCTGTATTTTGGGCTGATGTTAACGCCAAAGGGCATGAAAGTGATTGAATATAATGCCCGCTTTGGCGATCCAGAAACCCAGGTGATTTTGCCGCGGTTAAAAACGGACCTGCTTTCCATCATGGAAGCTTGTGTGGATGGCACGCTGGACCAAATGGAAATTGAATGGTACGACAATGCGGCTGTCTGCGTGGTGGAAGCCAGCGGCGGCTATCCAGAAAGCTATGAAAAAGGCTTTGAAATCACTGGCCTGGAAGAGGCAGCAAAAAGAGATGACATCGTGGTATTCCATGCCGGCACAAAGGCAGAAAACGGCAAGTTTTACACCAACGGCGGCCGCGTGCTGGGGATTACCGGCATCGGCAAAGACTTGCAAGAAGCCATTTCCATCGCTTATGAAGGGGTGGAACTGGTTCACTTTGAAAAGAAGCACTTTCGGCATGATATTGGCATAAAGTAAGCAAAGAAAGCATCAGGCCGAATGCAACAGATTCGTTCTGATGCTTTTTTCAGGCAAGAAGGAAGGTTTGGACGGGATGGAAGAAAGGACAAAACGGTTTCGCCGGCAGATGGATTTTTTGTTGGAGCTAGACAAAGTGAAATTGATTGGCCGTCAGACGTATTTGGCCGATGGCAGCCGGCTGGAAAACGATGCAGAGCACTCCTGGCATGCAGCGGTGATGGCGGCGGTGCTTGCAGAATATTTTCCAAAGGCCGATTTGGCAAAAACCATCATCATGATGCTGCTGCATGATGTGGTGGAAATTTATGCCGGAGATACGTATTGTTATGACACGGTAGGCTATCAGGATAAGGATGCAAGGGAAAAAGCCGCAGCCGAAAAAATTTATGGCTTGCTGCCAGAGGATCAAAAAGAGCAGATGATGGCCCTTTGGCAGGAGTTTGAAGCAGGGCAGACAGAAGAAGCAAAGTTTTGCGCCATCTTAGACCGGGTGCAGCCCACCATGTTAAACCACGCCCAAGGCGGGCGCAGCTGGGTGGAGCATGGCATCCACAAAGAACAGGTGGAAAAACGCAATGCTGCCACATTCCAAGGCCCGGATGTGATTGCGGCCTATATGCGAGAAATCATTGATACGGCCTATGAAACAGGTGTATTAAAATAGAAAAAAGGGGATAACGAATTATGGAAATTCAAGTTTGTATTGGTAGTGTGTGCCATTTAAAAGGCTCCTACGACATCATCCATCAGTTGGAAGAAATGATTGCCAGCCACGGCCTGGAAGGCCGGGTGACCATCAAGGCTGCTTTTTGTCTGGGCAACTGCACGGGAGCTGTTTGCGTGAAGGCAGACGGCGAAATCTATTCGGTGCAGCCAGAAAACGTGGGCAAGTTTTTTGAGACGGTTGTGGAAAAAAAGGTGATGTAATTTGAGATTATTTAACTTTACGGCAGAACGATGCCAAAACTGCAACAAATGTGTGCGGGAATGTCCAGTAAAGGCCATCCGGTTTCGCAACAACCGAGCAGAGATTGATGAGGAAAAATGTATTGCCTGCGGGCAGTGTTTTACCACCTGTCCCCGCTATGCACGAAACATGGAAAACGATGTGGAACTTTTGGGCCGCATGCTGGCTTCCCCCAGACGAGTGGTGGCCTGTATTGATTCGGCCTATATTGGTTCCTTTAAAGTGCCGGGACAATATGTGGCGGCACTGCGCCGGCTGGGCTTTGACAGTGTAGAGGAAGTGGCTGTGGCCGGGGAAGAAGTCTCAGAAGAATATGTAAAATATATTCAAGAACATATTGGAGAGCAAAAGTATTTCATGTCCAGCACTTGTCCTTCCATTTATTTATTCATTCAAAAATATCATCCTACGTTAGTGAAATACTTATTGCCGGTGGTAACGCCGATGATTGCCTTGGGCAAGGCCATCAAAAAGGAAGATCCCACCACCTTCACCGTTTACATTGGCCCTTGTATGAGCAAAAAATACGAAACGCTGCCAAAAACCGATGCGGCGCCCATCAATGCTCATATCACCTGCCAGGAGATTGTGCGGCTGTTTCGGCGGAAAATGATTGATTTGGAATCGCTGGAGCCGGAAGTACCGGACCGGGTGGCAAAAAACGTGGGCACCAGTTATTCCATTTCCGGTGATATGTGGCCGAAAATTACGGACTTGATGCGGCAAAACAATTATGATGTTTTGAAAGTAAATGGCTTAAACAACGTCAAGAAATTGTTTGAAAGCATGGAAAATGAAAATTTGAACCCTTGCTATATCGGCATTTCTGCTTGTGAAGAAAGCTGTATCAACGGGCCCTTTATTCCGCTGCAGTCGCTGGATTTGTTCTGCCGGCGTCAGCGGATTACCCAGTTTGCTGTCCATGGCTGGGGTGTGGAAGGAAACTGTCCGCCCATCGATTGGTCTGACATTGACTTAAACCGCACCTTTGAGCCCATTGATGTGCCAAGGAAAAAAGCCAGCATGGCCGAATTGGAAGAAATTCTTCATAAAATGGGCCGTATGACAAGAGCCGATGAACACGACTGCGGTGCCTGCGGCTATAACACCTGCCGGGAAAAAGCCCAGGCTGTTTATGAAGGCATGGCAGAAATTGAAATGTGCTGGCCCAATTTGCGAAAACGGGCGGAACGCAAGGGTGACACCATTTTTTATAATGCCCGCAATATCATTGTGATGTTGGACGGCACCACCCGCATTACGCAGATCAACCCTGTGGCCGAGCGCTATTTTGGGGTGAAAAACGAAGATGTGGTGGGCCAGCCGGTGACGGCGCTGCATCTGGTCAGCGATGATTATGCCTATGCCTTAGCCACCAAAAAAGATATCATGGGCCGAAAAATGCATTTGGATAAATATGGTCTGGATGTGATGTGCAACATTGTTTATATTGAAGGCGACGAGCTTTACGTTTCCATGCAGGATATTACAGCCGAAGTGAAGCGGCAAAAAGAACTGGTGCAGCTGAAAAAGCACACGGTGGAAGTGGCCCAAAACGTCATTGAAAAACAAATGCGCGTGGCCCAGGAAATTGCAAGCCTGCTGGGTGAAACAACGGCAGAAACGAAAGTGGCCTTAAACAAACTGAAGGATGTTATGCTGAAAGAGGGTGAGTAAGGATGTATTTCATCGATACTGCCTATAACAGCATCCACAAACATGGCGAAGAGCTTTGCGGCGACCACATTGAGCAGGTGAATTTGGAAGACAGCAAGATTTTGGTGCTGGCCGACGGCATGGGCAGCGGTGTGAAAGCCAATATTTTGGCCACCCTCACCTCGAAAATTGCGGCCACCATGCTGCGGGAAGGGGCTTCGCTGGATGAAACCATCGACACCATTGTCCATACGCTGCCCGTTTGCAGCGAGCGGCATTTGGCCTATTCCACCTTCACCATCATCAAAGCCTATCGAGACGGCGTGGTGTATGTGGCCGAGTTTGATAATCCGTCGGTGTTTTTACTGCGCAATGGCCAAAGCGTGCCCATCAATAAAACCACGCGGACCATCAACGACAAGGTGATTTTAGAAAGCCGGTTTATGCTGGATGAAAACAGCCTTTTGGTGGCCGTCAGCGACGGCGTCATCCATGCCGGCGTAGGCCACAGTCTCAGTTTGGGGTGGCAGTGGAAAAACGTCAACGAGTATTTGAAAGACTTTTCTTATAAAGATACCACAACCACAACGGTGACGGCCAGTGTGCTGGAAGTTTGCCAAAAGCTATACGAAAATCAGGCCGGGGACGACACCACGGTGCTGGCCATGAAAATTCGGGAACAGGAAACCATCAATCTCTTCTCCGGGCCGCCGAAAAACCCGGAAAACGACTATGCCGTCATAGAAGAAATTTTGAAATCGGAAGGCAAAGTCGTGGTTTGCGGCGGGACGACGGCCAGTGTAGTGGCCCGGATTTTGGGGGCAGAAATGCAGGTGGATTTGGAAACAATGACACCGGAAATTCCGCCGGCCGGAAAGATTGACCGGGTGGAACTGGTGACAGAAGGGGTTTTGACCATCAACAAAGCCATCGAATTGATTCGCCATTACCAAACGCCAGGCTTTAATGCCCGGGCTATGGCAGCGCTCAATGAACGCAACGCGGCAGCCATGCTTGCCAAGCTGCTCATTGAAAATTGCGATAAACTGAACATGTGGATTGGCCAAGCCGTTAATCCGGCACACCAAAAAAACGGATTTCCCATGGATTTTAACTTTAAAATCAATCAGCTGCGGGAACTGGGACGGTTGGTGGAAAAAATGGGTAAGGAAGTCAATTTCATTTACATCTGAGGATGAATATAGGAAAATGAGGAAGGGTATATGAGAAAATTTGAGAGCAACGTACAATTTTTGAAATATCAGGTGAATAAAGAAGTCACCAAGCATTTTTTGCAGGGGGAAGAATGCAGTGAACATTTGGACGAGATTGCAGAAAGCATCATTCCTGGCCCAAAACCTATGACACGCTGCTGCATTTATAAGGAGCGCCATATTGTCAAAGAACGGGCCAAGGCTGTCATTGAGCCATTGAAGGGGAAAAATGTCATTCAGATTCTCCGCTCGGCCTGCGATGAATGTCCCATCGACCGCTATGTGGTAACGGAAGCCTGCCGCGGCTGTCTGGCTCATCGCTGCAAAGATGTTTGCCCCAGAGGCGCCATTATGATTATGGGCCAGCGGGCCTATATCAACCAGCAGCTTTGCGTGGAATGCGGCCGGTGCAAAGATGTCTGCCCGTTCCATGCCATCAGCGATGTACAGCGTCCCTGCATCCGTTCTTGCGCCATCAAAGCCATTGTGTTTGATGATGAAAAGAAAGCATATATCGACGATGAAAAATGCGTCTCCTGCGGCGCTTGTGTATACAACTGCCCCTTTGGCGCTGTGGTGGACAAAAGCTATGTGCTGGATGTCATGAAGCTGATCAAAGAATCGGAAAACAACACCAAATATCGTGTTTATGCCATTGTGGCTCCGGCCATCGGCAGCCAGTTTACCGATGTGAAGGTGG
>CALWLF010000044.1 GCA_944381455.1 uncultured Clostridia bacterium | reverse complement strand
CTAATTTATTTTAGTAATGCGGTCGCCAAACCTTCATTCTAAAATTATAATTAGGAGGTTTTGTATACTAAAGTATTTTATTTACCCCTAGTAAAACTAGGGGTTTTGTTAAGCTAAAGCACCCAATCAAAAAGCCGTTTTCCGCAACATGGAAAACGGCTTTTTGTTACAGCAAAATACGCCAATGGGCGGCTTCATTGGTCAGTGGATTGCGCTTGGCATAGTCAAACAGCACAGCTGTCAAGCCGGGGGAGGGGACATGGCCCGTCTCTTCCAGACGGCTTACGTCATAGCGGAACAGTTCAATGTGGCACATCCTGGCAAGCTGGGACGGGGTATAGTCTGCCAGGTGGGGCAAAAACTGGGCCACTTTTTCCTTGTCATGATAAAACTGCCGCTGTTGCTCTTTGGTGTCGGGGGCATCCCATTGCAGTGCTTCCGGCATCCGTTTGGTGTTTTCACCCAGATAGAGGTCAAAGCGCAGCAAGTCGCTGATTTTATCTAAATGGGGCAAAAGCGCCTCCTGTGTGGCACAAAATTCATAAAAGAGCAGCGAATATTCTGCCCGGCTGTGTTTGACGGCCCGGTATCCCTGTTCCTCCCAGAAATTGCCCAGGGCCTGGAAAAATTGAAACGGCGAGGGAAGGAGGGTGGTGATCAACCGGATGGCCCGCAGGGCCTTGGGGGAATTATAAAAGGTTTCCACCATTTCTTCCACCAGCTTTAACCGGTATAAATCCTCGTAGGAAAGGCAATGGGTGGAGAGCACTTCATAGGGCGCCTGTGAGCGGAAACAAATGTCGTATTTTGCCGCATCCCGCCGCAGGCCAGAGCCTTTTAACAGCTTCAAAAATCCCAGCTGTAACTGCTCCGGCTCCAGCCAGTATACATCGTCAAAGGAGCGGCCAAAGGAATCGTAATCCTCAAAAGGCAGCCCGGCAATCAAATCCAGATGCACATGGATATTTCCCATAGCCTTGATGCGGCGGACCACCTGGGAAAGCTTTTCAAAGGAAACGGCACGGCGGATGGCCTGCATGGTTTTGGGGTTTGTGGTCTGCACGCCGATTTCAAACTGAAATAGACCGCTTCTGGCATTTTTCAGCATCTCCAGCGTTTCTTCGTCCAATAAATCGGCAGTAATTTCCATGTGGAAGTTGGTGATGCCGTTATCGTGGTCCATCAAATGCTGCCAAATCAAGCGGGCGTGGCGGCGGTTGCAGTTGAAGGTCCGGTCCACAAATTTCACCTGCATCACCTTTTGCTGAAGGAAAAAGTCCAGGTCCTGCTTCACCCGTTCCTCCGGCAAAAACCGCACCCCTTCTTCCACCGAAGAAAGGCAGTACTGGCACTGGTAAGGGCAGCCCCGCTGGGTTTCATAATAGATGATGCGGTGGGCAAAGTCGGTCATGTCTTGATAGACAAAGGGAATTTGTTCTAATGATAGGCCGCACCGGGGCAGGTTTTCGCAAATGGAACCATCCTGCGCGCGATAGGTGATGCCCAAAATATCTTCCAGGGGCAAGTCCCGGTCAATCCAGTGCCGGGCCAGGTCCAAAAATGTGGCTTCGCCTTCCCCCCGGACCACCAAGTCGAGAAAGGGGTATTCTGCCAACAGCGCCGCCGCATCATAGCTGACTTCTGGTCCGCCCAGAAAAATCACGGTTTTGGGGCTGATTTTTTTTATGTTTTCTGCCAGCTCCAGCACCATCGACCTGTTCCAAAGATAGCAGGAAAAGCCGATGACATCGGCCTTTTGGTGGTAAAGCTGTTCTAAAATATAGTCACAATCCTGATTGATGGTAAATTCCTGCAAGGTAATCTGATCCCCATAGACGGCGGCATACTCCTTTAAAGAGCGGATGGCCAAAGAGGAATGGATGAACTTTGCATTGATTGCCGTCAGCAGCAGTTTCATGTTTTCACCTGATTTCTTCCAAGATGTGTCTATTGTATAACAAAACGGCAAAAAAGACAACGGCTCTGCGAATCAGACAAAATATAAGAAAAAAACCACAAAAAATCTATGATTTTGTCAGTTGCTGCCATCAAAAATCTTCGTTATCATGGTGATAGCAAGAAGAATTGGAAACAGAAAGGAGTTTTCCTCATGAAAATCAACACCGATATCCTCCATGCCCATCAGCTCCACGCCCGTCTGACCGGCTCCTATGAGCCGCAGGCCAAGGCCCATGTCAGCCCCATCTATCAAACCACCACCTATGTGCTGGATGATTTTGATACGGCCGTTTATTTGAATCAGCACGTGGATGAAGGCTTTGTATATACCCGCTTTGGCAGCCCCAACTGTGACGAACTGGAAAAAAAGATGGCCCATCTGGAACACGCCGAGGCTGCCTTGGCCGTGGCCAGCGGCCTGGGCGCCATTTCCACGGCTGTGATGAGCGTGGTCAAAGCCGGAGACCATGTGGTCTTTGGCGATGTCATCTATGGCTGTTCCTATGCGCTTTTTGCCAAGGTGCTGACCAATTTGGGCATTACGTATACCCGGGTGGATACCACCAATGCGGCAGCAGTGAAAGCGGCCATCCAGCCCAATACCTCCTTGGTCTATGTGGAAACACCGGCCAACCCCACCTTGAAAATCAGCGATATTGCTGCCATCAGCCAAGTGGTCCACAGCCATGAGGGCATCACTTTGATTGTGGACAGCACCTTTGCATCGCCTTATCTGCAAAACCCCTTGGATTTGGGTGCCGATCTGGTGGTGCACAGCGCCACAAAATACCTCTGCGGCCATGGCACCGTCACCGCCGGTATCATTGCCGGCAGCAAAGCCCGCATCGACCGCTGCCGGATGCCATATTTACAGTGTTTTGGCGCCGTGCTGGATCCCTTTGCCGCTTGGCAGCTGATGCAGGGGATGAAAACATTGGGCGTGCGCATGGAGCGCCACTGCCAAAACGCCATGAAAGTGGCCCAGTTTTTGGAAGCCCACCCCAAGGTGGACCGGGTCTATTATCCAGGGCTACCCAGCCATCCCACCCACGAAATTGCCAAAAAACAGATGCATGGCGGCTTTGGCGGCATGATGAGCGTAGACATCAAAGGCGGCATGGATGCCGTACGGACGATGATGAACAACATGAAAGTCTTTAGCCTTGCCACCAGTCTTGGCAATGTGGACTCCCTCATCCAGCATTCTCCATCCATGAGCCATTTTGATATGACGCCGGAAGAACGGTATGCCGCCAGCATTTATGACGGCCAGGTGCGTCTGTCCATTGGCATTGAAGATGCGGAAGATTTGATTGCAGACTTAGACCAGGCTTTGGCGCTGATTTAAGACAAAAAATACTTGCTTTTTTAGCCGAAGTTTGTTATATTGTTAGGGTAGACTTTCAGCAAGAAGCTGATCCTAATTTTTTTATTTAATCTTTGCATTGATTTGTGTCCAAGAAGGCCACTGAAAACAAGAATCGTTTTCAGTGGCCTTTTTATGTGGAAAGGAGCCGTTTTTGGATGGAAGCAACATATCAAACTGTATCTGAACCTTCCTGCCATATGCTGGAAGAGACCATGAATCAGTACTGGGACGACCGCAGCGAAAGCTATAGCGCCCAAAACCGCGGTCAGTTATTTGGCGAAAAAAAGCAAGCCTGGGATAGCCTGATTTTTCATGGACTGCCGCAAAATAAGCCCCTGCAGGTGCTGGATATTGGTACCGGCCCTGGTTTTTTTGCCATTTTGGCCGCCTTGCGTGGGCATCAAGTAACGGCTGTGGATATGAATGGCGAAATGCTGAAACAAGCCAGGTCAAACGCTGCCGCCTGCGGCGTATCCATCCAGTTTCAGCAGGTGGGTAACCGGCTGCCGTTTCAGACAGGCAGCTTCGATCTCATCATGAGCCGGGATGTCACCTGGACTTTGACCAGCCCGGAAGAACAGCTGCTGCAATGGGCAAACCTTCTGACAGCAGGCGGCACCATGCTCTATTTTGATGCCGAATGGTATGGCTATTTAAAAAGCGACCGCCACAAACGGCTCCACGATGCCTACCGCAAGGAAGTGAAACGAAAAGGCGGCTTTTGCTATCAAAAAGCTACCGATATGGAAGAAGTGGCGCAAAACCTGCCCATGACACATCGCAATCGTCCCCAGTGGGATATGGCCTTTTGGAACACCCAGAGTGCCTATGCCTGCGAAGTGCTGGAAGGGCTTAATGAAACAGTCTATACGGCCATGGAACAAATGCAATATGCGCCTTATCCGGAATTTCTTGTCCGGGTAACGAGAAAAAGATGAGGCGGCCCAGGACGCTGCCCCTGGCCATAGGAAGAAAGCTGCTGCAATTTTTTCTGGTGCTGCTGGGAGTGACGTTTTTCACCTTTGCCTTGCTGCATCTTTCACCGAAAAACCCGGCAGAGCTTTGGCTCATTGGTCCAGGCGGCCAGGCAGGGATGGTTTCGCCAGAGGCTTTGGCCGCCCAGGAAAAGGCCATGGGGTTAGACCGGCCGTTTTTGGTGCAGTATGTGCGCTGGCTTTTGGGCGCCATGCAAGGAGATCTTGGCCTTTCCTTTCACAGCAAGCTGCCAGTATGGACAGAACTTGTCACCCACATGGCGCCCACCATGTGGATGACGCTCTGCGCTTTTTTGGGGACGCTGCTTTTGGCCTTGCCCTTGGGCATGGTCTGTGCGGTGCGCCCAGGGGGTGTGGTGGACCGGGTGACGCAGGTGCTTGGTTTTTTTGCCCTCTCCTTACCGTCTTTTGTGGTGGCGCTCTTTTTGTTGTGGTTTGTCTGTATGAAAATGCGGCTGCTGCCGGTGATTGCTGCTGGCGGCTGGAAAGGGCTGGTGCTGCCTGTTCTCGTTTTGATTTTTCAGTCCGCCTTAAAACTGATTCGCCAAGTGAAAGCCATCCTCCGCACCCAGCTGCAAGCGCCTTATGTGGAAGGCGCCAGGATGCGCGGCGTGCCGGAGGGGACCATTTTATGCTCCCATGTGTTAAAAAACAGTGCCCCGGCCATCTGCACTTGTCTCAGTTTCTATCTGGGCGCATTTTTTGGCGGTTCGGCCGTCATTGAAACTGTTTTTTCCGTCCAGGGACTGGGAACACTGGGCGTTGGCGCCATTGGCCGGATGGATTATTATCTGATTCAAGGCTTTGTGCTTTGGTGCACCGTTGTGTTTTTGGTTTTAAATTTACTGGTGGATTTGTTTGCCCTTTGGGCAAATCCAAAACTGCGCCAGGGCAGAGGAGAGGAGGAGGGCAGATGAAAAAAAATCGTCTCTTTTTTTGGGTGCTGCTGGCACTATTGGCCCTCTTGGCGCTGGCGGCTTGTTTTGCGCCGGTTCTATCCCCCCATGATCCAAACGAAACTTCTCTTAGCCATGCATTGCTTTCGCCCAGCGCCCAGTATCCCCTGGGTACCGACCAGCTGGGGCGGTGTATGCTTTCCCGCATTTTGTATGGGGCAAGGCTGTCGCTGTTTTCTGCCGTCACGGTGACGGTGTTTGTGTTTCTCTTTGGAACGGTGGTGGGTGTTTGCGCCGGTTATTTTGGCGGCATCGTCGATGGATTGCTGCATCCTGCCATCACCATGGTCCAGTCCTTTCCCAAGCTGATTTTGGCCATGGCCATTGCCGCCCTTTTGGGCATTGGCATAGAAAACATGATCCTCGCCCTTTGCCTGGTGGGGTGGGTGGAATATGCCAGGCTATCTCGCAGCTTCACCCAGGCGCTGCGGCAGCAAACCTTCCTCCAGGCCGCCAGGCTTTGCGGCGAAAGCCATGGAAGGATCATTGTTTGCCGCATCATCCCCAATTTGCTGCCGCCTCTGTTGGTGCAGGCAAGTCTTGGCATTGCCGGGGTGATTTTAGAAATTGCGGCCTTATCTTATCTTGGTTTTGGTGTGGAAGAGCCTTTGGCTGAATGGGGGGCCATGATCAGCCAAGGCCGGGGTGAAATGCAAACCCATGTGATGCTCATTGTTTACCCAGCTGTGGCTCTGTTTTTGACGGCAGCGTTGTTTCAGCTGCTGGGAGAAGCAGGGCGGGACATCATCGAAGAATCTTAGGAGGTTTTTACTATGAAAAAATGGTTTTCCCTTTTTTGCGCCTTGGCCTTTGCCCTAGGCTGCACCGGCTGCACTGGCAGCCAAAGCGAAACAAAGGAAGCAGGTTCCTCTGCCGAAACTTCTGCCATACTTACCATTGCCGATACCCAGTGTCCTTCCAGTCTGGACCCGGCCCAAAGCTGGGACAGCTGGTACACTTCCCGCTGGGGCATCACCGAAACGCTGTATCAGCTCAACGACAAATTGGAGCCGGAGCCGCTTTTGGCCATCGATTGCCAGGCCGTGGATGATACCACCTGGACCATCACACTGCGAGATGGCGTGCTCTTTCATAGCGGCAACCCTCTGACAGCCGAAAGCGTAAAGCTTTGCTGGGAACGGACGGCCGAGGTGAACCCGCGGTTTTCGGAACTGCTGCCCATCAAAAGCCTCCTTGCCGATGGCCAAACATTGACCATCGAAACAGCCCGGCCGGTGCCTGCCTTGCTCCATACCCTGTGTGAGCCTTTGACTTCTGTCATCGACGTCACATCCTCCCAAGATTTTGCCTCTTCTCCTCAAGGCACCGGCCCATTTATTCCCGTCAGCTATACCGTTGGCAGTCAGGCGGAAGTGAAAGCCTTTGCCCAGTATTGGGGCGGCAAACCAAAAAGCGACGGCGCCATCATCCGCATCATCGGCGACACCAACACCTTGGCCATGGCCCAGCAGAGCCAGGAAGTGGACGTTTCTGTCAGCATGCCGCCATCGGCTTTATCCTTGTTTGAAGAGGAAAGTTTGTACCGGGTGGACGGCGTCACCGGTTCCCGGGGGCAAGTGGTGTTTTTCAATTTTGAAACGCCTGCCCTGCAAAACCTGGCCGTGCGCCAAGCCATCAGCATGGCTGTGGATAAGGAAAATTATTCCGCCATTTTAAATAAAGGCGCTTCTGTGCCAGCTGCCGGCTTGTTCCCCGATTTTATGGGGCTGGATGCTTCTTATGGCTATGGCTATGATTTGGAAGGCGCCAAGGCGCTGCTGGATGAAGCTGGCATCATGGATACCGATGGCGACGGCGTCCGAGAACTGGACGGCGTGCCTCTTTCGCTGCGGCTTTTGACCTATTCTTCTAAGGCAGAGCTGCCCATTTTCTGTAACGAGATGGCCTCTTCTGCCAAGCAGCTGGGGATTGAGCTGAAAGTGGAAGTCTATGAATCGGTGACAGAGCAGGAAAAAACAGGCGATTTTGATTTGATGATGATTAGCTTTGCCATGCTGCCCACCGGCGATCCCCAATATTTCCCAAGCATTGCCTTCCGTACCGGCGGCAGCAGCAATTATGGCCATTACAGCAACCCTGCTGTGGACGATCTCATTGACCAGCTGGAAGTAGAAACGGAAGACGAAGCAAGAATGGCGCTGGCCCAGGAAATCCAAAACCTGGTGCTGCAAGATGCCGGGTTTTTGGTGATTGGTCATTCCAAATACTACTATGTGATGAATGCCAACGTAACAGGGCTGCACACCAATCCGTCGGAATATTACTTATTAAATGCAGAAATTGCTTGCAGCGAGGAATAACTTATGTCAGACGATTTTTTTACCGTTTCTCATCTTACGGTCTATCAGCAGTCCGTTCCCATTGTGCAGGACCTTTCCTTTTCCTGTGGAGCAGGGGAGGTGCTGGGCATTGCAGGAGAAAGCGGCTGCGGCAAAACAACGCTGCTGCGCAGTCTGTTGCTGCTGCCGCCCCAAAACGGGCATCTGGAAGGAACCATTACTTTGCTGAAACACACCTTAACGGACGAAAAGGATGCGGCTCTGCGCAGCATCCGGGGCAAGGAGATTGCCCTCATTGCCCAGCAGGCCGGCCGGTTTTTTGATCCCACCAAAACCATTTCTGCGTTGTTTTGGGAAACGTGCCGCATCCACCAAACGGCTGGCTCCAAAACAGAAAGCGATGAAAAGGCCATGGAATGGTTTTTACGGCTGGGGCTAATGGATGGCAAGCGGATTCTTTCTTCTTATCCCTTTGCCTTAAGCGGCGGACAATGCCAGCGGGTGGCCATTGCCCTGGCCATGGTGCAAAAGCCGCGCCTGCTGCTGGCCGATGAACCCACCAGCTCCTTAGACGTTTCCAGCCAAACACAGGTGGCCCACTGGCTGAAAAATACCCGGGAGGAAGGAGAGACGGCCATTGTGCTGGTTTCCCACCACCTGGGTGTCCTTTCTGCCTTATCGGACCATTTGGCGGTGATGTACGCCGGGCGCTGGGTGGAATATGGCGCAAAAGACCAGGTGCTCTCTCATCCGTCCCATCCCTATACCAAGGCGCTCCTGGCGGCCATGCCCGATGGCGAAGGCACCATGGTGGAAGGATTGGGCGGCCAGCCGCCGTCCTTTTCCAAACTGCCGGCAGGATGCGCCTTTGCGCCCCGCTGCCCCCAGGCAAAACCCATCTGCCGCCAAACGATGCCGCCTGTGCAATTCATGGCGGAAGGCCACTGGAGCCGTTGTTTTTTCTCAAAGGAGGGACACAGATGGCAGTATTAGAAGTCAATCATCTTTCCAAAACATTTGGCCGGGGAAAACACCGTTTTGCCGCCGTCCACGACGTTTCCTTCCAGGTGGAGGAGGGGGAATGCTTTGGCCTGGTGGGAGAAAGCGGCTGCGGCAAAAGCACCACAGCTTTGCTCTTGGCCCAGCTTTTGCCCAAAAGCGGCGGCACCATCCTTTTTGACGGCGCGCCTTTGCCGCCCAAACCCATGGGACGCAACATCCAGATGATTTTTCAAGATCCCTTTTCTTCCTTTGATCCAAGAGATACCGTTCTTTGTGGTATCATGCAGGGAGCGCAGCACTTTGGCCTTTTTTCCAAGCGGCAGCTGGAAGAGGAGGCACGCACCCTCTGTGCCTATGTGGGGTTAAAAGAAAGCGACCTTCATAAAAAAACCAGGGCACTCAGCGGCGGCGAATGCCAGCGGGTGGCCATTGCCCGGGCATTGATGAGCCGGCCCAGGCTATTGATTTGCGACGAAGCCACCAGCGCCCTGGATGTGCTGGTGCAGGCACAAATTGTCCAGCTGTTATCCCGTCTGAAACGAGAGCAGAACACCTCTTTTTTGTTCATCACCCATGACCTGCCGCTGGCTGCCATTCTCTGCGACCGCATCGGCGTTATGGACCAGGGTGCCCTGGTGGAATGTGTGGCCGCAAAAGAGATTCTCTTTTCTCCCAAGCACCCCCAGACAAATCGCCTGGTGGAAGCAGCCCATGGATTTCAGCTGGAACGGCCCCATTCCTGATAAAAGCAGGAAGGGGCTTTTTTGCTGTATTTTTTTCAAGGCTGTGGTATGATAAAGAGGAGGGGAGGAGAACTGATTGCAGCAGCATCTCATATTATCTGCAAAAAACTTAAAATTGCTGGCACTGCTTTCCATGGCCATAGACCATGGCGGAAAAACGCTTTTGCCAGGAGCTTTTTGGCCCATTTGCATTGGCCGGCTGGCTTTTCCGCTCTTTTCTTTTTTATTGACAGAAGGTTTTTTCCATACCAGAAGCAAAAAAGCCTATGGTCTTCGTCTTTTGGGGCTGGCTTTGCTTTCTGAAATACCATACCGGCAGCTGTTTTCTCCCAGCGGGATATGCACCAATGTCATCTGGACGCTGCTCTTTTCTTTTTTGTTGCTTTGTTTGATGGAGTGGGGGCAAAAAAAGGGCCATGGGGCCGTCTTTCCTTGCATCCTTTGTCTTTTCTTTTTTGGTTTGGGCCAGCTGATTGGCTGTGACTACGGCGGCGCCGGCATACTGCTTGGGCCTCTTTTTGCCGTTACAAAAATGAAAAACGCCAGAGCCATACGTTTGCTTGGTCTATGGTTGTTTTCCTTTTGGGTTCATGATTTGCCGCTTTTGGCCATTTGTCAGACGGCTTCATTTTTGCTGCTGATCTGCTACCGGCCCATTGCACCGCCAAACACTGCCCTTTGGCGGTGGGGCACCTATCTTTTTTATCCCGTTCATCTGGTATGCCTGGCTGCGTTTGCGGGCAACATATGAAAAAAGGAGGGAACAAACATGTGCACCTGCATTTCTTTTGTAAAAAAACATCATTATTTTGGCCGAAATCTGGATTTGGAAACTTCTTTTGATGAGCAGATTCTCATAACGCCAAGGCAGTATTTGCTGAAACTGCCAAAAAAACAGCCGCTCCAAACCACTTATGCTATGATCGGCATGGCTTCTGCCGCCGTTTCCTATCCGCTGTATGCAGAAGCAGCCAATGAAAAAGGCCTTTGCATGGCCGGACTCAATTTCCCCCAAAATGCCTGTTATATTCCCTCTGAAAAAGGAGCGGGGCAGGGCGTGCCTTCCTATGGGTTGATTGCCTTTGTGCTGGGCCAGTGCGCCACCTTGGCAGAGGCCGAGACGTTGCTCAAAACCGTATGTATCACCGACGAAGCCATTATGCCAAGCCTTTTGCCTGCGCCGCTTCACTGGATGGTTGCCGATCAAACCGGCGCTTTGGTGGTGGAGCAGCAAGCCGACGGCCTTCATTTATATGAAAATCCCCCCGGAGTTTTAACCAACAACCCACCTTTTCCTTTTCAACTGGAACATCTGCGCCAGTATCTGCATCTTTCACCCCATGCGGTGGAAAACACCTTTGGAAAAGAGCTTTCTTTGACGCCCTTTGGCCAGGGATTTGGCGCCATCGGCCTGCCTGGAGACTGGTCTCCGGCTTCCCGTTTTGTCAAAACTGCTTTTTTGCTGCAAAACAGTCTCTGGGGAGAACAAGAGGAAGAAATTATCACCCAGGCATTTCATGTGCTGGATCAGGTGTCCATGGTCCGAGGCAGTGTGATGACGGCAGAAGGAAAGGCAGACCAAACCATCTACAGCTGTCTGCTGAACGCCTCGAAAGGCATCTATTATTATACCACCTATGAAAACCGGCAGGTTAGCACCGTTTCTCTTTGGGATGGTGCGCTGGATGGCGGCAAGCTGCAATGGATTTGCCTGCAAAAAACACCGATGTTTTTCCACCACAGCATTTCGTAACCGAAACAACAGAAGTTTGCTTTTCGGAACATAAGAAAGGCAAACTTCTGCTGCGTTTGTTTTGTGATTTATTTTGATTGGGTTGATATGAAGTTCTTTTGCAGTTTTTTCTCGTATCATCCAAATCATCTCTAGATCTTCCTTGGAGCGGAGGTATTATCATCGACCTATATCTATTCGCGAAAGTCAACTTTTACGAAAAAATATAGAGAAAAACAGAACGTACCTCCAACATTAATCCAAATCCCGTTTCCATGGGCCTCCAGGTCGTAACACCAGATTCCTGTTTTGTTCTAAAGCTTGCAAGTTCTGTTTTGTTTCTAAAAACCTGCGGCGTTGTTTTTAGAATAAGGCTGCCATTTCATTGCAGTTTTTTTCTTCGTCATTCAACAAAAAAAGACTTAACCGAAGCAGGATTCTGCAAAAAGTTTTGGATTTCTTTTTTGCGTGCGTGCTTTGGCAAGTCTTTTTTATGGAGAATTATTCTCATTTATATCTGCTGCTTATGCTACATTCCTTGGGCCAAAAATGCCAGATCCCGGTCCAAATCTGCTTCTGGAAACGATGCTTGGACAGATTCCATTTGTTCTCTGGCCAACACCTCGTCTCCTTTGATAAAGCTGGTAAAGGCCGTCAACACGCCATAAACAACGGCAAACCCACTACTGTTGTCATTTTGATGAGCGGCAAAAAGTTTTTTCCTTTCTTCCATGATTTGCAGTGCTTTTCCCTGCTCATCCAAATAAAAATAGAGATAGGCTAAATTGGCAAAATAAACGGCCTTATGAAGTCCCTTCATGCGGCGAACTCTTGCCGGATCTATGGCTTCCAGCAGCGATTTTGCCTTTTCGTATTCCTTTTTCTCCGTATAGGCTGCCGCCAAGTTGATTTGCAAAATAGCTTGCAGCATTTTATTTTTACATGCTTTGGATAACGCTGTCGCCTGCAAAATATACTGATCATATTCTTTTTCTTTCTTCAGCAACGGCAAAAGGCGGTTGCTTTTGCGGCAATAGTATAACGAATAGCCAATTTGAATGAGAAGACAAAGAAAAATTACGCCGGCTGCAATGGGCCAATAGTATGCCATCACTGTTTCCATGGGCACTTGAAAAACAATTTTAGCTGCAACGCAAAGAATGATCAAGAAAAAGACCATACAAAAAAATCTGATAATACGCACACGTACTCCCCCTTATTTCCACATTGGAACCGTCCAATTGGAATCGTTCTTATTTGCAGATAGTATACCATTTTCTGGGGTTAAATGCCCTTACAAAAATCTTACAATCAAATTCCTCCTTATTTATTGAACAAAAAAACGTTTTTTTCTTTTATTTTTTCTTCATCCCAGGTATGTTTTTATTGTTTTAGGCAATACTGAAAAATAAAAACCCATTGACTTTTTTCTCCTTTTTGTGGTAAAGTAAATTTTGTAGAAAAGGGAGTAGTTATAAGCCGCTTTGTCAACATCACGGTTTTTTGCCTGGCATTGCGCGCCGTATTCTTTCGGTGACAAGACTTTTCTGCAACAGCCGTCAATGCCGGTTGGTTGCGGGGAGTCTTTTTTTATTTCTCTGCAGCACCCACCGCAGATCTATTCTGAAAGGAAGTGTTTGTATGGACGAAAAAAAATGGTATCAAAAAAACGTGGCAGAAACGCTTTTGGCGCAGAAAACCACCAAAGACGGCCTCTCCATGCAGGAGGCTGCACAAAGATTACATCAATATGGTCAAAACAAACTGCAGGAAGAAACAAAGAAAAGCATCCCTCAGCTTTTCTTGTCCCAGTTTCAGGATTTACTGGTCATCATATTGCTGATTGCCGCTTTCATCTCTCTGCTTTCCGGAAATCATGAAAGCACGCTGGTGATTGTGGCTGTGCTGCTGCTCAATGCGCTGCTTGGCACAGTGCAGTATGTAAAAGCAGAAAAATCGCTGGAAAGTTTAAAAGCCATGTCCTCCCCCACAGCAAAAGTCTTTCGGGATGGAGAAAAAAGGGAACTGGCCTCCCCCAACATTGTCCCCGGCGATATTATCTTATTGGAAGCCGGCGACATGGTGGTGGCCGATGGCCGATTGTTGGAAAATTACTCCTTAAAAGTAAACGAAAGCAGTTTGACTGGGGAATCGGAGGCGGTGGAAAAAACCACAGAGGCCATATCAGCCCAGAAAGTGGCCTTGGGCGATCAAAAAAATATGGTCTTTTCCGGCTCTCTGGTCACTTATGGCCGGGCGCTGATGGTGGTAACGGCCACCGGGATGGATACCGAGCTTGGCCGCATTGCCGCTTTGATGAACCAGACAAAACAGCGGAAAACGCCTCTGCAAAAAAGCCTGGATGATTTTTCTGGAAAACTGGCCATCGTCATCCTTGTCATTTGTCTTTTTGTATTTGTTCTCAGCTTTTTCCGCAGCGGCCTGCCGTTACTGGATAGCTTGATGTTTGCTGTGGCGCTGGCCGTTGCCGCCATTCCCGAAGCCCTCAGTTCCATTGTCACCATTGTTTTGGCCATGGGCACCCAAAAAATGGCCCGGGCCAATGCCATCATCAAGGATTTGAAAGCCGTAGAAAGCCTGGGCTCGGTCCAGGTGATTTGCTCCGACAAAACAGGCACCTTAACCCAGAACAAAATGACCGTGCAGCATCTTTATACCGACGGCAAGTGCATCGACCGCAGCGACTTTTCTTTGGATACGCCTGCCAAAGAGCGCCTGTGCGCCATTGCCCTCTTGGCCAATGATGCCACCGTGACTGCCGAAGGCGGCATTGGCGATCCCACCGAGGTGGCATTGGTGCAGCTGGGGCGGGACTTGGGTATTTCCGAACAGGACTACCGCGCTTCTTACCCCCGGCAGGGAGAACTGGCCTTTGATTCCGACCGGAAACTGATGAGCACCGTGCATACCATCCACAAAGAGCGCCTGCTTTTTACCAAAGGCGCCATGGATGTAATGCTGCGCCGCTGCACACAGATCCAAACTGCCGATGGAATCCGCCCCATCACCAAGGACGATGTGGCCCGCATTGAAGAAACCAACCGCCGTTTTTCGGAAAACGGCCTGCGGGTGCTCTCTTTTGGGTTTCGTCCTCTCGATGCATCGTCTCCCCTTACCCTGGCAGAAGAAAAAGATTTCGTCTTTGTGGGGTTAATCTCCATGATTGATCCGCCCCGCAAAGAAAGCGCCCAGGCCGTATCAGATGCTCGCCGGGGCGGTATTCGCACCATCATGATCACCGGCGACCACAAAGTGACGGCCACTGCCATTGCCAAAGAAATTGGCATTTTTCAAGAGGGAGATTTGGCCCTGGACGGACTGGAGCTGGATGCCATGGGCGAGGAACAGCTGGATCGCATCTTGCCCCAGGTTTCTGTCTATGCCCGCGTTTCACCGGAACACAAAATCCGCATTGTCTCTGCCTGGCAGCGGCGGGGCGCCATTGTTTCCATGACAGGCGATGGCGTCAACGATGCCCCGGCCCTCAAGCAGGCCGATATTGGTGTTGCCATGGGCATCACCGGCACAGAAGTCAGCAAAGATGCGGCTTCGATGATTTTGGCCGATGATAATTTTGCCACCATCGTCCAGGCCGTTGTCAATGGCCGGGGCGTATATACCAACATCAAAAACGCCATTGGGTTTCTGCTTTCTGGCAACACAGCCGGTATCTTAGCTGTGTTGTACGCCTCCATTGCCAATCTTCCCACCCCGTTTGCGCCAGTGCATCTGTTGTTTATCAACCTGTTAACCGATAGTATGCCGGCCATTGCCATCGGCATGGAACCGGCCAGGGATGGCTTACTGGATCAAAAACCGCGGGATCCCAGCCAGTCCATCTTGGACCGGCCGCTGTTGGCCAGGATTGGAGCACAAGGGCTTTTGATTGCCATAGCCGCCATGGCTGCCTTTTATCTGGGCTTATCAAGCGGCGGTGCAGATCAAGCCAGCACCATGGCCTTTGCTACGCTGACGCTGGCCCGCCTTTTTCATGGGTTCAACTGTCGGGGCAAGGAAAGTATTTTTGCCATCGGCTTTACTTCCAATCCCTATTCCCTGCTGGCCTTTGCCGGCGGCATACTTTTGCTTGGTTTCGTATTGATGCTTCCGCCTTTAAAAGGACTCTTTGAAGTAGCCCCTCTGCTGCCGATCCAATATGGCCAGATTATGCTTTTGGCAGTCCTTCCCACAATTTTGATACAACTGCTGCGCTTAAAAAACAAACGCAGCTAAAAAATGCCCTGTTTTACGTAAAAAGTAAAACAGGGCATTTTCGTCATTGCAGAAATTCATAAATAGCCAGAGCTTGCATTTCTCTTTTGAGTCCAAGGGAAGGAAACGGTAAAAGAGCCTTCTTGGACGGGAAAAGATGTATGCAGCCAAAGCAAAGCAGGACCAAATAAGGCAGGAAAAGATGAAATGCCATATCCCGTTTCCTCATCCCAGACCAAAGGGACCTCAAACAGCTGGGCCACATCTCCCAAAGAAAAATAAGGCACGCCATCCAGCCAGATCACCTGGCTGGATACAGCTTTTTTGCCGCAAATCAAAGACCAGCGTTCAATCACATCTGTTTTTTCTTCCTTTATGCCGTCTTCGCCTGAAAATGCAAAACGCATCACTTGGCCATTGGAAGATACGGCTGGAACCATGGCCGTGGAAAACAAGGATTGCAGCTGCTGCCAGCTGCCATAATTTCTGCCTTGATAATGCCAAAGCACCACATGCTCTTCCTTACCATCTACACAAACGGCAGTCTCTTTCTTTGTGACTTCCTCTCCTTCCAGGAAAAAAAGATCAGCGCGCCAAGGATTTTCCGGGTTTGGATCGGTGGGATCCCATCCGCGCCTCTCTTCATCTGTCGTATCCAGCACCGTCCGGTTTGGTGCGGGATAGGACGCTGCAAAGGGCTCCGCCTGTATGGTCACTTCCGTACCAATGGCGCAATGGTCGTAAATCCATTTCGCATCGCATACCCGCAGGCGGATACAGCCCATGGATGCCGGCGTTCCCAGTTTATTAAATTCCTCAAACTCCAATGTGGAGGGATCTTCCTCATAATACGGCACCGAATGGAACAAAATATTGCCTGTAATGCGTGTGGCATACTGGCCGTAGACGTCTCCAAATAAAAACCGCCAAGGATATTTTTCCGATGTAGTAAAGGTGCCGCCAGGCGTATCCGGTCCAACAGAACAGCAAAAGGTATGGACCAAGGTTTCCCCTTCCGCCGTCTCTTGAAAAACAACGACAAGGTTATCGGCACAGCTGATTTCGATTCGATACTGTGCTTCCTCCTCCCCTTCTGCGCCAAAAACAGGCACAGAAAACAGCAGGCAAAAGACCATCACAATGCAAATCCATCGATGAGCACGCAAAGCACATCATCCTTTCTTTTTTAGTGCGCTCTATATTATACCGATGATTTTGTCGAATTGCAATAAATTTTCTGTAAATTTACTTATTAGTTTACATAATATAATTATGTAAACTAATAAAGCTTCCAACAAAACAAAAAAACAGGATTTCCCTGTTTCCAAGGAAATCCTGTTTTCTCTCTTTAATGATTACAACAATCCAGCACTTACTGTGCGTCTACTTTTGCCATGTGTTCCATCAGTTCCACCACTTTGTTGCTGTAGCCCCATTCGTTGTCATACCAGCTAATAAGTTTCACAAAGTGATCGTTCAAGGAGATGCCAGCGCCTGCATCGAAGATACTGGTTCTGGAATCGCCCAAAAAGTCGCTGGAAACGACAGCGTCTTCCGTATAGCCCAAAATGCCTTTCATTGGGCCTTCGGCAGCGGCTTTTACAGCAGCCTTAATTTCTTCATAGGTAGCTGC
Source organism: uncultured Clostridia bacterium (assembly GCA_944381455.1). Classification (GTDB taxonomy): domain Bacteria; phylum Bacillota; class Clostridia; order Lachnospirales; family Anaerotignaceae; genus Neoanaerotignum. The sequence continues at coordinate 38,574 of CALWLF010000044.1, read as the reverse complement.
TTTTTCCAGTCTGCAAGTCAAGTCAACCACAGAAACGTCGATGGTTGGCACACGGAAGCTCATGCCAGTCAGCTTGCCGTTCAGTTCTGGAATAACTTTGCCAACGGCTTTTGCTGCGCCGGTGGAAGAAGGAATGATGTTGGCAGCAGCAGCCCGGCCGCCTCTCCAGTCTTTTTTCGATGGGCCGTCTACCGTTTTCTGGGTGGCTGTGGTGGAATGCACGGTGGTCATCAACCCTTCTACAATGCCAAAGTTATCATGGATCACTTTGGTCAAAGGAGCCAAGCAGTTGGTGGTGCAGCTGGCGTTGGAAACGATGGTCATATCTTTGGTGTATTTATCCTGGTTAACGCCCATGACGAACATTGGTGCATCGGCAGAAGGTGCAGAAATGACCACTTTCTTTGCGCCGCCGTTGAGGTGTGCTTTTGCTTTGTCGGTGGTGGTGAAGGCGCCCGTTGCTTCCACCACATATTCAGCGCCTGCTTCTTTCCAAGGAATGTCTGCAGGATCCATGCAGGCAAACACAGTGATTTCCTTGCCGTTTACCACCAATTTGCCGTCTTTGGCATAGACTTCGCCGTCAAATTTGCCCTGAGCACTGTCGTATTTCATCATATATACCATGTACTCTGGGTCTACAAATGGATCATTGACAGCCACCACCTGCACATCATCTTTGGTCAAAGAAGCGCGCAGCACCAGCCGTCCAATTCTCCCAAAACCGTTAATACCAACTTTCACCATACATATTACCTCCTCTTTTTTATCTCAACATCATTCTTCCGTGGAAGAAACGATATTCACAATGGAAAACACCAACAGTGCAGCCGAAACGGCCAAAGAAACGGCGCTCAAAACCAAAGTTGTAATTTTCATCGCAGGAAACACTCCTCTCAGGTCGTTTTTATTTGAAGTAGGCAACACCGGAGGCAAAGATTTTTTGATCTTTTTCTCCAGGAATATTTTGAAACACACCTTGTCCAATGCGTTCGGAGTGGCCCATTTTACCAAAGACACGCCCGTCAGGACTGGTAATGCCTTCAATGGCCATCATAGAGCCGTTGGGATTAAACCGGATGTCATAGGTTGGGTTACCGGCAAAGTCCACATACTGCGTGGCCACCTGGCCTTGTTCCATTAACGCTTTCAGCTGTTCTTTTGGTGCAATGAAGCGGCCTTCCCCGTGAGAAACAGGAATGGTGTAAATATCGCCTGGCTTGGTGCCCCAAAGCCATGGAGACCGGTTAGAAACAATTTTTGTCTGCACCATGCAGCTGACATGGCGGCCAATGGCGTTATAGGTCAGTGTTGGGCTTTCTGCATCCATGTCGCGGATTTCACCATAGGGAACCAGTCCCAGTTTCACCAATGCCTGGAATCCGTTGCAAATGCCCAGCATCAAGCCATCTCTATTTTTCAGCAGGTCCATTACTGCTTCTTTCACTTTCGGATTGCGGAAGACGGCAGCAATGAATTTGCCGGAGCCGTCCGGTTCATCCCCGGCGCTGAAGCCGCCTGGAATCATGATGATTTGGCTGCTTTGGATTTCTTCCACCATTTTTTCAATGCTGGCTTCCAGCATCGAAACACTCATATTGGCAACCACCTGGGTTTTGGCAATGGCGCCTGCCTTTTCAAAGGCGCGGGCCGTATCATATTCGCAGTTGGTGCCGGGGAACACAGGGATGAACACCCGTGGTTTTGCCAGCTGGATGGAAGGACGGCCAAAATCAGTATTTTCAAATACACTGGAAGGAATGCTGCCTTCTGGTGTTTGAGCCGTTTTGGTGGGGAACACTTTTTCCAGCGGCGCCTGCCATGCTTCTAACAGTGCTTCCAGCGGCAGTTCTTCTTCTTTCCAACGGATCACAGCATCTTCTGTCGTCCGGCCGATCAAGTGGGCGCTTAAGCCCATAAAGTCGATGACTTTGGCTTTTTTGTTGTCAATTTCCAACACAAAGGAACCATAGGATGGGAAAAACAGCGACTTCATTTCCACATCGTCATCCAATGCTACCCCAATTTTATTGCCAAAGGTCATTTTGGCAATGGCCTCTGCCAAGCCGCCGCCGCGGACTGTATGGGCAGAAACGCAGACTTTTTTCTCAATGAGGGTATGCACCAAAGCAAACAGCTTTTTGGCATAGTCATAGTCTGGCAGGTCTTTGTCGTCCCGTTTCATGGGCAGGAAGAACAGCAGATTATCTGCCTGTTTTAATTCCGGAGAAATAATCCGGTCTATCTTCGTTACATCTACGGCAAAGGAAGTGAGCACTGGGGGCACATGAAGGTCCATAAAGGTGCCGCTCATGCTGTCTTTGCCGCCGATGGCCGCGATGCCCAATTCCATCTGGGCCTGAAAAGCGCCAACGAGAGCAGCAAATGGTTTGCCCCATTTTTCTGGATCTGTGCCCAGTTTTTCAAAATATTCCTGGAAGGTCAGGCGAATGCTGTCCAGTTTTCCGCCGGAAGCCACAATTTTGGCTGCCGATTCCACCACGGCATAGACGGCGCCATGGAAGGGACTCCATTTGGCAATTTCCGGCTGATAGCCATAGCTCATCAGCGTTGCCGTTGTGGTTTCGCCTTCCAGCAGAGGCACCTTGGCTGCCATGGCTTCTGCCGGCGTCAGCTGGTACTTGCCGCCAAAGGGCATCAGCACCGTGCCTGCGCCGATGGTGGAGTCAAACCGTTCCACCAGGCCTTTTTGGCTGGCTACATTGAGCCGCCCCATGTTTGAAAGCCATGCTTCCTTCCAATTATGCCCGATTTGTTCTTCTTCTACACAAGGAGTATCGAAATAAGCGGCTTTTTTCGGTGCTGCCACACGGACAGTCGTCGTCTGTTTTGCGCCGTTGGTATCCAAAAAGGCACGAGAGATGTTGACAATATCTTTGCCTCTCCAGTACATCACCAGTCTTGGCTCCTCTGTTACCACAGCCACTTGGGTTGCTTCTAAGTTTTCTTCTGCTGCGTATTGCATAAAGGCTTCGGCGTTTTCCTTTGCCACCACAACGGCCATTCTCTCCTGGCTTTCAGAAATGGCCAGTTCTGTGCCGTCCAAGCCTTCGTATTTTTTGGGCACCCGGTCCAGTTCAATGGTCAATCCATCGGCCAATTCGCCAATGGCCACCGAAACGCCGCCGGCGCCAAAGTCGTTGCAGCGTTTGATCATGGTGCTGACTGCTGGGTTACGGAAGAGGCGCTGCAATTTCCGTTCCGTTGGGGGATTGCCTTTTTGCACTTCTGCCCCGCAGGTATGGATGGATTCCACCGTGTGTTCTTTGGAAGAGCCGGTGGCCCCGCCGCAGCCGTCGCGCCCGGTGCGTCCGCCCGTTAAAATAATCACATCGCCTGGTTCCGGCCGCATCCGCACCACATGGTCTTTTTTGGCAGCCGCAATGACGGCGCCAATTTCCATTCGTTTTGCCACAAAGCCTTCATCATAAATTTCTGCCACCTGGCCGGTGGAAAGGCCAATTTGGTTGCCGTAGGAGCTGTAGCCTCTGGCCGCTTCGGTGGTGATTTTGCGCTGGGGCAGTTTCCCTTCCAGCGTATCTTCCACCTTCACCCGGGGATCGCCGCTGCCGGTGACACGCATGGCCTGATACACATAGCTTCTGCCGCTCAATGGATCGCGGATGGCGCCGCCAAGACAGGTGGCCGCACCGCCAAATGGCTCAATTTCTGTCGGATGGTTATGGGTTTCATTTTTAAACATGATGAGCCAGTCTTCTTCCACGCCGTCCACATCCACAGGGACCACAATGGAGCAGGCGTTGATTTCTTCTGACTGATCCAAATTATCCAGCTTGCCATTGGCCCGCAGCGCTTTCATGCCTAGCACAGCCAGGTCCATCAAGCAGATATCTTTGTCCTTGCCAGCATAAAGCACCTTTCTTTCCTCCAGATACTGCTGGTAGGCTTTTTCCATGGCGCTGGTGTAATATCCTTCTTCAAAGGAAACGTCTTCGATTTTCGTATGGAATGTGGTATGACGGCAATGGTCAGACCAATAAGTGTCGATGACACGAATTTCTGTTGCCGTTGGGTTTCTCTTTTCCACATCCCGGAAGTATGTTTGGCAAAAGAGCATATCTTCTAAGCTCATGGCCGTTTCCAGCTGATTGCGCAAATCTGCAATTTCTTCCGGTGTTTTATCAATAAACCCGTCAAAAATGGCAATGTCCGGCGGCGAAACCATATCCATGGCCAGCGTCTTTGGTTTGGAAAGCGCTGCCTCCCGGCTATCGACAGGGTTGATGCAGTAGCTTTTGATTTTTTCCACATCTTCCTCTGTGATGTTTCCCTCCAGAGCGATCACTTTGGCTGCCACAATGGTGGGCTTGTCCTTTTGGGAAATAATCTGCACGCACTGCATGGCAGAGTCTGCCCTTTGGTCATACTGTCCCGGCAGATATTCCACTGCAAAGACCTTTTCTCCCTTTGAAAAGTCCACCTTTTCTTCGTACACCACATCCACCGGCGGTTCAGAAAAGATGGTGGTTTTGGCCGCTTCATAAACTGCATCTTCTATACCTTCCACGTCATAGCGAATGAAGAGGCGAACATTGGTCAGTCCCTGAATGCCAAGATTTTCCCGGATGTCTGCCAGAAGGCCCTTTGCTTCCACATCGCAGCCTTCCTTTTTCTCAATGTATAGACGTCTGATATTCATAGTCAATTCCCCTTTTACAAGCTCCATTTTTTAATATCACTCTTATTTTACCACGTTATGAACCAGATGTAAAATATTATTGCCCAAAATGGGAAGAAAAAGTATCCCTTTTGCCAGATCTGTGCTAAAATGAAAGCAGAAAGGTGGGAATCGATCGTGTTTTTCTTTTTTGGAATTATGCCTGTGGAAAAAAGACTTCCTTATACCCTGGGCGGCATTTGCAGCCATTGCGGACAAGCCTGTGATTATGAAGTGTATCTGGTGGCTAACTGTTTCAGTTTGTTTTTTATTCCACTGTTTCGGTTTGGGAAAAAATATCTGGTGCGGATGAGCTGCTGCGGCAATGTCTATTTGCTCCAAACGGCTTTGGGCAAAGCCTTGGAAGCGGGAGAGCAAATTGCCTTGAGCCAAAAAGACCTCATTGCTTACAGCGGGGATTTTTCCGTCCGTTCTGTCTGTCCCCATTGCGGTTCGCCTGTGGAAGACCATTTCCTCCACTGCCCCCGCTGCGGAGGAAAATTAAAATAAATAAGCTGTTGGCGATGCAGCTTTTTAGAGATACTGTTTTTTAGAAAGGAAAGATAGCTGGAATCTTTGAAAAAGAAAAGATTCCGGCTATCTTTTTTTGGCCGTTTATTCAAACAGCTCCTGCTTTTTCACGGGCAGACCATTCTCGCTCGTTTCTCCATGGCTTTCTTTAAAGAGACTGCTTTTCTGCCATGGTTCCTTTCAAACCATTTTGCTGATTTCCTTTTTGAGCCTGCCAATGATTCTTTTTTCCAATCTGGAAATATAACTTTGAGAAATACCCATCAAATCGGCCACTTCTTTTTGCGTCTTTTCCTCGCCGGACTTGGTCAGCCCAAAGCGCAGACGGATGATGCTCTGTTCTCTGCGGTTTAATTTTTCCATGGCCTGGCTAAGCAGCATTTTATCAATCTGGCTTTCCAAATTGCGGTAAATTAAGTCGCTTTCGGTGCCCAAAATATCGCTTAACAGCAATTCGTTGCCTTCCCAGTCCACATTAAGCGGTTCGTCGATGGAGACTTCCGTCTTGATTTTTGCATTGCGCCTTAAATACATCAAAATTTCATTTTCAATGCATCGTGAGGCATAAGTGGCCAGTTTGATTTTCTTTTCTGTTTTAAAGGTATTGATGGCCTTAATAAGGCCGATGGTGCCGATGGAAATCAGATCTTCCACATTGATGCCGGTGTTTTCGAACTTTCTGGCAATATACACCACCAGGCGTAAATTGCGCTCAATGAGTATGGCCTTGGCTTTTGGTTCTTCCTCTGTGCCAAGACAAGCCAAAACAGCCGCCTCCTCCTGACTGTTGAGCGGAGGGGGAAACACATCACTGCCTCCGATATAAAGCACCGGTTCTCTGGTGCTTTTTGTCAGCCGCTGCAGCCACTCCTCTGCATCATATTTCAGTCGAAAAAAGAAAAATTTTACATATTGCATTGTTTTCACCTCTTTATTCAGTCAATAAACATGGGTGCAGCACAGCTTCGCCCGCTTGGCCCAAAGAAGCATCATGTATGGCTGCCACCAAGGGCGCAAGCACTTTGCCGTTGGCCAGACATTCCCCTTTTTTCAGCACCAGCGCCGGCAGCACACCGTCTTTTTTGCCCAAGGCCGAATAGGAGAGCAAAAATGCCTCCCATCCGGCTGCCTGCAAGGCACAGACAATCTGCCTTGGCTCTTCTTTTGCCAAAAACATCTGCTGCACCCAAAGGGGAAGCAATGGCGCCATGGCCCGAAAAGAGACAATGAGAATGGGGCGGCTTTTGGCATCTCTTTGCAAAAAGTTGCCGGTATCCAAAAACGCTTCCACCACTGTGCTGTCTTCTCCAAGCCAAAGCCGCAGTGTTGTTTGATATGTACCTTGAGGCAGACAAGCCGTAAAAAAACATGAAAGCAGACGGAATAAGCCATAGGAGCAGCAGCCGCTGGCCAAAAGCGGCAGCAGTGTCATCTGCTCTGCCGCCCACTGCATTCCCAACAGCCAGTTGGTGTTTTGCTGCACCCATCCAGCCGCACCGCCTAAAAAGCAGCAGACAAAACCCGTCATTGCCGTAAGCCGCAGCCATTCTCGCCTGGATTTTGGCAAAAACAACATCCACACAGCACTGCCGATGCCGCCAAGGGCCAGCAGACACCTTCCGCCAATGCCTATCCCCGGCAAAAGCACCGGCGCAAGGCCCCAAAGCGCTCCATAACAGCTGACCAGCACCAAGCGCTTTTTTGGCACTTTCCTCCGGCAGGAAAAGGCTGTCAGACAAAGTACCATTCCATCCATCAGGGCATTCACCCCAAAAAGCACATCCACATAGTAAACCACCACCTCACCGCCTTTCCTCTGCCTGTATTATAGCCAATCCCCTTCGGCGAAAAATGCCGCTTTTGCAAAGCAATCCCAGAAAAAAAAAGGCAAAAAAAAAGCCGTTTCCTAAGAAGAAACCAGCCTTTTGCTTTCTTTGATTTCTTTTGAAAAATTACGACAATCAACCAGACAAAAACTGCATTTAAAAAAGAAAAAATCCCGTTCTTCTTCCAAACGGGATTCTTACTGCAACACTTCTTTTAAAAAAAAACAGCCAAAAAAGACGTGAAGCTTGCCCCACGCCTTTTTTGCGTTAGTCATAGAAAATTAAAAGGATTTTCTGTTTTTGATGAAGCTTGGAATCTTAATTTCCGTACCGTCACCATATGTATCATCAAAAGAAGACTGTGCCGCAGGGGCCGCTTCTTCTGCATACCCAAGATCTTCTTCATAGCCGCGTTCCGGACGTTCTTCCCGATAGCTGCTGCTGAATACATCTCTCATATTCTTTGGAGGCAGACCTTTCACATTGCTCTCAAAGCCAGTTGCAATGACCGTAACAATGACTTCGTCTTCCAGATCTTCATTGATGGTAGTACCAAAGAAGATTTCTGCATCGGGATCAATGCTTTCACGGATGAGATTTGCTGCGCTGTCAGCTTCCAGCAAGCCCAAGTTGGCATCGCCGCTGAAGTTGATGAGCACGCTTCTTGCGCCATCGATTTTTGTTTCCAGCAATGGACTTTGGATGGCCGCTTTGGCTGCAATTTCTGCCTTGTTTTCGCCAGCACCATGGCCAATGCCCATATGAGCCAGGCCCTTATCTTCCATAACAGCTTTCACATCGGCAAAGTCCAAGTTGATGACACCAGGCTTTGCAATCAGATCGGAAATGCCCTGTACACCCTGGCGAAGCACTTCGTCAGCTTTGCGGAAGGACTCAATGAGCGTTGTCTTTTTATCGATGATGCTTAAGAGACGCTGGTTTGGAATGATAACAAGGGTATCCACAGATTTTCTCAATTCGCTGACGCCCCGCTCTGCATTGGACATTCTTTTCTTGCCTTCAAACTCGAATGGCTTTGTCACAACACCAACGGTCAAAATTCCCAGACTTTTAGAAATTTCTGCAATTTTTGGCGCAGCACCTGTACCTGTGCCGCCGCCCATGCCGGCTGTAATAAACACCATGTCGGCGCCGTTTAACACCCGGGCCACTTCATCCTTTGTTTCTTCTGCGCTTTTTTCCCCAATGTCGGGGTTGCCGCCGGCGCCGAGGCCTTTGGTCAATTTTTCACCAATTTGAATTTTCGTCGGTGCAAGGGATTTGGACAAATCCTGCATATCTGTATTGATTGCGATAAATTCCACGCCATCCATATTGTCTTCAATCATACGATTCACAGCGTTGTTGCCGCCGCCGCCGACACCAACCACCTTAATTACAGCAGAATTACCGTGATCTACAAACTCAAGCACTGAGCTTCCCTCCTGTCATAAAAATCAATTACCTTTTATTATAGCCGTTTTCTTCTAAAAAAGCCAGAAAAAAAGACAAATTCTTTCAAAAAAAGTTAGCAGCCGTTTTCTGTTTGCTCCTCACTATGTATCTTATCCTTTTTTTCTCTCTGATTCAATATAAATCTGCGAATCTCTGCAAAATTTTGAAAAAAACGGCTGCCAAAGACCACAATGGCCGCCAAAGACAGCTGGATATTCAATTTATCTCCAAAATATACCAGCACCATGGCTAACAATCCGTTGCCCAAAAAGCCAGAAAGAAAGATGCCCAGATGAAATTGTCCATGCAAACTGCTTTTGATACCGCCCAGCACAGAATCGGTGCAGGCCAAAATGGCAACGGCCACATAGGCAGAGTAGCCCGATGGAAACACATAGGCCGAAGAAACGCCTAAAAAGATACCGGCCAAAAGCCCCAACAAAGGAATTGGCAGAACCATTTTTCTCACCCCTTATTACTGCTGGTTGCTTCTCGAAATTCCCGCGGCTGGCTGTAAGACGGAATTTCCAGCATGTCCAGCTTTTTTATCAAAATCTCAATGCCCCACGGCCGCAGCGTATCCACCACACCGCCTGGAAACAGCAGCGCCGCCTCCAGCAAATCGGGATCCCCGATGGCCGTAATCACAAAAGGAGCCGCCAGCTTCACATCATTGACATTAACCACAGAACCGGCACAGCGCACAGCGCTTTGGGAAATGAGCCGCTGGCCGTTGATGGCAATGGCTTCTGCTCCGGCCACATTCAATTCATTGATGATGGATAAAATATCTTCTGCATGAACCAAAAATGCCTCTGGATTGGCGCTGCCATCTGCCGAAGCGCTGCTGTCGTTGATGGTGACAGAAATACCTCTGCCTTGTACGGCCGTCATGCCGGCCACCATTTTCAGCCGCTCATTTTCTTCTGTCAATGCTTCAAAGCTGCTATCATCAGCCATCAGCGCCGATTCAAATTCTTTCATCTGCTGGCTTTGGGTTTCCAGCTTTTCCTGCAAGGCATCATTTTCTGCCTGCAGTGTAGAAAGCTTTGTGGTCAACTCGCTGACACGCTGCAGCGATGCAGAGTCGGTAGACTGTTTTTGCAGCCGCACCGTGTTATACTGCACACCAATCATCAGTCCCAGCAGTATGCAAAGCACCGTTACGGAGCTTGTGGCATAAAGTTTTTTCTTCACTGATTCCATTTCCTTTCCTGCGGCAAGTCCGCGGCATTATGTTAAATATTTAAAGACAATAGGCTTGGACAAATCGCTCAAGTCCAGACTGCCTCTGTCATTTTCCGGAATTTGCTTCACAATTTCACACATGGTGCGTACCTTGGTGTCATAGTCCGATATGGTGCCTAAATTCACTTCCACTTTATTGACATAGGCTTTGATGTTGGAAGTATCGCTGACATCCAGCTCCACCACCATGTCCAACATTTCATACTTCGTCATGGCTTGAGCAATGCGCACCACCACATCCAGCGCCTCCGGGTTTTCCGTTTGAATCACTTCGCCCAAAGTAAACTGGTCAAACACCAGCCCCTTTACCACCGGCAGCGGCTGTGTAAAAGAACCGGAAATATCCAGCACCCGGCAGTTTTCATCTATGTAAAGATAAGAGCCCATATAAGGAATATAGCCTCTTACCTTGCGTTCTGTTACATCAATCAAAACGGTATTGGGAAACTGTTTTTTGATGGTTGCCGATGCAACATAGCTTTCTTTTTGCAGGGCATCCAAGGCTTTTTTGGCACGAAAAGAAAAGAGATTTTGCCCCTGTTCCACATCACAGATGCGGCAGATATCAGCCTCGCTGAAGTGATTCAGCCCCGTTATGGTAATGGTGTCAATGGCAAACAGCGGAGAGAACATCACACCCATGGCCGCCAGAAACAACAGAGCAAAAAACAGCAGACCTTTCCCCAAAGGCATCTTCTGTCTCCCATGTTTTTTTTGCCGTCTTCTTGTATCTTCCAATTTGATTCACCTGCTTTCCATCAGGCGCACACGCCCGCCCAAAGCGGCAAGCTTTTCTTCCAACCCCGCATAGCCGCGGCATACATACTGTCCGTTTTCCACCTCTGTCCTTCCCTCTGCACCCAAAGCAGCCACCATCAGCGCTGCTCCAGCCCGCAAATCTGTTGCCGAAACCCTGCTGCCATGGAGCCTTTTGACGCCTTCAATGACGGCCACTTTGCCGCTGCAGCCAATCCGGCCGCCCATTTTATTCAGCTCCAGACAATGGTGAAATCGGTTTTCAAATATCTGTTCCATAATCATACTGGTTCCTTTGGCCGTTGTCAACAGGGCAGCCGCCAAAGGCTGCATGTCGGTGGGAAAACCGGGATAAGTTTTTGTCAAGAGAAACGGGCAGCAACGGAGCCTTTTTGGTGCTTTACAGCATAATTGTCTGCCCTTCACCTTCATTTGACAGCCGCAATTGGCAAAAAAAGGCAAAATACCCATCATTGTCATCCAGTCACAGTCTTCTAAAAAAACTTTTCCTCCCGTTGCGGCAGCAGCAGCCATCAGTGTCCCAGCCTCGATGCGGTCCGGCATCACACTGTAGGAAACGGGAGTATGCAGCCGTTTTCCCTCCACGTAAATTTCATTGCTGCCCGCCCCGTGGATTTGGATGCCCATGGCCCGAAGAAATTGCTGCAAATCATAAATTTCCGGTTCCCTGGCTGCCCCTTTGATTACCGTCAATCCCGGCAGTGCCGCGCCCAGACAGATGGCATTTTCCGTTGCGCCAACGCTTGGAAACGGCAGCACCACCGTGCCGGCTTTCATGTCTGCCCCATCCAGGCAAATGCACCCGTCTTCTTCCCAGCATTTGGCCCCCAGCGCCTCTGCCGCCAGCAAATGATAGTCAATGGGGCGCTTTCCTATGGCACAGCCGCCCGGCTTGCCAAGTGTTGCTTTGTAAAACCGCCCCAAAAGCGGCCCTAAAAACAGCACCGATGCCCGCATGCCGCCTGTCATTTCATCGCACAGCGGCGCTTGAAAAGCATCTTTGGCATCCACCACCACCGTCTCTCCCTGCCGCTGCACCTGACAGCCTAAGCTTTTTAGCAGCGCACAGCATTGCGCCACATCGGAAATATCGGGGCAATGATGCAGCACCGTCTCCCCCTCGTTGAGCAAAGCGGCACAAAGAATGGGCAGAGCCGCGTTTTTACTGCCGCCGACTCGAACCTGCCCGTAAAGGCGCCTGCCGCCTTCAATTTCATACCTGATCATCACACCAGCCGCCTTCTGCCTTCTGATTGGTGCTAGATTATGCTTCTGTGTCCCTTTGGTGCAAGTCTTTTTCGTATTCTTCCATCATGGCTTGCTCTTTTTTGGTCAAAGTTATTTTCTCATATAAATCCGGCCGTTTGTGATAAGTCCGAACCAGGCTTTGCATCCTGCGCCACTGGGCAATCTTTTGGTGGTGCCCGCTTAAAAGCACCGGCGGCACCTCTTTGCCATGAAAGACTGGCGGACGGGTGTACTGGGGATATTCCAGCGCATTGCCGGCAAAGGATTCTTCCTGGGCACTTTCTTCCTTGCCCAGCACCCCCGGCACCAGCCGTCCCACAGCATCAATGACGGCAATGGCCGCCAGTTCCCCGCCGGTCAGCACAAAATCTCCCAGCGAGACTTCCTCTGTCACAATTTCTTCCAGCACCCGCTCGTCAATGCCTTCATAATGGCCGCAAAGAAGCACCAGTTCCTCTTCTTTTGCAAATTCCTCCGCCATCGCCTGGCAAAAAGGCTTTCCCTGAGGCGTTAAATAAATCACCCGCGTCCCTTTGGGCACAGCGAGGCTTGAAAAAGCGTCAAACACCGGCTGGGGCTGCATCACCATGCCGCAGCCGCCGCCATAAGGATAGTCATCCACCCGGTTATGCTTGTTGCCAGCAAAATCTCGAATGTCCACAGCATCCACCGTCAGTACGCCGGATGATATGGCCCGGCCTAGGATGCTGTAAGAAAGTGTCTGGCGTATCATGTCGGGAAACAGCGTCAAGACAGAAAATTTCATGGCCGCAACCCCTCCAGCAGGCGGACAGTCATGGTTTTTTGTTCCACATCCACCGACAAGATGCAGTCTTTGATGGCTGGAAGAAGCAGGTCTTTCTCTCCTTCTTTTTTCACCACATAAACATCGTTGGCCCCGGTGGCAATGATGTCGTCTAGGCGCCCCAGCAGGGTGCCGTCTTCTGTGACCACCTGCATATCATACAAATCCCTTGTATAATACTCATCTTCTTCCAGCGGAAGGGCCTGTGCGTCAGTGATGTAAATGGCATCGTTGCGGTATCCCTCGGCCACATTGATGTCGTTGATTTCTTTCACCTTTAACAATACCATGTTTTTTTGAAACGATACTTTTTCCACCGTAAAGGGCAGTTTTTCTCCCTTATGTAAAATCAGCACTGTTTTCAATAACCGAAACCGGCCCGCGTCTTCGGTGGTGGGAAACACGCGGAACGTGCCGCCGATACCGTGGGTAGAAGTTATTTTTCCAATTTGAAAATAGCCCATATTGCTCTCCTTTTAAATCTTTTTCCATTTCAGGCTGACCAGGTCGTGCCCCTGGATGATTTTCACCAGCCGCTGGCCAAAATCGGCGCTGAGGACATCGCTTTTATCCATCAGCTCGATGCCCAGCTCCTTGGCCCGTTTATAGGTGCCGTTTTTACTGGATTTTTCATCACCGAAAGTAACGATGATGCCTTTGCTAAACCAGCCGCCCAAGCGCTTTTTGGCCACAATCAGCTCATTGAGAGCCGGTGTATCGGCGGCGCGCAGTTTGCAGCTGATAAAAACCGGCATAGAGCCGTCTTGCAAAATCACATCAATCTCGTTTCCTGCCACCACCAGGCCGTCGTAGGCGTCCCAATCGATCATGGTGCCCAGCTTCACATCTTGAAAACAGCCGCATTTTTTGGCATGGATGAATACAAACAGCTCCAGCCAGACGCCAAAACTGATAAGGTACGTTTTATATCGTTTGGAACGGATGGTTAAAACAAGATGCTTGCCAGAAAAGTATAGGTCGCGCAAAAAGCCCTGCCGTTGAAATTCGTAGAGCAGTTCTTCATCTGGTTTAAGCCATCGACCGTCCTTTTGCTGAATTTCTGTGCGGATACGCAAGTCCAGCTCTCCCGGCGCCGAATCTGCCAGCGCCACCTGGAAGAAAGAGCAGGTATTTTTCCAGGCGTTTAAATGGGTAAAGATGGTGCGGCACATGGATAAAATCCGGTCGTACTCCTCCTCCTTCGGCTCATCGTGGGAAGCGCCGATGAATTGAGCGCCGTGGGCATCCACAAAGTCTTCCAGCGTCAATGTGGCCGTCTGCACCACATGGGATTCATCCAGCACATCTATCATCTGCTGTTTGACAATATCGGTATAAAGCAGGCGAATGCCCTTGTCCAGCCCCGCCTGATAGCCTGCAATGGTCATCAGCTCGCTGCCCCCGGTCAAATCCAGGGCGCAGTTTTCATTGGCGTCAATGACCTGGCAGACCTGTTGATAAATTTCATGGATACTGAAAATATTGACGGCATAAGTTTCTAATGTAATGCCGGGAAAATGTTTGTAAAAACATTTTTGCAGCCCGGCAAAGCGGCTCATATCCTTTAATTCCTGGTCATAAATATACACCACTTTTTTCGGCGCCACCGTCAGCACCGCCAAAATATTTTTGATGGCATCTTTATCATAAAAGGCAATCTGTGTTTTGATTTCCTCTGCCAAGCCTGTCACCTGCCTTATTGGTTTGCTTCTGTTTCTTTTGTAACGATGGTTTCTTCAAACGTCACGTCCGGCGTTTCTTTTTTATTGCCAAACATGGATCCAAAATTCAGCTTGCTCACTACACCAGGGGCCATGTCAATGAGTTTGCTGACGGCATCCTGGTTTTTGATGTTGATCAGCTGCACATTGCCATGGACCACAGCCAGCACAGCGCTGGGCGTAATCTTTGCGCCCATGCCGCCGGCGCCGTTGGCCTGTTTTCCGTCTTTGCCGTCTCCGCCGCCAACGCCCATGCCAAAGGTTACATCCACCAGCGGCAGCAGCACCACATCTCCAATGGTAATGGCTTCGCCCACCACCGTTTTGCTGGACACAAATTCTTCCAATTCCTTACACAATGCTTCTATGTTTTCTTTGACTGCCTGACTCATTTTCTTTCACCTCTGCCTTTCCACAATTCTTTGATGATAGCACGTATTGGCTTTTGCAATGCCAGCCAAATGGTTTCTTTTACAATGGAGATCAGACGCATTTTTCCGGCCAGAAAGACTTTGCCTTCCACCACCTTCTGATCAAATACGCCCGAAACATAAATATCTGAAAGGAGCATTCCCTTTACCACAGCCAGATGCGCCAGCACTTCTCCCGTCAGGGCCGGATCTCCCATGCCAATGCGGCCATGGATGATGCACTGCCTGGGGCGCACAATGCAAATCAGTCGTTTTCCATACTGTATCAATAACCGAAGCAACGTTTTTTTCTCGGACCAGGGCAGAGAAAGAAACCAAGGAACTGTCAGCACCTGCGGCGGCTCTTTTGTTTTATCTTTTGGGGACGCTTTCTTCTTTTTTTCTTGTTTTTCCTGCGGCTTTTTCGTTTCCTCCGCTGCCTTGGATGCTTGTTCCCGGGCGGAAGGCTCTTCTTGCACCATGGAAATCCGCCGCACGCGAGGCGATGCGCCCCGTGCCGTATAGACAGGCTCTCCTTGGGTGACGGAAGAAGGCGCCGGCTGTTCTTTTTGTTTTTGCGGGAGCGCTTCTGTTGGGCAGGACGGCTCTGTGATAGAAGAGGGTTCTGGGATAGGAGATGATTCCGCCGGACAAGGTTTCTCCTCCTGTTTTGGAGCCATTTCCTCCTGCACTTTTTTGGCCGGTTCTTCTTCCCTTGGAACAGATGGTTGTTCTTTCACCAGTGGTTTTTCTTTCACAGACAGCGTTTTATGTTCTGGTTCCAGTTCTTTTTTCCCAGAAGATTGCGCCTTCTTTTTCTTTTGCTTTTTTTTCTTATTCTTCTTTTTCTTCTTTTTTCCATGCGCCCATTCTTCTGTTGTCCGTCCCAATAGGCGCACCTGTGTCTCCACGTTGTCTCCGTCGTAGCAGACTGCAACCTTCACAGCGCCGAAAAGCCAGCGAAAAGAGCCTTTGACAAAGACCGTCTCATCCTTTTTGGCTTCCACTTCATAAAAAAAGGACGCAACAAGCACCACCGCCATGGCCAGCAGCAAAAGAGCCACCAATAACAGCAACAGCAGCAACAGCACTTTTCCTATCCATAATAAAACGGTCAAAACTTCCATGTGTCTTCAAACCCTTTTTTGTCTCCGATTCCACCAAACACATCCGCCCCAAAGGAGCAAAATTCCTGCCACAACACCGACGCCCACCCGCACTGCGCAAGCGGCAAAAAAAGACTCCGGCACAATGGCCACCAATAAATCCACCTCCGGATCTAAAATCCAAAGCTCGTTGGAAAACAGCAGTACATGAAAATACCACCAAGCCGTAGTAAAATCCCTGGAAATGATCCACGCCGCTAGGGCAAACACTGCCGTCAAAGACCCAAGCCCCCAAGGAACAATCCGTAAAAACGCCCGCCTGTTTTTTGGAAAGAGAAAAAACAGCAACAGCAGCGCCGCCGCCACCAATCGCATCTGTTTGGCACCCAGCACCATCTGCCGCACATCCACCATATGCTCCAGCTCTCTCTGGCTAAAAAAAGGCCGTTCTGTTCCGTCCACCGTCACTGTCAGCTGCAGCTGGTCCTCTTTTCCTTTCATATAATCCAGCAGCCGGTCCGTAATTTGCATCAAATCTTCTTGGGAAATATGCACCTGGCTTGCAATCTTGTTTTTTTCAAACTGATCCGCAAAAAAGGAGCGGTCCATCAAAATGGCCACATCGATCACCGTTGTCACCAGCACCAAAAGAAACGCCAGCAGCATCAACACCGCCAATCCATACCGAATTCCCTTCACTTCTTTGTTTCCTCCATCAGCCGCCTGGGCAGCTCGTCCACCGTTCCATATCGGGCAGAAGCATCTGCCACAATATCAGCCAAAAGCCGGCGGGCCTGGCCTGGACCAAAGGCCACGCCAACGACCAAAAGCGCCTGGTGAGATGTTTTGCTGCGCAGCGCCTGGGCGCTGGAAATGATCACCAATCTTGGCTTTGCTTGTTGTTCCACAGCAATCAAATAGACATGCAGCACCGGAATTTCCCGCTTTAAACTGTAAAGCACCGTCTCCACATCCTGCATTTCCTCACTGACATATATCTTTTCTATCCAATTCAAGTCCACTCACCTGCTCCATTTGGTTTCACTGCATCCACATTTGTCGTCCCAGGCGTTTTCTTCCAACCTCTTGCTTTCCTTTTCATGGCATATGTTTTTGCTATTATATCACATTTTTACGTCACCCGCCTTATATTTTTTGAATTCTTACGGATTTTCTTTCTTTTTTGCCTGTATCAGCTCCAAGAAACCCATGACGGCTAAAAAAACACCAAACATCCGCCTTAACCAGGTTCCATCCAGCCCCACAGCCAGGCAGGAACCAATCACAGCCCCCAAAAATCCCCAAAAGACCAAGGACTTTGCCGTCTGCTTTTCCACCGTCCCTTCTTGATGGTGCTTATAGAGAGCCACACAGGCAGTGGGCAGAAAAAACAGCAGATTAGCCGCCTGGGCCTGCTGCTGGCTCCAATCGGTGAAAAAAGAAAGAGCCGGAATCAGAATCACGCCGCCGCCAATGCCCATGCCGCTGATCAACCCAGATAAAAAACCAAGCACTGCAAATATCATAGAATCATCCTCACTGCCGCCGCCAGCATACAAAGCCCAAACAGGCGATGCAGCCAGACATTGGAAATTTTTTTTAAACAACTGGCCCCTACATACCCGCCGGCCATGCCGCCGGCGCTGAGCCATAAAATGGAAATCCACTCCATCTCCACCTTCCGGCAGTAGATGACGGCCGAAAGGATGGATAAGGGCAAAATGATGGCCAAAATGGTGGCATGGCTTTTATGGGGCGGCAAATGCAGGCAGCGCTCCAAAATCAGCACGCCGATGGTGCCGCCGCCGGAGCCAAACAGGCCGTTGGCAAAGCCAATCAGGCTGCCCAGCAAGCTTCTTTTTTGCATTTCAATCACCTCCACCCATATGTTTGACAAAAACCGGGGGAAATATGATATAATGAGAAAAAGTATGCCCCAGCGGCAAAAAATGAGGTGAACCAATGACAAAAAAAGAACAAGTCGCACAAGTCCTTGCCCTGTTGGATGAGCATTATGGCCCAACAAAATGCTACCTGGACCATGAAACACCCTGGCAGCTGCTCATAGCCACCATCTTAAGCGCTCAATGTACGGATGAGCGGGTGAATATGGTAACCAAGGATTTGTTTCAAAAATACCCATCGGTGCAGACCTTTGCCGAAGCTTCCCTTTCCGAAATGGAGCAGGATATCCGTTCCACCGGGTTTTATCACAACAAGGCCAAAAACATCATTGCCTGCTGCCAGATGCTGCTGGAAAAACATAACGGCGTTGTGCCAGACGATATCGACGCCCTCACCCAGCTGCCTGGCGTTGGCAGAAAAACGGCCAATGTCATCCGCGGCAATATTTTCGGCATCCCCAGCGTTGTAGTGGATACCCATGTCAAACGCATCTCCAATAAGCTGGGTTTGACGTCCACCCCCGATCCCGTCAAGGTGGAATTTGCGCTGATGAAGATTTTGCCCGAGGACCACTGGATCAGCTATAACACCCAGGTGATTGCCCACGGCCGCAAAATCTGTACGGCACGCAGCCCCAAGTGCGATATCTGCTTTTTAAGCCCCTACTGCAAGGAGTATCAAGGGATGCTGAAAGAGGCAAAAAAAGCAACCAAGACCTGTAAAAAAACAAAGACCGCCAAAACATTGGCAGAATAAAAAACCAATCAAAAACAGCGCAGCCCCAGGTTTTTGTGGTTGCTGCGCTGTTTTTTTGTTGTCCGTTTCGTTTATGCTTGCTGCCGTTTTTTGGCTTCTCGTCTTTCTTCCATTTTAGAAACCACCAGGGCACAAGCTGCATCGCCTGTGATGTTTACTGTCGTCCGGCCCATGTCAAAAATACGGTCAATGCCTGTTACCAGGGCAATGCCTTCGATGGGCAGCCCCACACTGGTCAGCACCATGGTCAGCATCACAAGCCCAGCTCCCGGCACGCCTGCTGTACCAATGGAGGCCAACGTAGCCGTTAAAATGATGGTCAGCTGCTGGCTCAAAGACAAATCCACATTATAACAGGTGGCAATGAAAATGGCGCAGACGCCCTGATAAATGGCCGTCCCATCCATATTGATGGTGGCGCCCAAAGGCAGCACAAAGCTTGCCACTTCTTTTTTTGCACCCAGTTTTTCCACGCACTCTAAATTTAACGGCAAGCTGCCAACGGAAGAAGCGCTGGAAAAGCCCATCATCATGGCAGGCAGCATCCCCGAGAAAAACTTCAAAGGACTTACCTTTGCCAAAGAAGAAACCGTAGCCGAATATACCAATGCCATATGCAACAGATAAGCAATATAAGCCACCACCAGCACCAGGGCCAAGCTGCCCAAAATGCCAGGACCGTTTTCTGCCACCACCGGTGTAATCAAGGCAAACACGCCAATGGGGCTTACTTTGATGATGATGTTCATCACCTGCATACTCACTTCATTGGCACTGGAAACAAAGGCGGCAAACGCCTTGCTTTTTTCACCGGCAATGATGGCTCCAAAGCCAAAAAAGAGGGCCATCACAATCACCTGTAGCATATTGGCATCGCTCATGGGCGCCACCACATTGCTGGGGAACATGCCCACCAAAGTCTCTAAAAACGAAGGACTTTGCTGTGCCGAATACTCCAGCCCCTCTGTGGAAAGCCGCACAAAACTGTCCTTAAACAAATTGGCCAGCAACAGGCCGATGAAAACGGCAAATGCCGTAGTACAGGTGTAATAAACAATGGTTTTCACCCCAATGCTGCCCACTTTCCGCAGATCCTGCATGGAAATGACGCCATCCATAATGGAAAACAGCACAATCGGCACCACCACAAACTTCAACAAGTTTAAAAATAACGTGCCAAAGGGCTGAATATACGTTTTTGCCACATCCACATGCCCCATCAGCAGCAGACCGGCCAGGATACCCAGACAAAGGCCCAAAAAGATTTGCAGTGCAAAAGGTATTTTTTTCTTTTCGTTACCCATCATAACTCCCCTTTTCTTTGAACTGTAAAAATTTTGCACAAAAAACTAGAATACCATTTGTCATTATACTACAAACATCGACGGCTGTAAACAAAATTTCTTCCTTCTCTGCTTCCCATCATTTTTTAAATTACGACTTTTTGCACAAAAAAACCCTTGTTTTTGCAAAAAATATGCAAAAACAAGGGAAACATAACATCATGCGCAGAAAGAATCTACTTACATTTCTACAATAACAGTGGTGCCCATACCGCCGCCAATGCAAAGGGTTGCCATACCAAGTTTGCTGTCGCGTTTTTTCATTTCATACAGCAACGTAACCAGGATTCTGGCACCGGAAGCACCTACTGGATGGCCAAGGGCAATAGCACCGCCGTTTACGTTTACTTTTTCCATATCGAAGCCCAATTCTCTTGCTACAGCAACGCTCTGTGCAGCAAATGCTTCGTTGGATTCGATCAAGTCCAGATCATCTACCGTGATGCCAGCTTTTTCCATGGCTTTACGGCAAGCATAGATAGGACCAACGCCCATGATCTGAGGATCTACACCGGCAGAAGCATAGCTTCTGATTTTTGCCAAAGGTTTGATGCCCAATTCAGCAGCTTTTTCTGCAGACATCACAATCAATACAGCAGCGCCGTCGTTGATACCAGAAGCGTTGCCAGCAGTTACTGTGCCGCCTTCTTTGAAAGCTGGTTTCAGTTTCTGCAGTTTTTCCATGGTGGTGCCATGTTTTGGATATTCGTCGTCTTCTACGATGACTTCGCCTTTTCTTGTTTTTACGGTAACAGGAACGATTTCATCTTTGAAACGGCCGCTCTTTTGTGCAGCTTCAGCTCTGGTCTGGCTTCTCAGCGCAAATTCATCCTGCATTTCTCTGGTGATGCCATATTTTTCAGCTACATTTTCAGCTGTGATGCCCATGTGATAGTGATAGAAAGCATCGGTCAAACCATCGCGCACCATACTGTCGATGATCTTGCCATCGTTCATACGATAGCCGCCTCTGGCCTGTTCCAATACATAAGGTGCGCGGGTCATGTTTTCGGTACCACCGCAAACAATCACATCTGCGTCACCGCACTGAATGGCCTGGGCCGCCATAGCAACAGAACGAAGACCAGAACCGCAGATCATGTTGATGCAAAGAGCTGGTCTTTCCACAGGAATGCCGGCGTTTACAGCAGCCTGACGGGCAACACCCTGATATTGGCCAGCCTGCAATACGCAGCCAAGCAAAGTTTCATCTACCATATCTGGGGTGATGTTTGCTCTTTTGAGCGCTTCTACAATGGCAATTCTGCCCAATTCAGCAGCAGGCACAGTGGAAAAAGCGCCCTGGAAGCTGCCGATTGGTGTTCTAACGGCACTGGCAATCACTACTTCTTTCATCATTTGAAAATTCCCTCCATATGTTAAATTATCGATTTACAAAATGTGGTTTTCTCTTTTCGCAGAACGCGGTCATACCTTCTTTTTGATCTTCCGTTGCAAAGCAGAGACCAAACAAGTTGGTTTCAAAGTCGATGGCGCTGTCCATATCCAGCTGAATGCCGCGGTTGATGGCTTCCTTGCCGTAAGAAACTGCCAAAGAAGCGTTTTTCAAAATCTGGTTTGCCATATCAATGGCTTCTTCCATCAATTTGCCGTCTTCGGCCACCTTGTTGACCAAACCGATGTGGTATGCTTCCACACCGTCGATTTTTTTGCCGGTTACCACCATTTCTTTGGCAATGGTAAGGCCCACCAGACGGGTCAGGCGCTGTGTACCGGAGAAGCCTGGGATAATACCCAAACCAGTTTCTGGCAAGCCAAATTTGGTGCCGGCTTCTGTGATACGCAAATCGCAAGCCATGGAAAGTTCGCAGCCGCCGCCCAAAGCATAGCCGTTGACAGCAGCAATGAAAATCTGTTCCATGGATTCCATTCGGCGCAGCACACTGGTGATATGGGTGGCAAAGGCTTTGGCGCCTTTGGCATCCAAATCTTTCATGTATGTAATATCGGCACCGGCTGCAAAGGCACGTCCTTCGCCAGTGATAATGACAACGCGGATTTCTGGATCGGCTTCAATTTCATCCAGCGCCTGATTCAATTCATAAAATACGGAAGGAACCAGTGCGTTTAATACCTTAGGACGATTGATTTTGATGATGCAAATCCCGCCCTGTTTTTCACAAATAATTTCAGTAAATTCCGACATGGAAATTTCCTCCTACACAAATCTTATTTATTGTAGTTGTAGAAACCGATGCCCGTTTTGCGGCCCAGTTTTTTGGCGCGTACCATTTTACGCAGCAAAGGAGCTGGACGATATTTGCTGTCGTTGGTTTCGTTGTACATTACTTCCATGATGTGCAGCACGGTGTCGTTACCGATCAAGTCAGACAGAGCCAGAGGTCCCATTGGATGGTTTGCACCCAGCTGCATTGCTTTGTCGATGTCTTCCACAGAAGCAATGCCTTCTGCATACACGAAAATAGCTTCGTTGATCATAGGAATCAGCAGACGGTTTACTACAAAGCCAGGGCCTTCGTTTACTTCGATTGGTTCTTTGCCCAAATCTTTGCTCAGCTGATAGATGGCTTCAAAGGTTTCATTGCTGGTTTCAAAACCGCGGATGACTTCCACCAGTTTCATTACCGTTGCTGGGTTAAAGAAGTGCATCCCAATGAACTTGTCTGCACGTTTTACAGCAGAAGCAATTTCTGTGATGGAAATAGAAGAAGTGTTGGAAGCAAAGATGGTTTTGTCATCACAGATGCTGTCCAATTCTTTGAATACGTTTTTCTTGATTTCTACATTTTCCACAATGGCTTCCACCACGATGTCACAGTCGCTGACATCGGCCAGATTGGTGGTGAAGAAGAACTTGCCCTGGATGGCTTCTTTTTGTTCTTCGGTCATTTTGCCTTTGGTTACCAGTTTAGCCAGGCTTTTTTCCAGTTTTTCTTTGCTTTTATTCAAAATATCCATGGTCATATCTCTGACCACTACATCAATGCCTGCTTTGGCAAAAAGTTGAGCAATATCCATGCCCATTTGTCCTGCACCAATGACACCAGCTTTTTTCATGTTCCATACCTCCTAGATTCATGCAAAATTACATTCCTTTACTGCCTATTATATGTCATGTGCATTCTTTTTTCAACGATTATTATAATTTTGACAAAGAAAAATGGCTATAAAAATCAATTTCTAGGTAACTATGACAAAAATCTAACAGATTTTTTCCATATAATCCAGATCAGACAAAAAAACGTGCCTTTTTGGTGGATTTTCCTTGTACATACCTAACAATGTATATACCGCTATTTAGAACAAAAAAAGACAGCCCTTTTGAAACGCTGTCTTTTTTCGCATTTTTCCTTCTGCCTTTGTGACAAAAATATCGAAAACAGAAGTTTTTTTTCGTTATATAATCTAAATAGCGGAACATCATTCCTAATAATAATCATGAGGATTCTTTGACATATCCGCAGGCCGGATCTGCACAGACGATTTTGGGATTTTTGGTGCCTTTTTCCACCATATAGCCGCCGCAGCGCGGACACTTCTCCTCCACCGGTTTATTCCAGCTGACAAAATCACACTGGTCGGGATTATCTTCGCATCCATAATAAATCCGGCCTTTTTTCGTCTTTTTGATCTGCACCCGCTTGCCGCATTTGGGGCAGGCAACGCCGGCGTCTTCAAAAAACGGCTTGGCATTGGAACATTCCGGAAAACCGGGGCAGGCCAAAAATTTGCCATACCGGCCATATTTAATGACCATATTGCGCCCGCATTTTTCACAAAGGATATCTGTCACTTCGTCTTTGATTTCCACCTTGCTCAGTTTTTCTTCTGCGTTGGCCAGCTCCTCTGCAAAACCGGGGTAAAACTCACGGATGGTATCCTTCCAGGCGATGCTGCCTTCTTCCACCTCGTCCAGCTCTTCTTCCATCTGGGCCGTAAAATCCACATTGACAATATTGGGGAAATACTGCTTCATGATGTCGTTAACCACGCCGCCCAATTCCGTCGGATAAAACAGTTTTTTCTCTTTGACCACATAGTTGCGGTTTAAGATGGTGGCAATGGTTGGGGCATAGGTGCTGGGACGGCCAACACCCAGTTCTTCCAGCGTTTTAATCAGCGAAGCATCGCTGAAACGGGCTGGCGGCTGGGTGAAATGCTGCTGGGGATCAAAGGAGATGGTTTTGAGTGTCTCACCTTCTGATAGGGCAATCATCTTGTTTTCTTCTTCCCCTTCTTCCACCTTGTCATAGACTTTTAAGAACCCTTCAAAGCGCAGCACCGAGCCGGAGGTTTTAAACACATGGTCTCCGCCTGCAATGGAGATGGACTGGGTTTCATATTCGGCCGGCGCCATCTGGCTTGCAATGGCCCGTTCCCAAATCAGTTTATAAAGCTTATACTGGTCTTTGGAAAGGGAATCTTTCAAGCTGTCCGGCGTCCGATGGATATAGGAAGGCCGGATGGCTTCGTGGGCATCCTGGGCCTTATTTTTCGATTTATAGAGATTGCGCTGGGGACTGTTAAACTGTTGGCCATACTGCTCGGTGATAAAGGCTTTCATATCGGCATACGCTTCATCGGAAATACGCACCGAGTCTGTACGGATATAAGACACCAACCCCAGTGTGCCTTCTCCTTTGATTTCCACCCCTTCATACAGCTGCTGGGCAATCATCATGGTTTTTTGGGCCGTCAAATTGAGATATTTGCTGGCTTCCTGCTGCAAGGTGCTGGTGGTAAAAGGCGGAAACGGCTTTCTAGTTCTTGTGCCGCGTTTGACTTCCTGAACAGAAAAAACAGCGTTGTTCAGTTCTTCCAGCAATGCCTCCACTTCACTTTTTTGTTTTGGCACCATTTTTTCGCCGCCGCGGCCATAGTATTTTGCCTTTAACTTCGCTTTTCCGCTTTGGAAAAGACCATCGAGCGACCAATATTCTTCTGGGATGAAGCTGTTGATTTCTTCTTCCCGGTCGCAAATGATCCGCAGCGCCACCGACTGCACCCGGCCGCCGCTTAAGCCTTTTTTCACTTTATCCCAAAGCAGCCGGCTTAAGGAATAGCCCACCACCCGGTCCAGCACACGGCGGGCCTGCTGAGCGTCCACCAAATCCATATCAATGTCTCTGGCAGCATCAAAGGAATGCTTGACGGCATTTTCTGTGATTTCGTTGAAGGTGATGCGGCTATACTGGTTCTGTTCCAAATTCAGCGCCGTCACCAAATGCCAGCTGATGGCCTCCCCTTCCCGGTCCGGGTCAGTGGCCAGATACACTTTATCGGCCGTTTTGGCGGCCTTGCGCAGCTTAGCCAATAAATCGCCTTTGCCGCGGATGGTGATATAACGCGGTTCAAAATCATGTTCCAAATCCACGCCCAGCTGGCTTTTCGGCAGGTCTCTGACGTGGCCCATGCTTGCTTCTATGGTATAGGCAGAGCCTAAAAACTTTTTGATGGTGCTGGCTTTTGCCGGCGACTCCACAATCACCAAATACTGTTTTTTGGGTTTCTTTGCTTTTTTTGTCTTTGGCGCTGCTTTTTTTGTTGCTGCCATTGTTTCACCTCAATTTATGATAACTTCCGATACCGCTCTTGGGGCAGCCGCTCCACCAAACCATACAGTTCCAGCATGGTCAGCAGCGACTGGATCTCTGCCACCGGCAGAGGTATCGTTTTCATCAGTTCTTCCATCGAAACGGGTTCTTTTTTGATTGCCCCATACACCAGCTGCTCCTGCTGGGTAAGAGAAGGCTGCGGCAGTTCTTCTTCACACCTGAGCGCGGCAGGCGTCCATCCCATTTCTGCATAGACATCCTCTTTGCAGGTGATGATGGGACAGCCCTGCTGAATCAGTTGGTTGGTTCCTTCGCTGAAACGGTTGGTGATATTGGAAGGAAAAGTCATGACGGTGCGGCCGGCATCCAGGGCAAAGTCCACCGTAATGAGGGTGCCGCTGCGCTTTCCTGCCTCCACCACAATCAGCAGCGGGCTCAATCCTGCAATAATGCGGTTTCTCCTGGGAAAGGTATGTTTTCCCGAATGGGTATTGGGCGGATATTCGCTCACCAGGGTGCCTTTGCTTTGAATTTCTTCTTTCAGGCTTTTGTTTTTGGCCGGGTAACATTCGTTATGGCCAAACCCCAGCACGGCGATGGTTTTTCCTCCGCCGTCGAGGGCGCCGCGATGACAGATGGAATCGATGCCCTCTGCCATGCCGCTAATGATGGTAAAGCCGTCTTTGGCTAAGGCTTTCGCCAAATCATACCCCATGGCACGGCCATATTCCGAGCTGCGCCTGGCGCCAATCATGCTGATGCAGCGGTCTTCCCGGGCAGGCAGCTCTCCTTGGACATAGAGCCCCACCGGGGCATCATACACTTCCCGCAGCCATTGGGGAAAGGTTTCGTCATGGACGGACACATAGCGGACGGCAGCCTGTTCCATTTCTTCCAGCCACTGGTCCAAATGATCCTTAGCCTTCAGCAGGTCTTGCACCATGTCTTCTTCCATCCATTCCATCTGCCGCAGGTCGCCAGCGGAACAATGCCAAACCATTTGAGCCTGGCCAAAGCCATGGAGCAGCCGTTTCACCTTTTTGTTATTTCCACGCATGGCCCGAAATAACCACATCATGGCGATGTTTTCGTCCATTTCGTCACCCTCTCCCGTTTCTACCTATTATATAGTTAGAATCCGTTTTACAATACGCCATCTATCATAAAGGGAAATGGAAAGAAAAGCAAGCTTTTTTTCAAAAAATCCATGGTCAATGGCAATGACAGACTATTTTTCCATTCTTTTTCCGTCAAAATATCAACATATTTTCTATCTTTTTCCAGCATCATCGTAAAAACCACCAAAAGAACTTTTTCTTTTCTCTTCGCTTTATTCAGATAGCA
Source organism: uncultured Clostridia bacterium (assembly GCA_944381455.1). Classification (GTDB taxonomy): domain Bacteria; phylum Bacillota; class Clostridia; order Lachnospirales; family Anaerotignaceae; genus Neoanaerotignum. The sequence goes on along the minus strand of CALWLF010000044.1, from coordinate 11,863 downwards.
AAGAAAGCAGCCATCCGTTTCAAGCATAAGATCCCTGCCCTTTGATCTGGGTGGCTTTCATTCTTTTTCTTCGCAAGATGGAAACTGCATCATTCTTTGGGTGGGCATTGCCCGTTCCGCTTCATCCCAGGTGTGATACACCGTCCCATCTAAAGTGCACCAGCGATACTGCCCCGCTTCCAGCACTAGATAGCCACGAGGCGACTGTTCCTTGGGAATGGAGACGCTGCCAGGGTTGAGACAAAAAACGCCGTCTTGCTCGCCGCAAAAAGGCACATGGCTGTGTCCCCGCCAGCAAATGACCGTTTTCCCCACTGGCGGCAGCGGACGGTGACCGTGAACGGCCAAAATTTCTTTCCCATCGATCATCAATAGCGCACTGTCGCTGAGAATGGGAAATTCCAGCACCATTTGATCCACCTCTGTGTCACAATTTCCCCGCACGCAAAAAAGCCGCTCCTTTTTTTCATTGAGCATGGCAATCACATCTTTGGGCGCATACCCTTTGGGCAAATCATTGCGCGGCCCGTGATAGAGCAAATCACCCAGCAGCACCAGTTTGTCCGGCTGTTCCCGTTCCATGGCCTGCATCAGTTGGTTGCAGTAAAAAGCAGAACCGTGCAAGTCCGATGCAATCATATATTTCATGGACACATTCCCTCTTTCGTTTTTCTTTATCATACGTTGCAGCTCCATGAATTGCAATCTTTTTTGTGCAAAAAGAGTTTTTCTGTTGATTTTCTCATTTTCTTTGCCTTTTTTTTTATTTTGTTGTATAATAAAAGATGATTGCAACCTGTGGACAAAGTTGCAAATACCTTGGTTAAAAGGAGCGTTTTTATGGCTGTTAATCCTTCTGAACACCGCACAACGGGCCGTGTTCTTGATATTTTTGAACTATTGGCTTCCAGTGATACTGGCTTTACCTTGACAGAAATTGCCAAAAAAATCGGTGCGCCCAAAAGCAGCATCTTTCCCATGCTGCATACCTTGGAATGCCGCCATTACATTTCGTTAAATCCAAACACACTGAAATATTCCATCGGCGTGAGCATGTTTGCCATCGGCTCCACCTACGTCAACAACGAAAACCTGCTCAATCACATCACCCGTGAAATGACAAAGCTGGTGGATATTTGTAACGAGACCTGCAGTTTGGGCATTTTGGACGGCTCCAATGTGCTTTATATTGCAAAAAAAGATTCCCCCCAGAGCCTGCGTTTGGTGACTTATGTAGGCAAGCAGGTTTCTGCCAACTGCACTGCCCTGGGCAAAGCTTTGCTTTGCAAACATACCTTGGAAGAAATTGAGCGGCTTTTTCCCAAAGAAGTGCCCTATTGCACCAAGCACTCCATCACAGACTTAAATGTGCTTTACAGCCAGCTCAAACAAGTGGAACGGGAAGGCTTTGCCTATGAAAATGAGGAATTTGCCGAGCAAATCCAATGTATCGCCGTACCCATCATGAAACAAGGAAAACCTGTGGTGGCCGTCAGCGTTTCCACGCCGTCTTTTCGCAACGACAATAAAAAAATTGAAATCATCAAGCGAGAGCTGATGAACATTAAATTAAAAATTGAGCTGTTGCTGCGCAACTCCAACGCCCAGCTGCGGCCGTAACAAGCCTCATCTGTTTTGTTTCCAGATGGCTTTTTGTGCGGCTGCAATAAAAACACAGCATTCACCTATTTTTCCACAGCCGCCTTTTGGGCGGCTTTTTCCTTCCATTTTTCCATGAAACACCGGCCAGTTTCCCGGCCGGTGCTCTTTTTATTGTGCCTGATTCCATTTCCCAGCAAACAAGACTTGCCCAGAGGTTTCTTCCAAGATAAAAAAGGTAAAAGGATGGTCGAAAGTCACATCGACCACATCTTCGACCATACTGCGATAAACGGTGGCCTGGGTAAAGGCTGCCGCCGTAGTGCCTTCTTCATTGACGTCTATGGCGACAGACTGCAATAGACAGCTCAAGGACAACGGCGTATCGCTGATCAAAGAAAAATCGGCCTCATCACAAAAAGCAGCCGTTACTCCCATCTGCTTCATTTTTTCCTTTAAATCCACATGATTTTCTGTTTTCCATTTCGGCAGTTTCAGTGCAATACAACGATTTGCCGCTTCTTCTGTAATCTGCTGAAATTCTTCCTGTGTCAATGGCTCTGTACCAGTCACCAGCACCATGGAAAATTTTCCTGCCTGGGTTTGGTAAGGAAGAATCACAGCTTCTTTTCCGTTTCCCTGGTAATATTCTGCCTTCTGCATTGTTTTTGTCAAAAACGGCACTGTGACTTTTGTGCCATCTGCCTGATAAAACGTTCCTTCTTGCGTGTCTTCCACATCAAACTTTTCTTCCCAAGGCAAATCCAAAAGGAGGGTGCTGGTAAAAGAAACATCAAAATTTTCAAAATTTTCGGCAAATCCGCTTTCTGTGATCCTGCCTTTTGTTTTTTCTGCCAGCCAGTCATCAAAAGCATCCGGCTGATCAATGCCAAAGATACTGGCTTCGTAAGTATTGGTCAGATAATCAGCATACGCAGGCAAAATGGTTCGTTCCACTCCGCCGCCTGTTTGATAGACCAAAGCATCTGTCATCTGGACAGTCCCCCATTTGGATGTCCGCATTTGACGAACATATTCCTCATAATTTGTGATATATTGTTCCAGTTCATACACCGATGTTGCGCCGACGGCATCCAGCAGTTCTGTTCTCGTTTCTCCTTGCGCACCGCTTGCCAACATAGCCATCACATGAAGCAGGCCATAAGGAGAAAGCGTTTCATTTTCCTGGTTCGAAAGACCATTGATCAGCGCCAGATAAAAGGGTGCATACAAATTTTTCTGCTGCTGCACCGTTTTTCCCTGTTCCACCGGCACAAGATAGGTCACATGACCGCCGCTGGATTCCACCGAATAGCCCACAGTATAGTCCATGGCTTCCATCAAATCCCGCAGAGGATAATAGGTGATGCCGTTTTCCACCACGGCCGCCTTAGCCGCAGGTTGTTCTGTGGTTTCCTGGCCGCCCTTTGTATAAAGCTCCAGTCTGCCATCGGAGAGCGTATAAGTTAAACGCCGGGAGCTGTTTTCAATGGACAAGGTTTTTTCTTCTTTTGTGAAGGTAGTTGTCGGAAAGCTTTCCATCAAAGCATCCAAAGTAAGAAACAGCGTCCCGTCAATATGCTTGACGTCCTTTGTCACATCATATGACAAAGGCGTTTCCAGCACATAGCTGACTTGTCCGCCAAAAACCGGTGTTGCGCTTCCAGCCATCGCCAAAGCCAACAACAAACATAATTGTCTCTTTTTCATGCTCTTCCTCCTTTTTTTGCCATAGAAACAACATCTCCTTTTCTCCCATTATAAGCATCACTTCATGATTCCACAAGAAAAACTGTCCATTTGTAATGAAACTGTAAGGCAGGAAAAACAAACCAGTCTAAGGTGCAGTATAAAAAAAATAGAAGAACCCCTTCGAAACAAAGGATTTCTTCTATCTTTCTTATGCCTGCAATAATTCACTTCTTAGAAAACTGTTTTGCTGTACGATTATTTTTCTGCTTTTTGTCGCGGCAAAGAAGCCAGTATACGGAGCACGGCCCTGCGGCTGCGGCAGCTTTTTTCTGTGCAATGGCTGCAAGCAAGGTTTTTATTTGTTTCTTCCCAAAACCTAGCGGGGTAATGATGTTTTTTCCATTCCCATTGAAAAAACACTGCCAAACCCAATAGAAAAAGACACCGCCCACCCCAAGACCGGGAAAAAAGCAGCGGTGTTGCCATCATCAAATAATCCCAGTTATAGATCACACAGGTCATGCAGCATCTGTTTTTCATCAATAACATCTGAAAAGGGCAGAAAACCACAATACAAACAACATCACAGACAGAATAAAAAAACGTCAGCGCCCACAACGCTTCTTCCCTTTGCGGCAGCGAAAGCAGCAGCGATAGACAAACGGCATTGCCTGCCACCCATGCCAATGCACTGCGCCAGGCTGCTTTCTTCCACTGCTTTTTCACCTGTGCTGGCACTTCTCCCTGCACCAAATCAAATTGTTTCTCAGCGCCATGGCTTTCCATCCGGTTAGGGAACAGACGCCGTACCATGGAACAAGCCAAAAACAATCCTGCCCCCATCCAAACCCACCATCTCAACTGCCAAACGGACACAGCCTGCCCAAAAAAGGCCACAAAAAACCCCACCCGTACGGCTGCCTGCCCATATAGGCTTTTTCTTACGGTCATGGTTTAATTCTCTCCTTCTCCTGCCAAATACCGTTGGATGGCCGTTGCAATGGCCTGCCCGATGGCAGCCAAATTGGCCTTAATCCATGCTTCATCTTCCGCATTATCATGAAATCCCGCCTCAATCAAAACCGTAGGCGCATTGGTGCGCCGCACCTCAGCCAGTGTCGTCGTGGGAAACAACTGCACTAGGGCTGGATTAGGATAAATTTTTTGAAACTCCTCCTGCAGCAAAAGCGCAAACTGCCTTCCCCCGGCACTTTGCGGAAAATAATAAAGCCCCACCCCTTGAAACTTACCTTCTTTCCCCTCCGGAGAAGCATTGGAGTGGATGGCAACGTGCAAGTCATAGGGGTAGGCATTGGATTGCGCAATGACTTCCGACAGACTTTGATTGGGATCGTTGCGCCCATAGAATATGCCTGCCGCCTCTAAAAGCGGCTCCACCTCATCGGCCACCAAATTCATATACTGCTCCTCTGTGCCTTCTGTGAAATATAAATTCCATTCCTGTACGGAAGGACTTAAAAAAACGGCTGCCATTGGCTGCACTTCCTCATTCCTTTTGGTCTAACTTATGCGCCTGCCGCTTTTTTTCTGCATACAACACACATTTTTTTGCCAAAACACCCATGCAAAGGCCCAGCACCAGCCCAGCCAAAACATCTGTGGGAAAGTGCACATATAAATAAAGTCTGGAAAAGGCCATGGCCGCCGCCAACCCATAGAGCAGCACTTGCTTCCACCTTGCCTGCCCCATGGAAAGCGCATAGGCCGCTGCAAAGGAGCTCATGGTGTGGCCAGAAGGAAAGGAATAATCCCAGGGCGCTGCAATCAAAAGCGGCATTTCCGGCACAAAAGAAAATGGTCTTGGCCGCTGCACCAGATTTTTCAACAACCCATTGCCAATTACAAGGCACAGTAACAGCGCCAAAACTGCCGTCCATCCACGCCGGCGGTCTTTTTTCCAAAACAATACCCATATGGTCAGCAAAATCCAAAGCAGGCCGCCGCTGCCCAGACGTGTAAACAATGGCCAAAACCAATCGCCTACGGCACCGCCAAACACAGCCTGCACCCAGTCCAAAATCTGAAATTCCCAGCCCAACTGCACAACAGAACCCTCCTTTTTTATGGACTATATCACAGTTTGCCCTCTTTTTCAATATTCTCCTCACCGAAAGAAAAATCTCTCCTTCTCTTGTCATTTGTTTCGAATTATGGTACACTGAAATCAAATCGTACAAATGTAAGACTAAAGAAGGAGGCTTGAATATGAAACGAAACATCTCTTTGCTTCTGTGCGCCCTGCTTTGCAGCAGCGCCTGCTCTGTTACAGCGTTTGCACAGACGTTTACCGATATGCCGCCAAGCCACTGGGCTTATGAAAATGTGGAAAGCGCCGCTGCAGCCGGCATCATGAACGGGATGGACGACGGCAGTTTTGGCACCGGTCAGCCTGTCACCAGGGCGCAGTTTGCACAGATGCTTTCTAATTTATTTGGCTGGAGCGCCAGTGCAACTGTTTCGCCTTTCTCCGATGTACAAGATACATCCAGCTGGTATTTTGCTGCCATCAATACAGCGGCTGCCCATGGCGCCACGGACGTTTCAAACGGCGCCTTCCGGCCCAACGAAAATCTTACCCGGCGGGAACTGGCTGTGATGCTGGTAAAAGCCCTGGGCTATGATGCCTTGGCAGAACAGGTAGCCGGTACAGCCCTGCCTTTTAGCGATGTCTCCCAGAGCAAGGGATATATTACCATCGCCTATGATTTTGGTATCATCAGCGGCAGAAGCGCCACCACCTTCGATCCCGAAGGCTATGCCACCCGGGAAGAAGCAGCAGCCATGATGATGCGGCTATATGAACGGCAGAATCAGCCTTTGGCTTATCAACATGCCTTTTATGCTTTTTCTTCCTTTTCACAAAAGGAGATTGCTGCCTCTTACGACGCTGTCTCCTATGGCTGGAGCCGCATGGTGCTGGATAACGGCGTCCCTGTTGTCAACACCTTAAGCACGGGCGGAAACGAGTGGATTGTGCCATCCGGATATGAAGAAATCGTCGCTTTCTATGATTCCAACGGCGTATCACAGTATTTGAATGTATTTTGCAGCGCTGAAGAAGCAAACAGCCCGCTGTCATCCATTTTAACTGACGCCTCTCTTCGCAGCCAGGCCGTAGACGCCGTTGTAGAAGAAGCCACTACCGTATACCGTGCAGCCGGAACTAATTTTTATGACGGCGTGACCATCGATTTTGAGGGGCTGCGCGGCAATGACATGAAATCTGGTTTCACTGCCTTTTTAACAGAACTGAATACAAAACTGGATGCTGCCGGCAAAAAGCTGCAAGTGGCTGTATCGCCTCAGCTGAAAAACAGCAGCGCCTATTATGATGGCTATGATCTTTCCGCCATTGGTGCCCTTGCGGACCATGTCATCATCATGGCCTATGATTATGCGCCCACTTCCCTTTCCGAAGCGGAGCAGGCCAGCGGTTTTACCACAACGCCCGTTACACCTTTTGATGAAATCTATTATGCCATCAAAACGACCATTGCCCAGGTACCAAAAGAAAAAGTGGTCCTTGGGTTAAGCATTGACAGTGCCGGATGGAACGTGGTAAACGGCACCATTACAAATGCTGTTCCCATCACCCTCAACAGCAGTCAGCTGAAAGAAAAATTGAACCAAAGCAACACCATAAGCAATTATTCCAGGACATACCATAACCCCTACCTCACCTATCCAGAAAACGGCGGAACCACAACGCTGTGGTATGAAAATGCGCTGAGTATGCAGGAAAAAGTGGACCTGGCCAAACTGTTCGGCATCAGCGGCACTTCCATTTGGCGTCTGGGGCTCATCCCTGATTACTCCAGCAGCAACTTGAACGTGGCCCAAGTGCTGAAAAACAGATAATAACATAGAAGGAATCCATGAAACCATGGATTCCTTTTTTGTGCATAAAAAGACCGCGCAGCAAAATTGGGGAGAACCGCGCGGTCTATATAAAGGGTATAATATGGGGAGCGTAATTCAAGATTGTTATCTATCGTAAAAACAACAGTAACAAACACAATTCATACGCAATAGAAACAAATTATTTTACATACAGCACAGCATCCAGCAACAGCTTGGTATAATCATGCTGTGGATGATCCATGATCTGTTCTGGTGTGCCAATTTCTACAATGCGGCCGCCTTGCATGATCGCAATTCTATCGCAGAATGTGCTACAAACAGCCAAGTCATGGGATACAAATACCATCGTCAAACCTCTCTGACGACGCAGTTCAAATAAGTACTGCAAAATCATAGCCTGTGCCGATACGTCCAAAGCAGAGGTGATTTCATCGCAAAGAAGCATATTGGGGCTGGTTACCAAGCCACGGGCAATTGCCATACGTTGTACCTGGCCACCAGAAAGTTGACGAGGATAACGGTCGGCCAGTTCGGAGGCCAAGCCCATCATACCAACCATTTCATCAATACGACGGTCAGCATCGCTTGCGTCCGAAGCCAACAGCTTCAGGTTTTCTTTCATGGACTGACGAATGGTCATTTTCGGGTCAAATGCAGCTTCCGAGTCCTGGAAAATTACCTGGAACCAACGGCAAACATCTTTTGGTTTTTTGCCGGTGTATTCCTGCCCTTTGAAAAACAGCTGGCCATCAGAAACTGGTTCCAAGCAGGAGATCAGGTTCAGCAAAACGCTTTTGCCGCAGCCAGATTCCCCGATGATACCCAATACTTCGCCTTCATTTAAGGTAAAGTTGATATCAGTCAAAACTTCTTTTCTTTTTTGTTTTTTCCCGTATGCTTTCGCTACGTTTCTAACTTCCAACAAAGGTGCTTCGCTCATTGTTTCGCCCTCCCTTCTGAGCAGCTAGCAAAGTGGCCAGGTTCCACTTCTTTCAAGCAATATGCTCTTGTTTTGCAAGCCTCGGTGCGGTGTTTGCAGCGAGGTTCAAAGGTACAACCTGTCCATTCTGCACCATCCAGAGGAGGTCTGCCTTCCAAACCAACTGGCAATTTTCTGTCTTTGCCAGGGATAGCAGCCAACAGTGCACGAGTATAGGGATGGATTGGATCGTCCAATACTTTGCGGATATCACCATATTCCACCATACGGCCGGCATACATAACACCCAGTTTGTCGGCGATGTGAGAAGCAACGCCCAAGTTGTGGGTGATGAAAAGGATAGACCAGCCAAGTTCATCTCTCAACTGTGCCAATTCTTCGATAACCTGTTTCTGGCTGGTAACGTCCAATACGGAAGTTGCTTCGTCGGCCAGCATCAGTTTTGGTTGCTGCAATACAGCCAAACCAATTGCCATACGTTGGTTCATACCACCGGACATTTCCCAAGGCTGATGGCCCAAAAGACGTTCCGGATCAGGGAAATTCAAACGTTTGAACAATTTAATTGCTTCGCCGCGATCAAATTTTTGGTTGTGACACTGCAAAGTCTCTTTATACTGCACATCATAGCTTCTGATGTTATTGAAAGAACCTCTTGTATTTTGTGGTACATAACCAATTTCCGTACCCAAAATCTGACGTCTTTCTTCTACACTCAGATTTGTAATATCTCTGCCGTTGAGGATAATACTACCATTCACTACCTGTGTACCCAGGTGTTTAATCCCCAAAATGGCTTTAATCAATGTACTTTTACCGCAACCGGATTCCCCTGCAATACAAACGATTTCGCCTGGTTTTACAGAAAAGTTAACGTCGGTTACAATCTTAAACTCACCATAAGAAAGGGTGAGGTCTCTAATTTCCAATAAATTTTCAGCCATATTCACACCCCTCCATTACACTTCATTTGCTACGTCGCATACGCTTTCACCAAAGTAGTTGAACAGCATAACTGCCAGCAAAATAGCAACAGCAGGAGCAAATACTGTCCAAGGTGCCAGCTGCAAGTAAGCTCTGCCTTCACTTACCATGGAACCCCATTCAGCTTCCGGAGGCGCAACACCCAGGCCCAAGAAGGACAGACCGGCGATAGAAAGCATCGTAGTACCAATTTCCAATGTTGCATTTACCAACATAGGACCAATCAAGTTTGGCAGTACATGGTGGAACAAGATGTTAATATCCGAAGAACCTGTCAATCGACAAGAGTTGATATACGGCAAATTCTTAATACGCATCGTATGACTTCGAGCCAAACGTGCATAGGAAGTCCAGCTTGTCACCCCGATAGCAATCAAAGCATTGGTCAAGCTGCCGCCCAGAATACCGGCTACGGCAATGGCCAAAACCATCTGAGGCAGAGAAAGCAAAATATCTGTAATACGCATCAAAATGTTATCTACAGCGCCGCCGTAGTAACCGCAGATGATGCCGATTGCAGTACCAATAATGAAAGAAATGATTACCAGTACCAGTGTCGCAAAAATAGATGTACGGGCACCAGTGAGCACACGAGAAAATACACAGCGGCCCAAGTGGTCAGTCCCAAACCAGAATTGCGCAGAAGGTGCTTGCTTCATCATTGTTGGGTTTGATGCATAAGGATCATTTGGTGCAAAATAAGGTGCAAAAAAGCTCAGAACCAGAAGAACAAGTACGATAATACCCAGAATGATCGCTTTTCGTTTCATTCTCTGTTTTTTCAGCTGCTTTTTGCTTAATTTTTTTACAGGCTTTGCAGCCTCGTTTTTCACAGTTGCAGTTGCTGCCATACGTGTCTTCACCTCTATTCTAATTCAATTCGTTTATCGATGATGCAGTAGCTGATGTCAGTCAGCAAGTTAATCAGAATCTGGATGGTTGCCATGATCAATACAACACCCTGCACCGTTGGGTAGTCACGTCCGCCGATGGAGTCGATGATCAAAGAACCAACGCCAGGCCAACGGAAAATGGTTTCAATAACAACGCTGCCGCCCAGCAGAGTTCTGATCTGCAAAGAAATTACGGTGATGATGGAGCCCAATGCATTATGTAAAACGTTACGATACAAAATAACACGTTCTTTAACACCGCGGGCGTGCATACCAATTACGTATTCTTCGTCCAGCTGGCTCAAAACGTCGGCTCTCGTTTGTCTTGCAAATTTAGATGCCATTGGAATGGCCAAAGCCATCGTTGGCAAGAACAAGCCCTGCACACTTCCCTTTGCAATAACAGGGAACATATTTACTTTGATACAGAACAAATACATCAGTAACAAAGAAATCAAGAAGTTGGGCATTGCATTCCCAGTAAAGGTAAAGATACGGATGATGTTATCCGGAATGGAGTCTTTTTTGATGGCAGTAAATACACCAATGGGGATGGCTACTACAACCGATACGATGGTGCTGGCTGTTGCCAAAACAACCGTGTAGCCCAAAGCAGTCATCAATTTTGGCAAAATGGCTGCGCCGTCAACATAGGAATTGCCGAAGTCGCCATGCAAAATACCTAATACCCAGTCAAAATAGCGAACAAAGAATGGATCGTTGAGGCCCATGGCTTCCCGTTCCATTTCCAGCAGTTCGTCAGTGATGTTTGCACCCTGAGAAGCCAGTTTCAACAACGCAGGATCACCTGGTGTTAAGTACATCAACAGGAAAACCAGCAATGTCAGTACAATCAAAACGGGGATTAAGTTTACAATTCTTTTTAATGTGTACTTAAGCAAACTTTTTCACTCCTTTTGTCTTATATTTTTTGTATAAAACAGAATAAATGGTAATAAATACCTTTTTTAACTTTTTTTCTGAAAAATATTGCGAAAAAAAAAGAACCCGCTTTTTTCTCATATACGCCGCCAAAAAGGCGGCGTATAGTTAAAAATCGTTACTTTTTATCCTTGGTACATATCTGATTCAAATCAATAAGAAACAGAAGTAGATGCAGACACACCGTAGAATTCATATGGGTTGGTTTCGTTGAAACCAGTTACACCTTTGCGCATTACAGTGTTTCTATTGTAGCAGTTCAAGAACAAAATGGTATTGCTTGCGTATACTTGTTCCATAATCTGGTTGGTCAGTTCCGCACGTCTTGCATCATCCATTTCATAACGCAATTCTTCAATCAAAGCATCTGTTTCTGCATTGCCAAAGCCAGCGATATCCTGATAAGAACCGGATTTAATTGCACCGTCCAGGAATGGGAATGGATCGCCACTCTTGTCGGTAATCATACGATAGAAGCAGATTTCATAATCGTGATCGGTCATGTAGGTACCGTCTGGATCTTCTTTCAAAGCGATTTCAGCCTGGATACCGAAAGCGTTCAGCTGTTCTTGCATCAATACAGCAATGGTATCAATGTTACGAGAAGCATAGCAGCTCAAGGTAACTTTCAAAGGCTGGCCATCTTTCGTATAAACGCCGTTGGTCAGTACATAGCCGTCAGCTTCCAAAACTTCTCTTGCTTTATCCACATCTGTTGCAGGTGGCTGTGCTGCACCGTAAGGAGCGTCGGTATCAAATGCGGTGCTGGTTGCAGTGAACATACCAGGCATGAAAGAAGCAATGGCTTCACGGTCAACCATCAAAGTGATGGCTTCACGCACACTCTGAGGAAGTCTTTCGCTGTTCATGAAAGCGTAACCTCTCATCTGCATTGGTACACTGTACAGGTCATAGGTATCTGGATCCTGGC